>DYLD01000166.1 GCA_020722315.1 Syntrophus aciditrophicus
AGAAAGGGTGAACGATGAGAAGACTATTATTTCTTTCCGTTTTTGTCATACTCGTTGATATCTTTTTTCTCGGGTCGTTTTTTGTTCCGTTGTTTGCCGCCCAAAAGGCGACACTTGCAGATGGAATCGCCCAGTATAAGGAGGAGAATTTTGAAGAAGCGATAGAGATACTTTCCGAGGTCCGCCGGCAGCAACCGTCCTCGTCGGAGGCGGCCTTTTTTCTCGGCATGGCCTACAAGCAGGCAATGGATTACTCCGGGGCTGAGGGAAACCTACGCGACGCGGTCACACTCACGCCGAAGATCAAAGAGGCGCTTCTGGAGCTGGCCGATGTCCTTTATCAGAAAGGGGATCTTAACGAGGCCCGGAAGTGGCTGTCCGTCGCCGAAGAGGAAGGTTTTTTCCCCGCCCGTACGGCTTTTCTCAAAGGGATGATCCTTGCAAAGGAAAACAAAAATATGGAGGCCGTTGCCTCTTTCGAAAAGGCCAAGGAATTGGACCCGGCCTTCACGCAGGCAGCTGAATTTCAGATCGGGCTCTGTCTTGTTAAGGAAAGAAAGCTTGATCTGGCTAAAGCCCGTTTCCAGGCGGTGGTCGACCGAGACCCGCTCTCGGATCTGGCCGTGTTCGCCCGCCAGTACCAGGAAATGGTCGATGAAAGGCTCTATCTTGAAAGGCCGTTGCATCTGACCGTGGGGATTCTTGCCGGTTATGACAGCAATATCGTTTCTAAACCCGTCGAAGCTATTCCCGGTGTTAACATCACCGATGAAGCGGGCAATACCCTTTCATCCTCGGTGCGTGTTGATTATGTGCCGAGACTCACAGGTCCATGGCTTTTCAACGCCCAGTACTCGGCGGCGTCGAATGTAAACTCGAAACACACCCATTCCCATGATTCTTTCACGAACAGCTTTTCTGTTTCGCCGGGGTATAATTTCGGCCGTTTCGCGTTGAATTTGAACGCGAGTTATACCAATGTCCTTTTGCGCACCGATCCTGATCTTGCTCCTGCAGCGGATTCAAGCCCGGGATATAAGAGATACCTTGATTATACATCGATCGGGCCTGCACTCAGGGTTTTTATCAATCAAAACAACATAGTGGAGTTGTTTGCAGGGTACGACAGAAAAGAGTATTACAACCAGGCACCGACCGGGCCTGATGGGGATCGTGATGCCGTCGGACCGAGGGCATATTTAAGCTGGATATGGCTTTTCAGGGAAAACTCATTTCTGAATCTGCGCTACGATTTTACCGAGGAACACGCCGACGGACGCAACTGGGAAAACAGAGGCAACCGCATTACGGCGAACGTCAGTTTCCCGGTTCTTCCCCCGGAAACGGCCAAACGTATAGGACCGATAACATTGCAGCTTACTGGAAGTGTTTTCTTTCAGGAGTTTGATCATGAGGTCAACTACGGGGTTGTTGTAGAAACGAGAAGGGACAAGGTATATACCGGCTCTGCCACGCTTTCCTGGAAGTTCTGGAAGCATGCAAGTCTGATTGCCCAGTATATAAGGACCGACAATCAGTCAAACGTTCCGCTATACGAATATGACCGCAATCAGTATATGGCCGGATTAGAGTTTCGATATTAATTATACGAGAGTTGTTGACCCTGATCAAAAAGCAAGCGCATATAATTGAGGAGGTAGCGCTATGAAAAGAAAGTCCATCATCGTTCTAATATCTCTTTTGGCCTTGCTATTGGCAGTGCCGATCTGGGTGCAGGCGGCTGCCGTGGGGAAATTTACAAGCGTTGAGGGAAAGGTTGATGTTACTCCTCCGGGCAAGGCGGCCCTTCAGGCCAATTTAGGGGATGAATTGAATGTGGGCGATATTATTCGCACGAAGAGCAAGTCGAAGTGCGAGGTTGCGCTTGTTGACGGGAGCATCCTGCGTCTTGCCGAAAGCAGCCGATTGCGCATCACGGAATTTGTACAGGAAAAGGAACAGCGAAATGCGGTTTTCAACCTGTTTCGGGGCAAGATACAGAATATCGTTAAGACGACGCTCGGTGCTGCCGGAGCGAAATCAAAGTATGAAGTTCATACGCCGACCGCGGTTGTTGGCGTCCGCGGCACGAACTTCTTTACGTTCTTTCAGAGCGGAATAAGCGGCGCCGTTTTTAAGGAAGGGCAGGGATACGGCTACAGCCTTCACCGGCCTGCCGAGGTAAGGACGATAGCCGCGGGGCAGGCGATGCTTGTAACGAGCCCCGACCTTCCGCCGGTGATTAAAGCGGCCACTGACGTGGAACTCAACCAGCATGAAAAGGATACCGCTCCCGCCGAAAAACCGAAGGAAAAGGGGGAAAAAGAGAAAGAGAAAGCTGAGGCTGGAAGGACCAAGGCTGAAGAAGGCCAGGTAGCGGGAAAAACCGGGGAAAAAGAATCCGAATCTGCAAAGACCGCAGCTGCCGGAGAACAGACTCAGGGGCCTGCCGCTGGCGCACCGCCTGCAGAAGTTAGCGGAATAACCACCGCGACTCTTGTCGAAGAAAGTGTATCTTCCCCGCTTGCAACCGCGGCCCCGGTGGAAGCGGCTGCGGCAATATCTCAACAGACCCAGCCGCCGACGCAACCCGTTGTTCCACCGGTTGAGGTTGTACAGACCAGCTTAACAGGACAGGTATCTGGAAGGATTTTTAATAAGGATTACAGCGCATCCATTGAGGGAGGTTCTTTTTCCGCGCTTGTCGCTGATGCCGGAGAGGGAACCATGAGCGCCTCGGGAACCGTCAGTAACCCCTTAGCCCCTGCCGTTTTGGAAAGTTATATAGAGGGCACCTCGGACAAGGGGGGTGTTTTTTATGGGCCCTTGGGTGGCGTAAGTGGTTCGTGGCTGAACCGCGCCTCGGCGCTGTATGTAGAAGGTGAAAATGTCTATTTCCTGACCGGCGATGGCGCCGGAAGCCTCACCGAAACCACTTATTCCATGAATGGCTCTTTGAATAAGAGCGCTGCAGTGGGTACGATCACCCTTGTGCCGGGCGTTGAGGGTAACTTGCTTGATGCGCTCCATGAGAAGCTGTCCGGGTGCGGCGGGTGCGGGTATTCTCCGATGTTTTTTGCGGTCGACTCGCCGTATATTATAAGCGATTCGGGCATCCAGATCACCCCTCACATCTTTGAGGGTACGGCCCCTTGTCTGATCGCGAATGAGGGGAAAAGGGTGGCGGCTGTCGGGAATATATACGCCGGGGCCTATAGCCCCTCTGCAGGAACATTCGCTCCGTATCTTGGGTCAGGGGCCGCCGATGATTATTCAGTCGGTTCCCTGTCCTATTCCCATGATTCCGTCAATCACCACTTCAGCATTGATGCACTGCTTCGCTCTATCAGTAAAGACTATTCTTCGGATGCATGGTACCTGGGCAGTTACTCTATGAGATACCTCGGCGTGTACGATCCTGCTGCCGCCGAGTTCGGGATGGCGGGTGCAGGCACATACGAAGGCACGCCGGCGGCTTTTGGGAGCGCGGTCGGCGTTCTCGACAACAACGGTTTTAAATACTATAATTCGAACACCGGAAAATACGAGTCGGATAACCCGATTACCGGTCTGACAGGCCTGCTGGCTGGAACCACGGATCTCTGGACGGCCCCCGCGGACTTTACGATGATAGGCAAGTATTCCAACCCGAAGAGCAGGACCGTCTGGTTCATGGATATGGTGAGCAAGGATCTTCGCTGTGGGGGTGGTAATTGTGCTTGCAATCTCGCCTGCCAGCCCGTGAGGGCATTCGGTTCGGGCTTTGCAGGCGTCGGATACCGCGGCGGGATCATAGGGGGCAGCCGCGATAATATACTGAAAGGTCTGGGCATTGCCCTTTACTCAAAACCAACCGCTACGGCGGGTGTTTATGAAGCGGGTTATCTGAAACTGGAATCCATCAAAGGGTTGTTCTATTCCGACATCGGCATGTGGGAGGCGGCCGGGACGATTTCCGCCCACCCGATGGGAACCACATCGGTTTCGCCTGATCTTATTTATGACGGAAGCTCGGCTTTAGATGAGAACGACTTCATGGTTAAGGTCGGCGACGGGGCAATTAGCGGAATGCTGGAGGGCATGTCCGTTGGTTTTGACGATGTTGAGTGGGATGTGGCTGTCTTTGGAGGAACGGGCACATATACGGCCGTTCCTACCGGGGCATGGAGCGCCAAAACAGGTAAGGTTGAAATAAAAGAAGCCACGGGATCCGATCCTTACTGGGAAAGAAATTTCTTCTTAGGGACACTTTCCGGGGATGCATGGGATGCGGCAACCGGCAGCTTCACCGCTTCGATGAATGGCCGTGAAATGTATGCCAAGTCCGACGGCTACTATTACATATTAAATCTAATCAACGTTCCGGGCATCGTGGGGAGATATAGCGATGGAACTTACGATCTTATGGGGAGTGTGGTGCCAGTTGATGATGAGAAGACTTCCACGCCCCTGACATTCGTCAGCGACGTGACAGCAGACGTGACATATTGGAACGGTACTGATTATGTGGATATTGACGCGGGCGATCCGGGTTCAATGCGCGGCCTGATGGGCGGCACGGACAGTCTGTGGACGGCAAGCAAGTCCTCACCAATCCCGCTGAATCTCCTTGGCGATTACGCTCCTACAGTGGGAAAACCATCCTACCCGTCACTATTCGTCTCTGAAACGAAGAACTTTCCTTACCAGAATGAGGCCTACGCCTATCATGGGTATGTCGGGGGCCTCGAGATGAATAACACGGTGACGGGAAAAACCTATGCGCTCTTTGT
>DYLD01000167.1 GCA_020722315.1 Syntrophus aciditrophicus
CAGCATTTTTCAAAGGTCTCGCAGCTCTAAAACAGAATGGATTTTGTGCCGGGGTTATACAAAAATGAAAATCACAGCATGTCAATAGAAAAGTCTTGCCGCCAAAATATGCACACAATCATTACACTGACTACGGACTTTGGTTTTGCCGATCCCTGGGTGGGTATCATGAAAGGGGTCATGTTGTCGATCAATCCCGAATTGGTCTTCGTTGATCTTGCGCACGGCATTCAGCCCCAGGACATCGTCGCGGGCGCCCTCGCTCTGGCCGACTCGGTTCCCTTTTTTCCGCGGGGCTCCATTCACGTGGCGGTAATTGATCCCGGCGTTGGCTCGTCCCGGCGACCGGTCGTGATTAAAAGCAGTGTTTGTTATTTTGTCGGACCGGACAATGGTCTTTTTTGGCCGGCTGTGGAAAGGCTCGGAGGATTGGAGAAGGCCTGGCAGATAACAAGGGAAGAGTTTTTACTAAAGCCCCTGAGCGCGACGTTTCACGGCAGAGACATCTTTGCCCCTGTCGCCGCCCACTTAAGCCTGGGAACGCCGGCGTCGGAATTTGGCCCCGAGGTGGAGGATCTACAAAAACTTATGTTACCTCAGGCTGTTCGCGAAGAAAGATCCATCCGTGGCGAGGTCATTCATATCGATTCCTTCGGGAATCTCATCACCAACATCCAGGCCGAAGATCTTGAGTCCCTGGATCAGCAAAGGCTAGAAGTTTTTCTTGCCGGGGTTATGATCGGAACTATATCTGGGGCTTACTCTGAAGTTCCTGAAGGAGCGGCGGTTGCTGTTGTCGGTAGTTCCGGCCGATTGGAGATCGCCTGCTTTCGGGGAAGCGCGGCCGCGTATTTCACTGCCGGGTGCGGCACAGCCGTGGAAGTGCGCATTGCCTGATCATTTTCAATTCGCAAAAGAGAAGGGCCCTTTCAACCGCGTCCGAAAATCCCGGGCTGCGGCAGATTTTTCTAAAAGGAACAACCCCGCATCAGAAGTTATCAGCTTGTTCGTCTTTTCAGACCTGAGACCGAAAAATTTCTTGACAAGGTTTATTTTCTTCTATATAGGACAAATAACATCCTATTTGGACGATTAAGGGAATTCCATGAGGCTCACACGACAAGGCGAATACGCGGTACGATGCATCCTCTACCTGTCCGCCCGGGATATCGGGAAGGTCGTCAACCGACGGGAGATAGCAGCGGCAATGGAAATCCCGGAACAGTTTCTCGGCAAGATCGCCCAGCAACTTGCCCGCTTTGGGTTCATCGAGATCGTGCAGGGGGCAAAGGGAGGATACCGGCTGCTTGTGGAGCCCGGTAAAATAACCCTTCTCGATGTGGTCGAATCGGCAATCGGGGAAATATTCCTCAACGATTGCGTGATGAACCCCTCATCCTGCCGCCGCAGTCCCTTCTGTTCCATCCACAGGGTATGGGAAAAGGCGAGAAAACAACTGCGCGACACCCTGCGGGGGGAAACCTTTGAAACCCTGCTGGCCAGGGAAAACTGTCTCACTAAAGACGGTTTACCGGGTGCGATAAAAACTACGAATATTCGTTCATCGATGCGTCCCCCCGATGAACAACGCCCTGCAGACGAAAGAACTCTGCCGGGAAGGATAATTTTGGATTTATGACTACAGGGGTCCTGCCCCTGATAAAAAAAAGGAGGTGTGCTTATGGATGTATTGATGCTTTCGAGATTGCAGTTCGCCGCGGCCACGTATTTCCACTTTCTTTTTGTCCCGCTGACGCTCGGTCTTTCCATCCTGGTCGCCGTCATGGAGACGAAATACGCGTGGTCCGGGGATGAAACCTGGCTGAAGATGACGAAGTTCTGGGGAAAGCTCTTTCTTATCAACTTCGCGATCGGCATCGTCACGGGGATCACGCTCGAGTTTCAGTTCGGAACCAACTGGTCGCGCTACTCGGCCTTCATGGGCGATATCTTCGGCTCCCTTCTGGCCATCGAGGCGCTGGGCTTCTTTTTTCTGGAGTCTATCCTGATAGGTGTCTGGATATTCGGCTGGAAGAAGATCTCCCGAAAGGCCCACGCCATCGTGATATGGCTCGTCGCCTTCGCCTCGACAGGATCTGCCGTCTGGATCATCACGGCGAACGCCTGGATGCAGCATCCGGTGGGATATGTCCTCAGAAACGGCCGGGCGGAACTAGCCGATTTCGCCGCGGTGGCCCTCAACCCGTTCGGCATTCTGCTTCTGGCCCACACCCTTTTTTCCGCCTACATTTTGAGCGCCTTTTTCGTCATGGGGATCAGCGCCTGGCATCTTCTGCGCAAGCGGCATGTCGATTTTTTCACCCGTTCCTTCCGGATCGCCCTTGTTTTCGGCCTCATCTTCTCTTTTGCGGAGATTATTGAGGGGCACATGCACGGAGCCGATCTGGCGCACACGCAGCCGACGAAGCTAGCCGCACTGGAGACACTCTGGACAACCTCGGCTAACGCCCCCATCTATCTTTTTGCCCTACCCAACAGCGCCAATGACGGAAACAGCGTCGAAATCGGAAAAATTCCGGGGGTGATGAGCCTGCTTGCCTACCACCGCACGGACGCCATCGTGAAGGGTCTTTCCGATTTTCCCGCCGACGAACGGCCGCCGGTGCTTATCACCTTTATTTCATTCCGGATCATGGTGGGGCTGGGAGTTTACTTCGCGCTGATGACGCTCTGGGGATGGCTGAAACGCGACAGGCTCCTCGACTCGCCCGGCTACCTGAAGGCGATGATCTACTCGATACCCCTTCCGTACATCGCCGCCGCGCTCGGCTGGACAGTGACCGAGGTGGGGCGCCAGCCCTGGATCGTCTATGGCCTGATGAAAACAAGGGATGCGGCCTCGTCGATTGCCGTATCTCAGGTCTCCGTGACGCTGTTCGGGTTCATTGTCGTTTATGGGATCCTCGGCGCAATGGGTTTTTATCTGATGTACAAAAACGCGAAAAAGGGGCCCATTGCCGATGGATAATTGCTCTACGGATATACAAGTGCTGACATTTATTATTCCTAGAGCAATACATGTCAAAGTCGCCATTTGGGGTGAAATCCCAAAAAAACGAAGTTTAATGTTCGAAATCCATAATGAACCTGGCTAGATACATGATCGGGTCCGGCATGGCAAGGTATCTGTTTCATTGCCGGAGTAATAAAAACCGCCGGATGCCGGGTGCGCGTCCGAAAACCCGTTCCAAACATGAACGGATTACTTTACAGGAGGTCTGAAATGGATTTACAGGCAATCTGGTTTTTTCTCTGGGTGCTTTTATGGGCGGTCTATTTCATCACAGACGGCTTCGATCTTGGGATCGGAACGCTGCTTCCGGTACTGGCAAAAAACGAAGACGAAAAACGAATCATCTACAACGCCGTAGGCCCCCTCTGGGACGGAAACGAGGTGTGGCTGATCACCGCGGGTGGCGTTACTTTTGCCGCCTTTCCGATGGTTTATGCGGTAATGTTCAGCTCCCTCTACTCCGCGTTGATGCTCATCCTCTTTGCGCTGATCATCCGGGGAGTATCCTTTGAATTGCGTGGAAAGTTGGAAAGTCCGGGTTGGAGGACTCTCTGGGATGGCTGTCTGTTTGTCGGCAGCTTCGTGCCCGCGCTCTTATTTGGCGTCGCCTTCGCCAACATCTTTCAGGGGATCAAATTCGACGCCCAGGGCGTCTATCAGGGAACCCTGTTCACACTGTTGAACCCCTACGGTCTTCTAGGCGGGGTTCTTTTTCTTCTTTTCTTTCTCGTCCACGGGGCGCTCTGGCTGGCAATCAAAACGGAGGGAAGCCTGCACGACCGGGCGGCGGCGGCGGCCGGAAAACTCTGGCCTGTTTTGCTTGTCGCAGCGGTTCTCTTTCTCATCGCGACAAAATTCACGACGCCGATCTACGCCAACTACCTGAAGCATCCGGCGCTTTTCCTCTTCATCTTGATTACGGTGATTGCCCTTCTGGGGATACGGGTGTTTCTGGCGCGTAAAAACTACTGGAAGGCCTGGTTTTCTTCCGCGGTTGCGATAATCGGGGCGACCTTTTTCGGTTTTATCGGCCTTTTCCCGAACATGTTCCCGTCCAGCATCGATTCGGCTTACAACCTTACCGCCTACAACTCCTCGTCGAGTGCGCTTACGCTGACAATCATGTTTACACTGGCGGTGATCTTCGTTCCGATCGTGCTGGCGTACCAGTTCTGGGCTTACCGCCTCTTTAAGGGCAAGGTTACGAAAGAAGACCTTGCCCGTGAGGAAGCGTACTAATCTCCAACCCGCTCATCTCAATCTCCTCCCGTCAAGGGTTGGTCTTTATACACACTTAACACAGGGGGTAAAGGATGCTACAGACGGGCCATGTATATCAGCGGCCAAAATTTCACCAGTTCTGCCTTCGACCGGATTCGTGAGACGCATTCCAACAAACCGTCGCTTTCGCGACTTGCTTTGTCTTAAAGGGTCTGCGGTCGGCTGAACTGGTTTTCTCCAAGCGGCAGTCCGGAGGAGGTGTGCTGCCGCAAGGTTCTCAACAAGCTCGCTGCGGCTGAAGCGAACTACTCCCCATTGTCAATACAAAAAATGGGCATGTATTAGGTGCATTGTTAAGCCACTCGCTGGAAAGCTCGGCCATCGTCTTTTTTCCTTTCAGGGCTTCCAGTGCTACTTTTGCCTTAAATGCCGCCGCACAACTCTTGTGTATGTTGCCTGCCATAATTTCCTCCTTTTCCTTATGTTATGGCAGCCTA
>DYLD01000168.1 GCA_020722315.1 Syntrophus aciditrophicus
CGATAAAATGACGGGTCAAACTCCGGGTTGTTCAAATATTTCAGCATAAACAATGTCTCCGGGCTCTTATCGACCCAGTCGAGGAAATTGTCGGGCAAATCAATCCCCACCTCGCTGTAGGCCCTCAGAAAGTCATCCTTCCGGGGCGGGCAGCCCTTGATTTTTACACAGTGTTTGAGCAAGGGGTTTTTGCCGTTCTTGTTGACCTGACACTGACCGACAAGGATCGTATGCCTGTGCGTCCCCGACGGTTCCTGAACCTTCCCATCGAGGATTTCAACATCATCAAAGCCTTTGTCCTTGTTTGTCGCCAGTAATAATCCCCAGATAACATAATTGATAAAAATCGAGCAGTACGTGCAGACGGTGTTGTCCTGCTCGGGTATCGTCACACCTTTTAGTCCCGCCTTTTCAAGGGCAGCGGGGAGCCGTCCCGATTCGGCCTGCGGAAACTGCCACTTATGCGGCGGCAAAAGGTTTTTTACATCCGTCTCTCCGAGAATCTCGACCTCGCTCAAATCGCACTTCCGTTCATTCTTCAGCGCCGCCTGCCTGATATACGCAACATCGGCGGGATCGATCCCTAAAATTGTCGAGCCTACCAAATCCGCGGAAAGAAGATCCTTCGAAACGATAATAATATTCGAGCGATGGGCCTTTCCATTGTAGAAAGGCCCTTTCTCAAGGGTATAGATGCCGTCCACGATAGATAACGAAGGCGATACCATCTCCAGCAATTTTGAGAGATGATAGTCAAGGTCTCTGACACGATCGGCGTTGTGGGATTTCTTTCTTGAATTCGTATCGATCAAACCCTTTAAATTCTTGATTCCGAGAGAAACCTTCGCCTGCGCATGGGTTTTGAGGACCGGCATATCGATGACGAAATCGCTTTCCAGTGCATCCTTGCTGAGGGAGAAAGTCACATCATCCACGGTATGTTTGACAAAAGGTCTCCTCATGACATCGATGATCTTCACGCCATAGCGCCTCTTAAGGCTGTCAAGCCCCATGCCTCTGGAGGCAAGCTGCACCAACGATTCAGCACCCTTTTCGAACTCCACGATCCCTTCACCGATCGTGATATCTTTGATGCCGTATTCCAAAAGAAGGATCACGCAATCTTCAATCAGTCGCGCGGTCGTCAATACGCCGTACTTCGGAAAATCCACTTTGTCGTGCCAGACGACAAAATTTGGTTTGATAAAGACGCGGGAATCCCTTTTGAGCCCTTCAAATCCATCCGACAGATCAATTGCCTCTTTCAATGACTCATACGGCTTTGCGTATCGTACAACGGCAACCTTGTGCATCGACGTTACTCCTTTCAGCCTTACTTCCCTTTTACCTCTTCGGCCATTTGTGATGGCCTGACGTCCTCAGGCATCGGCTCCACGCCGTATTTCCATTTCAAAAACTGCTCTCCGGTGGAAGGATAAAGCGCATACGTCAATAAATCTTCCTCCGTCTTCGCAAGATCGCCGATCTTTTTTTTGGCTTCTTCCAGCTCGGACTCGATATAATCGGCGGGCCTGCCGGTAACAGGGGTCTGTCCTCGCTTATAATGTTTCAAGACCATTTTCTGTATTTCCGGATCGATCGGCGTCGGGGTCTTTCCGTAGAGCCCGTAGACCAGATCCTTGAATTGATTGGTTACCATCTTGTACCGGCCGGCGACGACGTTCATAACCGCCTGAACCCCGACAATCTGCGATGTGGGCGTGACCAGCGGCGGCGTCCCCGCGTCGGCTCTGGTCCTCGGGATCTCTGCATGCACTTCATCGAGGCGATCCAGTGCATTCATCTCTTTGAGCTGGCTGGCCAGGTTTGAAATCATCCCGCCTGGGATTTGGTGCTCGAGAACACCCGCGTCAATCAGCGACAGCCTGTTTGCCGCCAGATACCGCTGGTATTTCGGAGCGATCTTCTCGAGATGCTCGCCCATTCGGATGAGCTTGTGAATATCCATGCCGGTATCGCGTTTCGTCCCCTGAAGGGCAACCACGAGCGGCTCAACCGCCGGCATCGACGTCCTGAGCGCATACGGGGCCAGACAGGTATCCACAATGTCGACACCTGCCTCGATCGCCTTGATATACGCCATCGAAGCCATCCCGCTTGTGTAATGCGTATGCAGATGTACCGGAACCTTGAGAACCTTTTTCAATTCGACGACCAAATCATAGATGTCATAGGGGGCGACGATACCCGCCATATCCTTGATGCAGACCGTATCGGCACCCATCTCCTCCAGCTTTTTGGCAAGATCGACATAGTAGTTCATGTTGAACACCGGGCCGCCGAGATGGCGTTCGGTCAGCGAGTAACACAGCGCACCCTCAAAATGCTTGCCGTTGGCCTTTATCCGCTCGATGGACGTCTCAAAGTTTCTGAGATCGTTCAGCGCATCAAAAACGCGGAAAACATCGATTCCAACCTCACAGGCCTTATCAACAAACGCACGCACGACATCATCCGCATAATTGCGGTACCCGACAAGGTTCTGGCCTCGAAGCAGCATCGAAAGGGGGGTTTTCTTTATATATCTCTTCAGAATTCTGGGTCTCTCCCACGGATCTTCCCCGAGGAAGCGGTGCATCGAATCGAACGTCGCCCCTCCCCATACCTCCATCGCCCAGAAACCTATTTCATCCATCTGTTCCGCGATCGGAATCATATCCTCGGTCCGCATCCGTGTTGCATAGATCGACTGGTGACCGTCACGGAACGTGTTATCCTGGATTTTTACCGGGTTATCCGGTCCATCTCTCATAACATCAGCCATTTTTCTCTCCTTTCGTTATTTCTCCATGAGACCTTTGAAAAATCCCGCCAGAAGCGCGATTTCAAAGATTTTTCTTAGGTACCCCGCCGTCGCAGCCAAGGCTCTAAAGGCGTTAAGAACGTAAGCGTTAGAGAGCGTTTAGCCTTCTAGAACCTTGTGCGAGACGCCGCGGGGTCGAAAAAGATCCGATCAGCGCGAAGGCGGCGTTTTGCAAAGGTCTCTCCATTTTTTTATTTCTTAAAACACCACCCGGTTTCAATATATGCATCACGGCAATTTTACACAACCCGATCCAAGACGATCAGAACCGGCACTCCTTCCAAACACGTTCTGATAATTTTTCGGTCAGGGGGTTTATGCAGTCTTTTCGAGCGCCTCTTTCGCAGGTTTTACATAGGTTTCTCTCAATTTCGGTTTCTCGATCTTTCCGGAGGGATTCCTCGGAACGGTTGCAAATACGATCTTCTCGGGCCATTTGTACTTTGCGAGGCCCCCTGTCTTGCAGAAATCGATGACCTCTTCTTCGGTCAAAACCTGACCTTCCTTCGCCTCTATGACGGCAAACACGATCTCAACAAGTCTCGGATGAGGATACCCCATCACGGCGACATCTCTGATCTTTGGATGTCTCCGCAAGAAATCCTCGATCTCAACCGGAAAGATATTCTCTCCGCCCCTGATGATCAGATCCTTCGCCCTGTCGGTGAAGAAGATAAAACCATCTTCATCCTTGTAACCGAGATCGCCGGTATGGAGCCATCCATCAACAATCGTCTTCGCGGTAATCTCGGGATTAAATGCGTATTCCTTCATCAGCCTCGGCCCCTTGAGAAGTATCTCTCCGATAACCCCCGGCGCGGCCTCCTTTCCGCTCTTGTCGACAACCTTGATTTCCATAAAGGCCGAGGCCTTTCCTATCGAGCCGGGCTTTTCCAAAATATACTCGTCGTTGCAGATCGACGTGAAACCGCCACCGCCTTCGGTAAGACCATACGTAATGCCGAATTTGATATTGGGGAATATCCTTTTGGAGTCCTCAAGAAGGACATGGGGCACCGGCTGCGCGCCGAGCTCGATATGTTTCAATGCGGACAGATCGTAGTCTTTGAGGTTAATCCTCCCATCCTTGATCGCATTGATCACGTCCGACCATGTCGGAACGGTGTTGAACCCTCCCGTGCATTTCTCATCCGCCAGAGTTCTTAAGTAAAGCTCCGGTTTGAGTTCCATAGGCATCAGAATCTTACCTGCGGCGATGTAACAGGGAAACGAATGAAAGAGTGTGCCGCTGTGGTAAAACGGATGCGGCGCCAGATAGACACTGTAATAACCGTCATTTAAAGAAAGGCCGTTTCCTACCCCTGTAAAGAAAAGGTTCTTGTGCGACTGGGCAACCGGTTTCGGGGCGCCTGTCGTGCCGGAGGTAAACATCAGCTCGGCTGTATCGTCATCCGCGGTCTCCACGCAAACCTCGGCACTGCTTTCTTTTTCAACAATCTCCCGGTAGGATATCATCCCTTCTGGAACATGATCGCCGAGACAGATAAAATACTTGCAATAGGGCATGTCCTTTCTGATTGGTTCAATCCGCGGGATGAAAAGTTCATCAAAGATAAAGACCTTGCACCTTGTCACGTCGGCCGCATATTTTATATCGCTGCTGGCGAAACGGTAATTCAACGGGGTCACCGTCGTTCCGGTCTTCAACACCCCGATGAAACTCGCATGCCACTCGAGCGAATTCATCATCAGATGAAGAACGATGTCCCCCTTTTTGATGCCGCATTTGTTTATCAAATAATTCGCCAGCCTGTTCGCCTGTTCATTGTACTTCTGCCAGGTGATGCTCCGGCGATAGTTCCGGGAAGGGTAACTTTCTATGATAAACTCCCTGTCCGGGAACTTGCTTGCGTTAAGTCCGGAAAACATTGCAAAATTCATGATGCGTCCTCCTTATATGCAGT
>DYLD01000018.1 GCA_020722315.1 Syntrophus aciditrophicus
CCTCGGAGGCCTTCGGTGCGGCACAATTCGGATAGTCATTGAGACCTTTGCCAAACGCCGCCCTCGCGCTCATAAATATTTTTCGACCCCGCAGCGTCTCGCTTGCGGCGGCAAAGCCTAAACGCTCTCTATCCTTTGCGTTCTTAACGCCTTTAGAGCCTTGGGCTTCACGGCGGGGTAGCTCGAGAAAAATCAATAAATTTGCGCTTCAGGCAGCATTTTTCAAAGGTCTCTCTCTGCGATCACTGCGGCTTTTTTGCTCGAATTCCGGAAGGGGGGGTTCGGATGTTTACAGATGGACAATTTCGACGTTGCCCCATTTTGAACGCAGGTATTCGGCAACGAGCCTTCGATGGCAATGAAGCGGCTTGACCTCGCTACAGAGGAGACACGCATCCTGCAGCAGTTCAGGCTCGACGTTTTCTTCGGCCTTCCTTGCTGCAAGCAACGCGAGAAAGTCTCTTTCGTAATCTTCCCAGCTCCTTTTGCCTTTCTTGAAATCATCCATGATCTTTTGTGTCGGCGCCAGATCAGGGCGGTGCAAATAATCGATACCGGCTATTGCGTCAAGAAAATACCGAAGATCGTCCTTTTTTGTAAAACCGGCCAGTTGGGAGGTGTTGTTGAGTCGGATGTCTATAACCCGCTTGACCCCGGCTCTGATCAACAACGTAAAGAACTCCTCAGCACTTTTCCTGGTGAAACCGATCGTGAATATCCTGATCTTTTCGGCATAACCGCGCGACTTCACGTTGGTGCTTATCCTCCTTGCGTGCAAATGAATTCTTTTTCAAAAGCCCAAAAGAACTCCTAACTCAGGAAATAACAGAAGCCCTCAGGGTCTGTAACCCGCCCGAAAACGGTGATAAACATAGCCTGCCTCCATTGATTTATACATGGAATCACAATGGGCCGAAGTTAAACCCCTGAAATGTCGACAATTTTGTCAGCCGAGGAATCTTTTCACAACATCGGCGATCTCGGTGCAGCACCTCTCGGTAACTGAATCTGAGGGCCCTTCGACCATAATTCGGCAGATGTCCTGCGTGCCCGAATAGCGGACAAGAACCCGTCCCTCCTCTCCCAATTCCTTCTCGACCCTTCCGATGACCTGCATGATCTGAGGAACCGTTGTGATATCGGGCTTGCTCTTTACGTCGACGTTGATGAGTTTCTGCGGGAAGACATCCATCATCCCTGCGAGCTCCGAAAGCGGCTTGCCCGTTTTGACCATCGCCGCGAGAAGCTGCAATGCGGTGATAATGCCGTCTCCGGTCGTGTGGTGATCAAGAAAGATCATATGCCCTGAATCCTCCCCGCCGATGACCGCCCCCAATTTCAGCATATCCTCGAGGACGTAACGGTCCCCGACCCTGGAGGCGTGGTATTTGAAGCCGTATCTCTTGCAGGCAACCCTCAATCCTAAGTTGCTCATGACGGTGCTGATAAGAAGGTCGTTTTTTAGTTTTCCCTGTTGTTTGAGCATCGCGGCACAGATCAGCAAAATCCGGTCGCCGGTTATCTCGTGCCCCTTTTCATCGACGGCTATCAGACGGTCGCCGTCGCCGTCGAAGGCAAGCCCGATTACGGCACCGGACTCGACCACCCTTTTTTTCAGGTCCTCCGTGTGCTGCGAACCGCACCTGTCATTGATATTGATCCCGTTCGGGCGGTCGTGGATCGCCTCCACGTCGGCGCCCAGTTCCGAGAACGTATCCGGGGCAACCCTGTATGTGGCGCCGTTGGCGGTGTCGAGAACGATTTTCATTCCCTCAATCGATAAATCCCTGGGAAATGTGTTCTTCAAAAAGACGATATAGCGGCCGTCTACGTCATCAAGTCGAAAGGCCTGCCCCATATCCTCAACGGGAGGAACGAGTTTGGGCAGTGTATTGCTCAGCATCAGATTTTCAATTGCCTCCTGCTGGTCATCGGAAAGCTTGAAGCCGTTTCCGGAGAAGAGCTTTATCCCGTTGTCCCGATACGGGTTGTGGGAGGCGGAAATGACGATCCCGGCATCCGCACGCATGTTCCGGGCGGCAAAGGCGATCCCCGGTGTGGGCAAAACGCCAAGGAGATACGTGTTTCCCCCCATCGAGGTTATCCCCGCCTCCAGAGAGCTCTCGAGCATATAGCCCGAGATGCGGGTATCCTTTCCAATCACGATCCTCGGATGCGCATGGTTTCGGAACACATACGCAACGGCCTGCCCTATCGCAAACGCGGTTTCGGCATTCATCGGATAACGATTGGCCACACCCCTGACACCGTCGGTGCCGAAAAGCTTGCCCATAATTATTCCTCCTCATTGATCGAGTTGAGGCCCATCTGCTCAAAAAGCCTGAGCTTCGGCACAGCGTCTCTCGTCATTTTACAATAGGTATCGACAAGTTTTTGCAGCCATTTTGTCCCCTTCGCGGAGACATCGGGCGGCAGATGCTGTATGGTCGCCAGATAGCCTGCATCTGTGTTTTTCTGTGTCTTGTCGTAGGCGGACAGAAATGCAACCTGCCATTTCTCGACCTTTTTATCGGCGCTGTATTGGGCGAAGAGTTGCTCGATTTCGACGAATCTTTGAAAAAACTCGTTTCTTCCCGCTGTTTCAGGGGTTTTATCAAGACCTTCCGTGGACGCATCTGCCTTTTCAGCCAGCGCGTGCAGACGTTTCAGCCGTTCTTGTTTCGCCAGGCGCAGCTTCTCCAGCAGGCCGGAGTAGATCAGCGGCCCGAATTCCTGCGAATCGAAGAAGGGACGCCTGACATGATGGTACCATTCTTCGAGTGCCATCAGGTTGGCAAGGTAGATGATATTATTTTCGACGATCCGGCGGATGTTCGGATAGGCCCGTAAACGCAAAGGAATGATCTTTTCGGCATGTTTTTTGGCGACGATTAACCGTCCGTCCTCGGGAATATCGTTTCTCAAAACGGAGTCCGCGGCAACAACATTGCCGAATCCGATACGTAAAGGACCGACGATGCCGCCCTGACCTCCCAAAAATATCGCCGGCTGGTTGAGCATGACCCCTCTCGGAACATCGCCGATCAGCGAAGGAGTGGTCTTATCGCCATCCGGCGTAAAATTGAAATGGATATAGGAACTGCCTACTTCGCTGTGGTCCCTGCGGCTTGTCCCTCCGGCCATCAGGCAGTCACAGAAGTTGATCAGGCTGCCAAGCGTTACAAACGGAAAAAGAATCGTCTGTTTGAGGCCGACGCAGTGCGCGCCGTTGGCCTCTTCCTCAAGGATGCACCCCTCGCGCACCTGAGCTCCTGAACCCATGTTGGACTTTTCCAAAAACACGGAGCCGGTAAAATAACCACCCTTGAGTTCGACCTTTGGTCCAAGCTGGCAGTTGTCTATCGTTGCCGGGGCTTCATAACCGATCCGGCAACCCGCTGAGATGACGGTTTGGTTGCCGTAAATCCTGCATCCGGGATAAATTTTGACATCCTTTGCCGATATACGATTGATATCAACCTCGTCGCCGATATCTATAGCCAGCGGGTTAGGAATATCAACACCTTTCTTGATCAGTTGAAGTATTTTATCGTAACTTCTCGGTTGCATTTCCATAGAGTCCTCCGAAGCGGCGGTTATCATACAATAAAGCCATTACATATCAAGAAAATATTCTATCGGAAGGTTCATTTTTGCGTTGACACGAAAGGCCGATCTTTCTATAGTCCAGGCGAGACCTTTGAAAAATGCTGCCTGCAGCGCAAATTCATTGATTTTTCTTGGGTACCCCGCCGTCAAAGCCAAGGCTTTAAAGGCGTAAAAAACTCGAACGATCCCAGAGCGTTTAGCCTTTGAAGCTGCCGCGAGACGCTGCGGGGTCGAAAAAGATCCGATCAGCGCGAAGGCGGCGTTTTGCAAAGGTCTCCAGTTGTTAACTTTTTAGGAAGGTGGAATCTATTGCCAGTAGGCCCAGCACAATTAAACATGGACAAACTTCTCGATACGGTGATCAACGAAACCGAACCAACGGGCCGTTATCGAGATTTGATATCCTCTCTTGCCCGGCAGGTTCATGCCGCCGACTGCAGATCCGCGCGGGTAGTCATTTTTGGCGGCGGCACAGGGCTTTCGACCGTTGTCGGCGGGAACTCCCGGCTCGACGACTGGCCCCAAAACCCGTTTGTCGGCCTGAAGCAGGAATTCCCTCTGCTGGATGTTGTCGTCTGTACGACCGATGATGGCGGATCGACGGGTCTATTGCTGCGGCAGTTTCCGATGATCGGAATCGGAGATCTCAGGAAGGTTCTCCTTTCGATGATCTTGAAGGAAAACCTTCAGGCTACCTACAGGCTTGACGATAACGGCACCCTCGAGCTTCTTGGCATGATTCAGACGATCTTCAATTACCGGTTTCCAAAAGAAGAACGGAACTTCCGGTATCTCAAAAACCCGCTTCTCGTTGTCCCGCAGCATTTGCGGAGGCGTTGTCCGCAGGCGTTAAGAACGTTTCTTTCGTCGCTCGGCAGCTACATCTCCCCGGGAGGAGAGGGGCCGGTTATCCCTCCCGCGGGGCACTGTCTCGGGAACCTTCTCCTTACGTCGGCAATTCTTCGCTCGGCCGGGAAAACAAACAGCTATCCTACGCTTGCTGCAATCGCACAGGCCTTTGACACAGTCTCGAAAGCAATAGGAACAACCCCAGGCTGTGTGCATGCCGCAACCGCAACGCCCGGACAACTCGTTTTAAGATACGCCAACGGCGTTGCGGTCAGAGGACAGGGCAAATCGGCTGTGACGAGACGGCTTTTCCCGATAGACCGCGTATGGGTGGAGTATTCCGACACGCCGAAGGTAAGTGAAACCCTCTGTCATGCAATAAAGGAGGCCGACCTGATCCTTTACGCGCCGGGCAGTTTGTACACCAGCATCATGCCGATCCTGCAGCTGGTCCCGATCGTTCAGGCAATCCGCGAAAACCGCAACGCATTGAAGATCCTGGGAGCGAATTTCTGGATCCAGGAGGGCGAAACCGATATCTCCCGGCGCGGCTCGAATCGCGGTCTGTATGTATCCGAGCTTGTGGAGGCATACGATGCCAATGTTCCCGGCGGGGCGGACGGCCTGTTCGATGTTGTACTGAGCGCAAACCTCGATCGTATCACCGGCGATGTGGTTCGAAACTATGCGCTGGAAGGCAAAAGCCCTCTCTATCTTGACCGGTCTGGTGTCGAGAGGCTCGGAATCCTCCCCGTTGAGGCGACGGTTTATTCGCTGGAAAGACTCAAAAGCGCCGGCGTAATCCATCACGACCCGCAAAAGTTTGCCCTGGCGGTGCGGGCACTTCTCGTCGCGCACCGGAGCATCAATCTGAAACGCTCCACCTCTCATGACAAACCCCATACAGCGAGGTTGGCCGACGCGCCCTGCACATCGGGTCTCCCGCTTTGTTCCTACTACAGCAAGACTGGTGCGTTGCTCGCCAAAAAGTCATTTTCTCCAAAAGGTCTCCAAGAAACGATGCATGACATCCTGTGGGAAAACCGCGATATTCGGATTGAGCACGTTGATTTTTTTCGAGGGGCGCGCATCATCCCTGCGGCTGGATGGACGAGGAGCAACAAACTCGATAACGTCCTGGGTTATTATGACCCAAAGGACGGCCTGATAAAGATTCATGAGCAGGCCGCCGGCGATCCTGAAGAGATCAGGGCCGGTATACTTATAGCCCTCGGAGAGTCGTTGCTCGGGCGTTATATCGGCTCCCGGCGCTGGGTTGAGCCGGGTGACGGAAGCGAATGGGGGGCGCGACGTTACGAAATCCGTCTGCGCCCGGAGCGCGAACGGGCGTCTTTTCTCAATGACGACGAGCTGCGGACATATCTCAAATTGGCCCGCATGCAACCAAATCCGCATGACCCGGACGTCTTCGGAATCACGCTGAACGACGGCGAAGGCTTTCTGCCCCCCGGGCTTCTTTTCGGCCTTTTATACGCGTGGTATCTCAATAACGCCTACGGCCGGATCATCGAGTATGAGATGTCGTTACTGCACTGGCCGCCGGAAAAACTGATCCCTTATCAGCTCGAGGAATACAGGCGCAAACAGGGCCTGATAACATTTTTCCGCAATGTCGTATTCCGGCATAAGGATGAATGAACTCACACTATCAACTGCTCCGTTATGTTAGAATCCCCCGGCCGATTGTTTTATTCGGAAGGTTACCAAACCTATTGGTGAGAATCAACTCCCCGCTCTGATCTCTTGAACCAAAGTCGTTATATCATTTTACAACACAAAGTTAAGGATTCTGACAAAGACCGCCTGCATTTTTTTCTTGACAAAACAAAGCCCTTTGTTTAGGTAAAACGATAATACCTATCGCATAGCGATAAAGGCTTCTATGACTCAAGGCAGCAATAAAAGCTTCATCAATTCTATAGAAAAAGGGATGAGTGTCCTGTCTGTTATCGTCAACTCCAGGAATATTGGGGGCATTACACAGATTTCAAAGACACTTAATTTAAGCATAGCCTCCGTTCAGAGAATCACAAACACATTTGAGAAATTAGGGTACCTGAAGAAAGATGAAACTACCCAGGGCTTTGTTCTAGGACATAAGGCATGGGGATTAGGACTTTCGATTGTAAAAGACATTGATCTGAAAACAGTTGCCCACCCCTACTTGAAGCAGCTTTCCCATGAAATAGGAGAAACGGTAAATCTCGCGATATTGGATGGAACAGATATTGTTTATGTGGACAGGATCAAGACGGAGCGGATCATAAATATCAACTTGAGTATAGGATCGAGATTGCCTCTTTATTGTACATCTATGGGGAAATGCTTACTGGCATTTCTTCCCGATGCCGATCTTTCTGAACTACTAAACAAGCTCGAGATGAAGCCATTTACATCCAGGACAATTACCGACAAAGGCAAATTATTAGAAGATCTTAAAAAGGTACGTGAAACTGGATTCTCTTTAAATAACAAAGAATTGGACATCGGTTTAAGGTCAGTGGCAGCCCCGATAAGAGATGAATCCAAAAAGGTGATAGCGGCGGTTAATATCGCTGTGCCCTCCAGCAGGATCACACTGGACGAACTCAGAACCAAATTTGCCAGGAAGGTTGTGGAGGTGGCCAAGGTCATTTCCGAAGGTCTGGGATATAAAACCATATAGAACTAAAGAGGAGTTAAGTGTCAAAATTAATCATTACCTGTGCCATTACAGGTAGCAGAATACAAAAAAACGAAACACCTTACATTCCTATAACACCTGAAGAAATAGCCGAATCCGCAATAGGTGCAGTAAAAGCAGGTGCCAGTGTGATCCACATACATGTCAGGGACCCGCATACGCATATAGGAACCCAGGACAGAAAACTGTATGAAAGGGTTTTAACGCTCCTTAGAAAAGAGGTTGATCCCGTGGTATGCTTAAGCACTTCCGGCGTACCGGGGAAAAATCTCGATTACCAGAAGAGACTGATTCCTCTTGAACTTAAGACCGAGATGGTCTCGTTTGATGCGGGGTCAATGAATTTTGGAGAGGCTGTTTTTCTCAACCCCCCCGACTTTCTTGAACTACTCGCTCAGAAGGCCAAAGAATACGATGTTAAACTTGAACTGGAATGCTTTCATACGGGCATGATAAGCGCCAGTCTGGAGATGATGAAGACGGGCCTGATAGAAAAGCCCCTCCATTTCCAGTTTGTGCTGGGTGTCAGAGGCGGGGCGCCGGCCACGGTACCATCCCTTTTATCCATGGTTCAGATGATACCTGAAGATGCTACGTGGTCTGTCATAGGAATAGGCAAATCTCAATTGGCCATGACAATGGCAGGGATGGTTCTGGAGGGTCATGTACGGGTAGGTTTGGAGGATAATATCTATTATTCGAAGGGGAGATTGGCCAAAAGCAATGCCGAACTCGTTGAAAGAATCGTCAGGATTGCGGGCGAATACGGCAGGGATATCGCCACCCCTGATGAGGCAAGGCAGATTCTGGGCCTGAAGTCTAAAAGGAAGAGTGTATGAAAAAACTGCGAACGTTATCCTCATCTGAAAAAGCGGGTCATGTTTTTTACCGTAAGCTGGACAGTCCTCTTGCCGTGGCAAAGAAGGCTAAAGGGGTTTGGATTGAAGATGCCGACGGCAGACAGTACCTCGATGCCAGCGGCGGACCTGTTCTTGTCAATGTCGGCCATGGACGCAACGAAATAGCGAAGGCGGTCTATGATCAGATTATCCGGTGCGATTATGTGCATGGGACGATGTTTACGACCTCTGTCGTTGAGGATCTCGCCAGAACATTGGCCGAATATTCACCACAGGGCATCGATCGATTCTACTTTCTTTCGACAGGCGCCGAGGCGGTGGAAACCGCCATTAAGCTGGCGCGGCAGATACAAATCGACTCCGGACGACCGGAGCGTTTTAAACTGATTTCAAGATGGAAATCCTATCACGGCCTTACTTTGGGTGCATTATCGGCGATGGGCCGCACTTACTTCAGGGTACCCTTTGCCCCGCTTCTCACCGAGGTTGTCCATATCCCGCCGCCTTATTGCCTCAGATGCTCCTATGGGCTGACTTATCCCCAATGCGGCCTGAGATGTGCCTTTGCGCTGGAAGAAACGATACAAAATTTAGGCCCTGATATTGTATCCGCCTTTCTGGCCGAAACGGTCAGCGGCGCCACCCTTGCCTCGTACCCGCCGCCTCCCGGATATTTTAAAATTATCAGAGAAATCTGCGATAAGTATAACGTGTTGCTCATCCTTGATGAAGTGATGTCGGGACTCGGCAGGACCGGGAGATGGTTTGCGAGCGAGCATTATGACGTTGTACCGGATATTGTTACGCTGGGAAAAGGGTTGAGCGGCGGTGTGGCGGCGCTTTCCGCCGTTGGCATTCAGGCAAGATATTTCGATGCTATTAAGAAGGGCACCGGGAATTTCGTACATGGAGGCACCTATTCCCACCACGCTGTCGCAGCGGCAGCGGGCTTGGCCACTATGGACATTCTCAAGCGTGAGAAACTTGTAGAAAGGGTAGACCGTTACGGGAAAATTTTGGGAGAAAAACTTAAAAAACAGATAGGAGCTTCTCCGTTTGTAGGAGACATTCGGGGGATAGGTTTTATGTGGGGAATCGAGTTTGTAAAGAATAAAAAAACATTAGAACCTTTTTCCCGTAAAGATAAAGTAGCCGAGCGCCTGTGGGAAGCATTGTTTGCAAGAGGGATTATAACCTATAAATCGACAGGTCTTGCAGGGATCGACGGGGATGCCCTGATGGTTGCACCACCTTTTATTATTGAAGAGAAAGAAATTGATCTGGTAATCGACAACATCTCTCAGGTAATTGAAGAGACTTTATCACAATAACGAAAGAGAATTTTTGCATAGAATAGTAGATTTTTTAATATAACGCTTAGAAAAAACTGACAAGTTTCAGAAAACTCAAAGAGGCGCGTTTTATGAAGGCTCTTGTTTTGCATAACGATCGCTGCACGGGATGTTCGCTCTGCCAGGTTATCTGTGCCCTGACCCATTTCAAAGAGAATAACCCTAAAAAGGCCGCAATCCATATATCGAGGCAATTCCCTGAGCCGGGAACATTCGAAATTCATGTGTGCAACCAGTGCGGCGTTTGCAAGGAGGTTTGTCCAAGCGATGCGATTTCAAATAATGATGGGATCTACATTATAGATCCAAAAAAATGCACCCTCTGCCAGATTTGCGTTAACGAATGCCCACAAAATGCCATGTTCATACATAAAGAAGTCCCCTATCCAATAAAATGCGACCTGTGCGGTGAATGCGTCCAGGTTTGCGCTGCTGGTGCAATAGAATGGAGGGAATAATGTTTGGATACGGTGGAAAATATCTGCGTGTTAATCTGACCGAAAAGAAGATCGAAAAACACGATCTTGAGAAAAAACTCGCGGCTGAATGGATCGGGGGACGTGGTTTCATAGCAAAACTCCTCTACGACGAGATCCCGGCCGGAGCAGATCCGTTGGGCCCTGCAAACAAGTTGATTCTCGCTGCCGGACCCCTCTCCGGAACGTTCTGGCCCAGCGCAGCAAAGATGGTCTTTGGGACAAAATCACCGTTGACCGGCGGCTACGGGGACAGCAACATGGGTGGGCGCCTGATGGCCGAACTAAAGTATGCCGGGTATGACATGATTATAATAGAGGGCGCATCCCCGGAACATCTCCTTTTAATTATAGACGACGACAGGGTTGAACTCCGCAATGCTGACCGATACTGGGGGAAAGGAGCCCTGGAAACCGAACGACTGATTAAGAACGACCTCGGTGACGAGTATGAAATTGCCACCATCGGTCCGGCAGGGGAGAATTTGGTCCTTTATGCAAACATCAATCACGAATTCGGTCGCCAGGCAGGACGCTGCGGCATGGGGGCCGTTCTGGGCGCGAAGGGGCTTAAGGCAATCGCAGTCCATGGAACAGGCGGAATCCCCCTGTATGACCCGGACGAGTTGATAAAGATCACAAAAAATGCACTTCACCATATAACAAATCACCCCTACTTCGAGAGGTTCCGCCAATACGGAACAACAGATATAACCGATTGGTGCCAGGAAAAGGGGGTTTTTCCGACGAAGAATTTTACAACCGGTGATTTTGAAAAGCAGGCAGGTCTTGCCCCGGAGCTGATGCGGGAAAGTATCCTGGTAAAAGATAAGGCCTGTTTCGGCTGCCCGTTGAACTGCGCAAATTACACCCATTCAAAAAAATACGGCACATACCTTGACGGCCCCGAATATGAAACAATAGGCATGCTTGGCTCCAACTGCCTCGTGGATAACATCGAAGAGGTACAGTATCTGAACTATCTCTGCGACGACTTTGGCATGGACTCAATCACGGCAGGGGGAACAATTGCCTTCGCGATGGAGTGCGTCGAGAAAAATATCCTCAAACCGGAGCAATTGGAAGGTCTGGATTTGAAGTTCGGGAATGTGGAGGCCATGAGGGAGGTGCTGAAAAAGATCGCCCACCAGGAGGGGATAGGAAAGCTGATGGCGCGTGGTTCACGATTTATGGCTGAAACGCTTGGCCACAACAGTAGAGACTTCGCCATCCAGGTCAAAGGGCTGGAGTTCTCAGCGTATGAATGCAGGGGGGCCCCGGCGATGCTGCTGTCTTTTATGACGTCTGATATCGGCGCTCACCATGCCCGCTCATGGGCGATTGTCCAGGATATGGATATGGGACGCGACAACATAAATGGAAGAGCAGAACTGGTTAAGGAACTCCAGACGTTAAGACCGTTAATGGAAATATTCGGTGTATGCCGTTTCCCCTGGCTTGAAGTTAAGCTCGACTTTAATCACTATATAGAGGCATTCAATGCGGTCACAGGATTTGGGTACAGTCGTGATGAGCTTTACCGTATCTCCGAAAAGGTTTGGAACCTGACCCGGGCTTTCTGGATTCGGGAGAAGGATCATTTCGGACGTAACGACGATCTACCCCCGGGACGTATGTACGAACCGCTTCCCTCCGGACCCGCGAAGGGATTGCATATGACCGAGGAAAAGATAACCCAAATGCTCGATCAATATTATGAAATAAGGGGGTGGGACAAAAACGGGATACCGACTGAAAAAAAGTTCAAGGAACTGGGTCTCGCGGCAGTTTATGAAGACCTTAAAGAGAGAGGGAAAATAGGCTAACCGCAAAAGGTGCGGGGGAAATTTTACTCTAGAAAAGGAGGGAGATTCATGAAAAAGTTTTTATCGCTATTTGTTTTTTTGATGGTTTTGACCATCGGTTCAAGTTGTTGGGCGCAGGGTACGGTCAAAATCGGGGTTGTCGGTCCACGAACCGGACCTGCAGCGGCAACAGGGCAAGCCTTTGAGGAAGGCATTGCACTGGCTATCGATCATATCAACGCCGCCGGAGGGGTGCTGGGTAAAAAGCTCGAGATTGTCTTCGAAGATACCGGCGGGGTACCGGAAAAGGCTGCAGCCGCGTTCGAAAGATTAGCCACCAAAGAAAAAGTTCCTGTTGTCGTGGGAGAAAGCCATTCCTCTTCCGCCCTTGCCGAGATTGAGCTTGCCAATCGCTACAAACTTCCGTTGATTATCTGCGAGGCGTGGCATGATGATATAACCGCAAAGGGCTATAAATGGGTATTCCGTGCCGGTCCCGCAAACAGCGGCGTTGTGGATTTCTACATAGCCCCGTTCGTCAAGGACATGGGCTTCAAAAAAGTTGCTATCGTTCGCGAAAATTCAGACTGGGGGGCAGGGATAGCTGAACGAACGGAATTTGACCTGAAAAAAATGAATATCCCGTTTACAACGCTTAAAATCGAACGGGACAGCAAAGATTTTTACACGGAACTGACTAAACTCAAAGCAGAAAAGCCCGATATTATTCTTGCCTACATCTATGGAACCGGTCTCCACTTTTTCATCGCCCAGGCTAATGAAATCGGGCTGAGCCCCAGGGCGTTGGTCCTCGATGGCGCCGGGCCTCCGAGTCTTTGGGACAGCTTCTGGAAAAACGTAGGCAAAGCCGGCGATTTAGAACTTTTCATGTCGAGCATGCATGAAAAGGTGCATCTGACGAACACAAGCCGCAAGTTTTGGGATGCCTACAACAAAAAGTACGGCAAAAATCCGACCGATTACAAATCACGCTCGATCTATAACGTGATCTTGATAGCTGCGGATGCTATCAACCGGGCGAAATCGACGGATGCGGAAAAGGTTGTTGCGGCACTGGAAAAAAGCAACCTGGAAGTGACAACCGGTGTTGTTAAGTTCGGTTTAAAATCAGGAAGCTACGAATATCACCAGTGGATGCCGCCGATGCTGGTGGTACAATGGCAGGATAAAAATCAGGTGGTAGTGTATCCGAAAAAGGCTGCCACCGGCCCTCTGAAGAAAGCGAAATAAACCTGCCTTTGATAGTTACATGACGTGATAACGGGAAATGTTTGACACTTTCCGGCTGATTCTTGTTTGGGAAAGCAAGAATCAGCCGGTTTAAGAGTGTTTTTTGTCCTGAAAACAAAAGGACATTACTATTCTCCCTGGTGTTTCATGAGCGAATTTTTGATGTATCTTACAAACGGTATCGTTATCGGGATTATTTACGCCATTTCAGCGCTTGGAGTTACGCTGATCGTCGGCATTATGAAAGTAGTAAACTTCGCCCATGGAGAACTTTATGTATTTGCCGGCTACTTCAGCTACTATATGAGCGTTTCGTTGGGTTTATCACCGCTTGTTGCCATGCCGCTCTCGGTATTTTTGGTTTTTCTCATTGGACTACTTATGGAAAAGGCCTTGATCAGGCCTACCTATGGCGATGACATGTATTCATTAATTGTCACCTTTATACTATCAATCGTTTTACAAAATCTCGCCCTGCTGATTTTCGGCCCGTACCCTAACAAACCACCGAATCTGATTTTTGGCGCGACGAATCTTTTCGGGCTTTTTTACTATGGAAACCAGAGGCTTCTTTCGTTTTTTATCTCCCTGGCAATTCTGTTATTCATATTTTACCTGATAAAAATGACATGGTTCGGGAAAAGTATCCGGGCCGTTTCGCAGGACAGGGAAATGGCGTCCCGCATAGGAATAGATCACTACCGAATCAACATGCTGTCGTTCGGTCTTGGCGCCGCATTGGCTGCTGCCGCCGGTGTTATTTTGTCCCCGATTTTTCCGGTAACCCCTTCGGGAAGCGCCGCGATTAGTTTAACTGCTTTTGTCGTGGTTGTGTTAGGCGGGATGGGTTCGCTCAAGGGATGCCTTGTCGGGGGGTTGATCCTGGGAATTATAGAAAATCTCGGCGCCGCCTATATTTCCACAATGTACAGGGGCATTTTCGGCTTTATCCTTTTGATTCTGGTTCTTGTTTTCCGGCCTTGGGGTCTCTATGGACAAAAAACATAAAACGGGAAAAGGATCTGGCGCGGCAAGGAGTTTTCCTTTTTTGCGGGGGTTTTAGAAAATGAAATCGTCAACAATCTGGTTTTCGGTAGCCGGTTTGTCTGTAGCAATTATATTACCGTTTTTTCTGTCCCAGTACTGGCTCCATGTTATGATTATCAGTCTATTTTATGTGATGATGGCATCATCCTGGAATCTGCTCGCCGGATATACCGGACAGGTTTCGTTTGCACACGCAGCCTTTGCGGGGGTAGGGGCATACACCTCCGGGATGTTAAGCGTTTTTCTCGGTGTTTCTCCTTGGCTTGGAATACTGATCGGTATTATTTCCGCGGCGCTTCTCGGTTTAGGGTTGGGGGTTCTCTGTATCCGTATGGGGGGAATTTACCTTTCCTTAACAACTCTTGGCTTTTCGGAAATCATCCGGATCATTATCACAAACGAGGACAACTGGACACGCGGGACAATGGGTTTGCAAACACCCGGCTTGTTCGTCGAATACTCGAAAACAGGATACTATTTCATTTTTCTCGCTGTTGCTGTTGCAATTGGGGTTGTTATTTACAAGTTGATACATTCCGAATGGGGATTGACAATGAGAGCAGTTTTAAATGACGAAATCGCCGCCTCTGCTTCCGGTATCAACACAATCAATGTCCGTCTTCTCGCATTCACATTTACAAGCGCCATCGCGGGACTCGCCGGCGGGCTCTACGGACATTACCTGATGCTCGTCACGCCGGACATTCCCTCGCTGGGGCAGATGTTCCTTGTCTTAGCAATGGCAGTGATTGGAGGAATGGGCAGTTTTGCCGGGCCAATTGTCGGCTCGTTTGTTCTGGAAATTCTTTCCGAATACATCCGTGAGTGGGGGGAGTACCATGTACTAATCTTCGGCTTGATTGCGCTGGCGATGGCCCGCTTTGCCCCCGAGGGTCTTATGGGCTTATGGATAAACAAGAGAAAAGGCCATGGGCATACTAATTGAAGGAACACAAATCACTAAATCTTTCGGCGGTGTCACCGCGGTTAACGGGGTCGATTTTCATGTCCTGCAAGGGGAGATCGTCGGTCTTATTGGACCAAACGGAGCGGGCAAAACAACGCTCTTTAACCTGATCACCGGTCTATTTTCTCCTGATACGGGGGAGATCACCTTCGCCGGGAAAACACTGAAGGGTCTAAAGCCTTTCGAAATCTGCAGGCTCGGTATCGCACGGACATTCCAGATTGTTCGCCCTTTCTTAAAAATGACATGCCTGGAAAATGTTCTTATCGGCCTTATCGGAAAGGAAGGGCAAACATCGCGCCCACAAGCTAAGATAAGAAAAGCTCGAAACATTATGCAAATAACAGGGCTGGCACACCTGGAAACAAGGATGGCCAAAGACATCACTCTGATCGAGAAAAAACGGCTCGAGGTAGCCCGAGCGCTCGCTACCGGGCCAAAGTTGATTCTACTTGATGAGGTGATGGCTGGGCTTAACCTGTCCGAAATACAGCAGGCTAGCGAACTGATCAAAAAGATCAGAAATGACTTTAATGTAACAATCCTGTGGATTGAGCATGTGATGGGTGCAATAATGAAGACCTCTGATCGCGTGATCGTGATGGATCAGGGGAAAAAGATCATGGAGGGCAAACCGGACGCGGTCGTGGCGGATCAACGGGTGATCGAGGCATATCTGGGGCAAAGTGATGCTTGATGTCAAAGAAATAGAGATATTTCGCGGAGAGGCTCAGATTCTCTGGCGTGTTTCGTTGACGATACAAGAAGGAGAGATTGTAACACTTTTGGGTGCGAACGGCGCCGGCAAGACCACATTTCTCGAATCGGTACTCGGCGTACATCACCCTCGCAGCGGCGAAATTTACTTCCGCGGCAGAAATATCTCGGGGATCAACCCATTCGATATCGCAAGAATCGGGATCTCCAGCGTTCCCGAAGGCCGCCGGCTCTTCAAAGATATGACTGTCTACGAAAATTTAGAAATGGGTGCCTATCCTAAAAGGGCGAGAAGCTCGCTCTTGGAATCGTTAACGTGGGTGTTTTCTCTCTTCCCGGTTCTTGAGGTAAGGAAAAAGCAGATCGCCGGTACTTTAAGCGGCGGCGAACAGCAGATGCTTGCAATTGGCAGGGCCCTTATGTCAAAGCCGCAGTTGTTGTTGATAGACGAACTTTCTCTTGGTCTTTCTCCTAAAATTACAAAAGAGATCTATGAAACGATTCAGAAGCTTAACAAGGAAGGAGTCACGATTCTCGTGATAGAACAAAACGCAGCCCTGGCCTTGCGCTATAGCAACCGGGGTTATGTCCTTGAAACAGGCCGGATAACCCTTCAGGGATCATCCACTGAGTTACTCAACGACGAGCACATCCGCAAAGCCTACTTGGGTATGTAACCCTTTACAAAATTACAATTTTTTCACACTGCATCCGTTTATGTAGAGAGTCATAAGTTGAAAAAAATGCTCACAAGCAGCGAGACCTTTGCAAAACGCCGTCTTCGCGCTCATAAACCTTTTTCGACCCCGCAACGTCTCGCGGCGGCTTCAAAGGCTAAACGCTCTCTATAGTTCGCGTTCTTAACGCCTTTAAAGCCTTGCTGCGACGGCGGGGTACCCCGAAAAATCTTTAAAATCGCGCTTCAGGCAGCACTTTTCAAAGGTCTCGCAGCGAAAAAGCAAACCGGATTTCATAACCGGCGAAGAAACGGCTGTTAAGACGGTGTCTGCGGACCTTGTTGGAGCGGCAATGATCTCTACCGGGAAAGTTTGAAGCCGTTTTGTTTTTCCAGCGCAACGAGAACGCCTTCGTAAACCGCTTTGCCGATCATCTCCCCAATTTTGCTGTGACCGCCGGTGTAGGTTACTTTCGGCCCGCCAATACCCGAAACGATGATCACGCTGTCCGTTCCCGTTCCGGTCGCCTGAACGCCTTTTGTGAAGCTGCTGGGGATTTTTAAATCCTCGAACGCGGCCGTTTTTGCCTCGGTCAGCGTGACTATCGCCCGCGCCATCGCCCCATCGGTCAGCGTCGCATTTGTAAGAACAATAATATTCACGGTCCCTTTCGGCTTTTCACCTTCGATATACGTGCCCTCGTCGAATCCCGCGCGCAGTGCATTGGATCTTGCCCCGGCCGTAACGAGCGACGTGACAATAAAAGGATGATATCTTTTCGTGATGACGGCAAGATTCTTTAGATCCACCGCTGTCGCCATTTCGGCTATTTCCCCGGAAGAGATACCGAAACGTTGCGCGATTCTTTCCTTAATCGTCCTGAGATAGACCTTACCGCCGACCTCGGTCTGGGTTTTCATCTCAACGCAGACCTTCTTAAAAAGATCGGGATGGGCGGCGTGATTCATCGCGATTCTGCCTTTCAAAAGCCCCTCGTTCGTCGAGAGCATTGCCCTCTTTTCTCGAAACAGCACAATAAGGCTCTTCTCCCATAAACCCCCGACATCCGATGATATAACGGACGCATCGGCATAAAGTTCAGCAGGCAATGTGATCTCCAGAGCCGGCGCTGAAAACGGGATGGACAAACACAAAATAACAACAATTATTTTAACCAATTTCATTTCTCATGCTCCTAAAAAAGGGCTGCGATGCACGACCGCGCCAGTAAAAATACAAAAGCCGCAAGCAAGGAGGTCGCAAACATAAGCCTGTTTGCCACAAGAATATGATCCCTTGCCAGCGTAAAGTCCGGATCTCCGAGTTCGGGCAAATGGAGAGCCTTTCCTTTTCGCTTCATGATCCCTCCCAGGCGGATGCCCAAAGCCCCGGCGAAGGCGGCCTCCGAAATGCCTGCGTTCGGGCTTAGATGCTTTCGGCCATCCCTAAGGGCAATCCGCCATGCCGCTTGCGAACGCAGGCCGAGGATTGCCGCGGCACAGACGATGATCGGCATCGCAAGACGGGCCGGAATCCAGTTCGCGCCGTCGTCAATGCGCGCCGCGGTCTTTCCAAAATCAATGTACTGTTCGTTTTGGTATCCGATCATCGAATCGAGCGTGCTTGCCGCCTTGTAGGCGATCGCCCCGACGGGGCCGCCGAGCGTTGCGAAAAAAAGCGGCGCGACGACGCCGTCAACGGTGTTTTCCGCGACGCTCTCGACCGCCGCGCGGACGACCTCCTTCTCGGATAGATCTTTTGTATCTCTGCCGACAATTTCGGCGACCCGCCTTCGCGCCTCCTCTAAATCCGACCCCTGGAGCGCAGCATGGACGGCCCGGCTGTGATCGGCGAGATCGCGCGCGGCAAAGGCCGAATACAAAAAGAAAATAGAAACCAGATCTTGAGCGACCTGACTGATACGTCCTGCCGCTGCTATCAATCCCCAAACAACCACAGAAGCGGTCAGAATAACAGCCGGCGCCGCGAACAAACCCGCAGCGCGGTCGTTTTTAAAGGCCTTCCTCACCGGCTCTTCGATTTTCGCAATCATCCATCCGATCAGACGCACCGGGTGGGGCATCCATTTTGGATCGCCGAAGAGAAAATCAAGAATCAACGCCAGTGCTATCTTATATTCAAGAGTCATTCATTATTTTCCGGATATCCATAAGACCAAATGCTACCCTCACGCCGATAAATCCATTTTTCATCGGTTATGTAAAATTCTTCTACGTAACTCCTCCGTCGGTAACGTGTTCAAGAGGCTTGCACAACTCAACGGAAATGCCGCCTGAAGCGCAAATTTTTTTCTTACGCACTCCGCCAACAAACCGGACGATTTCTACAAACCGATGATCTTATAAATCTTATCCATATTGACCGATTTCCGGACGACATCGGCAAGACGGTTGAAGGCGATCTCGAGATCGTAAGCGGCGCAGATCCTTCCGACGGGCGCAAGATTCTTTCGCCGCCGGAGACGGTCAATGAACCAGCGGCGGAATGGATCATCGTCGAATATCCCGTGCAGGTATGTTCCCCAGGTCATACCCGCCCTGTCGGCTACACCGATTGTTTCGCCGTCCTCGCGGACGATCAACGGCATAAGCTCCCCGCAATCGGTACGTCCATGGTGAATCTCGTAGCCGTGGATAACGAGGCCGGACGTAACATGCCGGGCCGATGTATGCTTGAGCGTCTTTTCGGCGGCAAGCTCGGTCCGAACGGGAAGAAACCCAAGACCGTCTACCCAACGATTGCCCGGCGATTCAATCCCCAGCGGATCGGCGATACTTAGTCCAATCATCTGGAACCCGCCGCAGATGCCGATGATTTCTGTCTTTCCCGTTGCAAAAAGCGTCGCGATTTTCTCAACGATACCGGTTCTTCTCAGCTCGGCGAGATCGCCGATGACATTCTTCGTCCCGGGAAGGATGACCGCATCGGGTGCACCCAAATCTTCGGCGTTGCGGATAATACGCAGACGGACGTCCGGCTCGAGCAAAAGCGGATCGAAATCGGTGAAGTTCGAAATATGGGGAAGATCAACGACGGCGATATCGACATAATCACCTTCAGGTACGCTGTTCCCCCATTTTCCGCTCTTGAAACCGACCGAGTCTTCTTCGGGAAGGCCCAGATCAATAAGATAGGGAACAACCCCGAGGACGGGGACCCCCGTCCGGGAAAGGACATAGCGATCAGCGTCGGCCAGAAGGGATGCATCCCCGCGAAAACGGTTGACAATAAATCCCTTCACACACGCCCGTTCCTGCTCGGTCAGGCATTCCATCGTGCCGATAAACGATGCGTAAACACCGCCGCGGTCGATATCGCCGACGATCAGAACGGGGGCCCCGGCATAGAGAGCCATCTTCATATTGACGATGTCTGTGCCTTTCAGATTCACCTCGGCGGCGCTTCCCGCCCCCTCGAGGACGATCACGTCGTATTCGGCGGCCAGCGAATCATAGGAATTTTGCACCGTCTTAAGATACGCCTTGCCCTCGTTGGCATATTGCCTGAAGTCCATGTCGCCGATAGGTTTTCCGAGGACAATGACCTGGGAACCCTTTTCGCTCGAGGGTTTCAAAAGAATCGGGTTCATGCGGACATCAGGCTCGATCCGCGCTGCCTGGGCCTGAAGGGCCTGTGCCCTCCCGATCTCCCCCCCATCAAGCGTGACAAACGAATTCAGCGACATGTTCTGGGCCTTAAAAGGTGCAACGCGGAAGCCGTCCTGCAAGAGAATCCGGCAGAACGCGGCGGTAAGAATGCTCTTGCCGACATTCGAGGCGGTTCCCTGAAACATGATCGCCGGCGTTTTTTTTCGGGAAACCCTTTTCGGGGCAACTCCCAGCGTCTGCCCAAGGATGGTGATGAGGTGTTCATTCTCGTTGTGTGTTCGGACGGCGATACGGAAGAAACGCCTGTCAAGACCGGCGAAATTGTCGCAGACGCGGATCGCAATCCCAGAGGCCAAAAGCCGCCGCGAGAGCTCCACCGCATCGAGTGCGGGATGATCGGAGCGGACAAGCAAAAAATTCGCCGCGCCGGGGTAGACCTTCAAACCGGGCAATTTGCCGATCGCGCCTGTCAATTCCTCCCGGAGTTCTTTCACAAGCCGGCGGGTCTCTTTTATATATGCGTCGTTTCGGAGCGCCGCGGCGCCGGCGGCCTGCGCAAGCGTGTTGACCGACCACGGAGGCATTCGCTCCTTAAGTCTTTCTATCAGATTGGGATCGGCAATGAGTGCGCCGACGCGGAGGCCGGGCATTGCGTAGATTTTTGTGAGAGACTTGAGGATAATGATGTTTTTCGCCCGGCCAGGTGTAATCAGCGTTTCTGACTCCGCCGTGAAATCGCAAAATGCCTCATCCACAACCAGATACACGTCCGGGTGCCGTTCGGCCAGCCCTTTTATCTGCGAGGCGGAAGGCATATCCCCGGTGGGGTTGTTCGGCCGGCCGAGAATAACAACATCGCCGGTTTTCATGAGCTCATCGAGCAAAGAGACATCCAGGACAAATCCATCTTCCTCTTTGAGAAAAAACCGCTCGACTTCCAGGCCGCCGAACCTGGCGGCGCGTTCGTAATCGGCGTAGGAAGGAACAGGGATGATCGCGCGCTTCTTCTTGAGGATATAAGGAAGCAGATACAGCAGTTCCGTCGAGCCGTTGCCGATCGCGATCTGCTCCTCGGGTATCCGGTATCTTTCGGCAAAGGCAGCCGTGATCTCGGCGCAGTCGGGATCGGGGTAATGGACAAGGTCTGAAATCCGTCCTGTTACAACCGCCCGCAGATCGTCTGGCGGTCCGAGCGGATTGATGTTTGCCGAAAAATCAACGATGTCCGCAGAGGCCTTCCCGGCCTGTTGGGCAAGCTTCCGCAGATTTCCGCCGTGACGCTCCGTCATGCACCCCCCATCGTGACAGATACGACAAGGGGGGGTACGAGCTCGGTCAGTTCACAGCCGGCCCCGAGCGTGTCGCCGGTATAACCGCCTATTTTCTTTTTGAGATAGAGCGAAAACAGCCATGCAAATAAAAAAGACGCCGTTGCGGCAACAAATCCCCGAAACCCGCCGCCGAGGCCGCCGACGAGAAGAAGTAGAAGAAACGGCCAGATCAGAGACGTGCGCGAACGGCGCCGTTGAAAAACATCGGCCAGCCCCTCCTGACGCGCGTACGGAAGCAGCGCCATAACAAAAACGAGCGCCGCGCGGCCGGCAGTTGGGATCAAAAGAAGCGTCCAGAAACGATCCAAAACGTTCAGCGACGAAAGAAGCGCGATCTTTAACGAAACGACGCAGACGATAGCCAAGACCCCCATCGGGCCGGTTCGGCTGTCCCGCATGATCTCGAGCATTTTCTCGCGCGGGCGGGAACTGAAAAGGCCGTCCGCCGTATCGGCAAGACCGTCGATGTGCAGGCCGCCAGAAGCTGCAACCAAAAGTATAACCGCAAGAACGCTTCCGACCGAGACGGGCACGAAATATCCGAATGCCCGATCTATTGCGGCGACGACGATACCAATCAAAAGGCCGACGACAGGAAAGTACGGAGGCGCCCCGTGGAGCGCATCATCTCCCGGCGAAAACCTCCCGGGAAGACGGAGGATTGTCAAAAATTGCACTGCAGAAAGAAATGATCTCATCTTGCCTTCGATACGGCGGCCTCGTCAAACGTCGCGACCTCGGTAAGCACACGGACCGCCGCCTCGACGAAATTCATCGCGAGCGCCGCCCCTGTTCCCTCTCCAAGCCGGAGGTCCAAATCGAGCAGCGGCTGTTTTCCCAGCAGCTCCAGCGCGGCCCGGTGACCCTGTTCGACGCTGCGGTGGGCGGCGATCATATATTCCTTTGCTCTCGGGCAGAGGGCATCGGCGATCAGTGCGCCGGCCGTCGAGATGAAGCCGTCTATCACGACAGGTTTTTTGAGTCTGGCCGCGCCGAGGATCAATCCGGCTATCCCTCCGATTTCAAACCCCCCGACCTTGGCAAGAACATCAAGACCATCCTTCGGATTCGGCCTGTTGACGCGCAGCGATTGCTCTATCACGCTGACTTTATGGATCAACTGCTCATCGTCGATTCCGGTGCCGCGGCCGGTGACGTCGGCGGCGGGCCGCCCGCTGAATACCGAAACAATCGCGCTGCTCGGCGTCGTGTTTGCGATCCCCATATCGCCGGTGCCGAAGACATCCACGTCGTCGGCTGCCTCCAGCGCGATCTCTATCCCGTTTTCAACCGCGCAGACGGCCTCGTCTCTGGTCATCGCCGGCCCCTTCGCGATGTTTTTTGTGCCGGGGCCGACACGGCGCGACAGTATCTTTCCGGCGGCAAAAAGGCGGCTTAAATCGGCAGCAACCCCCATGTCGACAACCCTGACGGAGGCCCCTGCCTGGCGGGCGAGTGCATTGATCCCCGCGGCGCCGGAAACAAATGCCGCAACCATCTGCGGGGTTACCTCCTGCGGATACTTGCTGACCCCCTCGGCTGCGACGCCATGATCGGCGGCCATTGTAAAGATTGTCTTTTTCGCAACGCTTGGGTGCAGCGAGCGCGTCATCCCCGCGAGGTCCTCGGCCAAATCCAGAAGACGCCCCAGTGCCCAGTACGGCATCACGAGGCTCTCCAGGCGTCTGTGCGCCCGCGCCCTTGTGTCTTTGTCCTGCGGTTCTATCCGTGTAATGGTTTCGTCAAGCAGTTCCATATCTACCCTCCAAAAAGAATCCCCGCGCCATCAAGACGCGGGGATGCCGTATTTCATCCTCGATAGGTTTTTTGTTCGCTTCGTAACCCCTCTTCGCGGGGGCCGACGAACGTTCCTAGGGGGGCTGGTATTCTGACTTCCGGATCATTCGTTGACCGCGCCTTCCCATTCGTAACGAACAGTGGCCTCATGCGGTCTTTGTCCCCGGCTACAGCGGCGGGACCGTGACGGCTTCGCACCGTCTTCCCAATTCCCCCCGGACCTTGCTCATATCAGAGCCCATTTTTGGTGTCAACCAAAATATCTTCCCAAATAAATTCTTGACTTTCTTTTTACTTCCCTTCATAATCCGCCTGTACGTTTACGGTGATAAAGTACCGGCGATCTTCACATATCAAATATAAAGGAGATTCTTACAATCGTGGATCTGACAAAATTTACAGAACTGGAAACAAAAATAAACGGGCTGCTTGAAAGTTACACCACGTTGAAAAAGGCAAATACTGAGTTGGAGGAGCAGCTTAAAAATAAAACGAAGGAGTTGGAACAGGCAAATTTAAAAATTGAGGACTTAAAAGAAGAAAGGGATGCCATACGCGCAAAGGTGGATTCGCTCCTTGATTTGCTCCGGGAGATAAAGGCACCATAAAAAGTTTTTTGTTTCACAAAAAGGCTTGAGGTTTTTCCATTGGGCAAAAGTTTTGAACTGAATATCCTGGGGCAGAGATTATCGTTGGTGAGCGATTCAGGGGATGAGCACGTAGCAAATGTTATCCGGTATGTCAGCGCCAAGATCGCGGAAGCGGAGAAAATGGCTGGAAAGAACCATCTTACTGCTGCCATACTGGCCGCTTTGAATATCGCGGACGAGTGTTTGCAGAATAACGAAAAAAATCAACACATTTACAACAATTTAGAAAATAAAGCGGAGCAGTTGATACGTTCTATCAATGAGATAAGATAAACGAAAAAATCCCCCTTTGATGTAAGTTTCAGGCAATACTGAACAAAACGCCTTTGCCGCCCGGCCCCTGCCGGTTGCCATCTTCCCTTGTGTGCGCAGGGAACGCCGGTCTGTTCGGGTTTTGGACGTATCAGGTTCTTCATCCTTACGGATTCTTCTTTCCCCCTCAAAATAGAAAAACGTTGAGCATCATTTCTTGTCCCCCTGGGCGAACGGTGCGCTACGCCTTTTCATAAGGCGTATACAAAAAGGAGGTGGAGACATTGTTTCATAACATTATGTTTATACTATATATAGTTGTCGGCCTTGTGGTCGGCGCGATACTGGGGGCGATAATCCGCCAAAGCCTGTCGCAAAAAAAACTCGAATCATCGGAAAACCTCTCCGCAAGGATACTCGAAGAGGCAAGAAAAGAAGCGGAAACCATTAAAAAAGATTCGATCCTGCAGGCAAAGGAGAATCTGCTCAGGGTAAAAACCGATTTTGAAAAAGAGACGAAGGAACGCAGGGACGAATTGGATGCGCTGGAACGGAGGCTGCGCTCCAAGGAGGAGAATCTCGAACGGAAATCCGATTCGCTATCGCAGAAGGAATGCTCGCTGGAAAACAAGGAAAAAGCAGCACAGCAAAAAGAGGCGCAACTTATTGAAAAAAACGAAAAGCTTGATCGTCTGCTGCAGGAGCAAAGGACAAAACTAGAACAGATCGCCGGCCTTACCGCGGAAGAGGCAAAAAATATCCTGATTCAATCTATGGAACAGGAGGCGAGACGGGATGCCGCATGGCTTCTGCGCAAGATTGACGAAGAAGCCCGCCGTACAGCCGACAAAAATGCACAGGAAATCATAGCGTATGCGATACAGCGCTATGCGGCGGATTACGTCGCTGAAAACACCGTTTCGGTGGTCAATCTGCCGAACGATGAGATGAAAGGAAGGATTATCGGACGCGAGGGGAGAAACATCCGGGCAATTGAAGCGGCTACCGGAATCGATTTGATCGTCGACGATACGCCCGAAGCGGTCGTTCTGTCCAGTTTTGATCCCGTCAGAAGGGAGGTGGCACGTCTTTCGCTCGAGAGGCTGATCGCCGATGGACGCATCCATCCCGGACGGATAGAGGAAATCGTCAAGAAGGTCAGGGCCGAGGTCGAGGCGATCATCAAGGAAACCGGAGAGCGTGTCTGCTTTGATGTCGGCGTTCACGATCTGCATCCGGAACTCGTCGCGATGCTCGGCAGTCTCAAGTTTCGCACGAGCTACTCCCAGAACGTCCTTGAACACTCGATCGAGGTCGCGCATCTTGCCGGAATGATGGCGGCGGAACTCAAGATGAACGTCAAGGAGGCAAAGCGCGCCGGATTGCTGCACGATATCGGCAAGGCAGTAGATCATAAGGTTGAAGGCTCCCACGCCGCGATCGGGGCCGAATATGCCAAACGCTTCGGGGAGTCTCCGCGCATCGTCCAGGCGATAGCCGCCCACCACGACGATCCGATGACGAACACGGCGCTCGGCGTGTTGATCCAGGCCGCGGACAGTCTCTCTGCGGCACGACCGGGCGCACGCAGGGAAATCCTGGAAAATTACGTCAAACGACTGGAAGAGCTTGAGAACATAGCTAATTCCTTTAAAGGTGTCGATCACTGTTTTGCAATCCAGGCCGGCAGGGAAATACGCATCATGGTCGAAAACGAGAAAATCTCCGATAGCGACGCCGCGCTGCTCTGTAAGGATATAGTCAAAAGGATTGAATCGGAATTGACCTATCCCGGACAGATCAAGGTCACCGTGATTCGGGAGACCCGCGTCTCCGAGATCGCGCGATAGGTGCCGTTATGAGGATACTTTTTATCGGAGATATCGTCGGAAAGCCGGGAAGAACGGCCGTCCGGGAACTTCTGCCCGGAATAATCCGCGACGGGGAAATTGACTTCGTCATTGCCAATTGCGAAAACGCCGCCGCCGGCTTCGGCGTAACCGGCGAGATTATCCAGGAGCTTTTTTCCTACAACATAGATGTTCTCACATCGGGAAACCATATCTGGGACAAAAAAGAGATTATTCCCGTGATTGATGACTACAAAAGATTGCTTCGACCCGCCAATTATCCCGGGGGGGATCCCGGAAACGGAAGCGTTCTAGCTCATAGCAGGGGGGGAATTTCTGTCGGCGTAATCAACCTTCAGGGACGGATTTTTATGCACCCGATAGACTGCCCGTTTCGCGCCGCCGACAGGGAAATCGAAAATCTAAAGGGCGCAAAGATCATCATCGTCGATATGCACGCCGAGGCAACCTCGGAAAAAATCGCGTTGAGCTGGTATTTAAACGGGCGGGTCAGCGCCGTTGTGGGCACGCATACCCATGTACAGACCGCCGATGAACGCATCCTTTCCGGAGGCACCGCATGCATCACCGACGTCGGCATGACCGGAGCGTTTGATTCGGTCATCGGGATGCAGAAGGATGCGGTTCTCAAAAGGTTTCTTACGCAGATGCCGAATAAATTCGATATCGCCAGAGGCGACATCCGTCTGCAGGGGGTTGTCGTCGAGACATCGCCGGACGGGAAGGCCTCTAAGATCAACAGATTAACCGTTCCACTCGGCTTTCGGTAAGGATCGCCGATAATCACGGTGTCAGGTCTTTACAAATCTTTGGAGAGGCAAAACAGTGAACAACGTCTATGAAATATTCAAGGAAAGGGGATTCATCGAGCAGATTACCGATGCCTCCGAAATCGAGGAACTTCTCGGTCGCGAGTCAATCACCTGCTATATCGGCTTTGATCCGACGGCGGTATCGCTTCATATCGGCTCGCTCGTTCCGATCATGGCGCTGGCCCATATGCAAAGACAGGGGCACCGTCCGATTGCGCTTGTCGGCGGAGGCACGGCGTTGATCGGCGACCCGTCGGGGAAGACCGAGATGCGCAGGATCATGTCCCGCCAAGAGATCGACTCCAACGCGGAAGGCCTCAAAAGGCAGCTCTCCCGTTATCTCGATTTCAGTGACGGAAAGGCCCTTTTGCTCAACAACGCCGACTGGCTTACGCCTTTGAACTATATCGAATTTCTCAGGGATATCGGACGGCACTTCAGCGTCAACCGGATGCTCGCCGCCGAGAGTTACCGGATGCGCCTGGAAAAGGGTTTGACGTTCATCGAGTTCAACTACATGCTGCTGCAGTCCTACGATTTTCTGCATCTGTTCCGCAGTCATAGTTGCCTGATGCAGATGGGGGGAAACGACCAGTGGGGGAATATGGTCGCCGGCATCGATCTGATCCGTCGCATCGAGGGAAGAAAGACTTACTGCATGACGTTCCCACTTATCACGACATCCCAGGGACACAAAATGGGAAAGACCGAAAGGGGCACGGTCTGGCTTGACGCCTCTCTGACCTCCCCTTACGAATATTATCAATACTGGATCAACACCGAGGATGCCGACGTCGGACGATTCCTCGCTTTGTTTACGTTCCTGCCGATGGAAGAGATTGCCGTTGTGAACGAATTGAAAGACGAGCAGCTCAACATGGCAAAGACCGTTCTCGCGTTTGAGGCGACAAAGATCACGCACGGCGAAAAAGCGGCCATCGACGCATGGAAATCCTCCGCAGGGGCGTTCGGCGTACGTCCGATAGCCGACGGCCTGTTTCCGTCCAGCTCGATACCCAGATCGATGTCGGAGCAGGATACCGGCGCGATCCCATCGTTTCAAAAAAACCGCAATGACCTTGAGCGCGGCGTGCCGGCCTTCGAATTGTTTCAGGAAACGGGGCTCTGTTCCTCACGCAGCGACGCAAGACGCCTGATCGCCCAGGGCGGCGGGTATGTCAATGACCGGCAGCTCAAGGCGTTCGATGAGAAGATATCGCTTTTAGATGCTGATGAGAAAGGCGAAATAAGGCTTCGAAAGGGGAAGAAGCGGTATGTTATCGTAACCCCTTCGAGTTAAGCATACATCCCTGTCGATATCTTTATTG
>DYLD01000169.1 GCA_020722315.1 Syntrophus aciditrophicus
CGGCTTCATCCCCAGTAGGGCTTCCTGCTTGCCGGGTTGTGGTTTGTATTTAAGGACAAGAAAACCCTATAACAAACGCTGACCCAGGAGATGAGAGCTTTGAAAATCCATAAAAATGGTTTCATGAAGCGCGGTTTGGAGGTTTTTCGCGCGAAAAAGCTTCCGGGGCGCCATGAAACTGATGTGGACAAATCTGCAAAGTTCTCGGAATGTTTAAACGGAGGTGAGCTATGGCTAAAAGAATTCATCGTTTTTTCGTCCCGATTTTATTTGTGTTACTGATCTTTGGTATCGGAGGGCTTTTTCTACATTCCATTTCGGCGGAGTTCTATCCGCAATCCGTATCTGATGTAATTGCGACGGGAAAAAGCCAGCTCTTCTCGCGGAACGTCTCCAAAACCCTTCAAGCCTACCAGACGTTTCAGGCGGCGGTTGGCGGAGCTGACTACAACACAGCGACAAATGCCGAAAAAATAAAACTCCGCGTCTATCTTGCCGCCGCGAGGATGTTCGATATCGTTGCGCGCGAAGACGGGGGAGAGATCGATACGCTCGCCGAGATTCTGTCCCAATACGGCGTGGAACATACCGGCGATGCGTTCGACGAAATTCTGTTCGGCTTCCCGCTGAACAATAACGACAAGATCATCCTTCCCGACACCGCCCCCGATTCGGCCGATGCGCTCAAGGCCTTTTTCGCCGGTCCGTTTCTGACTGCGATTAACGCGTCCATCGCAGATCTGGATGAGGCGATCCGCTTTTGCCCGGCATCAGGCCAGGGAATCGACGTTGAAATCATCGATAAAAACCTAATCGATCCGGACGATTTCTATCAAACGGACGTGGAAATGGATGCCGGCGATTACTGGCTTTTCCGCTCGCTGCTGAAATTTCTGAAAGCCTATGCATTGATGTCGGCGGGCTACAACACCGCAATTGACATCCGGGAAATCGTCAGTCTTGTCAACATGGAAGCCGGGATGGACGCGATAAAAAAACTCCTCGATCGCTATCCCGATTTTCTTAAGATCTCCGACAATGCGAAACTCAACGAGGCACGTCTTGCATTGATCGACGCGATCAACGACTACGAAACCGCCTCGGCAAAGATCCGCGGGGACACAAGCACGCAATCCGACGCGGAGGAACTGATCAGTCTGGATGATGACTACGAAGAGGCACTTCTGCGGGAAAATCTTGCAAAAATAAAGACTTCTCTACAAGAGCAAACGACTGCAGACCTCGTTACGGAAAGGATCGGAACGGAGTATTTGGTTTATGGAGGAGATTCCTTTACCGTTACGGAAGACGAATGGTGGAAAAAAGGATGTCATCCCGAGCAATACGGCTATACATATCTCGGCAAGGCAAGCAATACGGCAACCTTCAGCGGTTCCTGGGATTACTACATTATTACAACGAAACCGGGGAATATGGCGCCGGTAGACGCCGTCCAAGGTTCGGATGGCACCTATCTGGGAACCAATATCACCCGCAATACGAACTCCTGGTGGAACATCGGCGGCGCGCCGGATTCATCCTACGCCCTTATCGGCGGAGAGTCCGATGGAGATGGCGATGGCTTCGTTGTGATTCATCCTTCGGCACCGATCAATTCGTTGACCGTTTATCTTGCAAATGTGGAAAATGTCGCCCGTGAAGAACACTTCCAACTGAACCCGTTTCCCCTGTTTGGAAACATTACCACGCAACCGAAAGCCCTGCGCGACATGCTGCCCCAGATAGGCGAACACGGCTGCTTTGTACCCGGAACGATCGGGCATGGCCTCGGCAATGATCCGACACTCGGAGGGATTCTTCCCGACTTCACTACCCAGAGTATGTGGATGGAGGAGATGGATGACTTCTTCCAGCCTGGAGGCGATGTTACGATAGCCACAGGGGCTATCAACGTCCAGGATCAAGGCGTTAGCGATTGGTCCGGTATCGCGCCGGTTTTTACCGACATCACCGGCGAGACCGGAGATGAACCGTACCGGGACATCCAGTCACTCTATCTGGCCAAAGATTCGACCAATCTCTATATCCGGATCGATACGGCGGGAAACATTCCAACGACGAACCTTTACAACTGGCTGGGCTACTCCGTATTTCTGAAGCAGTTGGCCGGTGGTCAGTACGAAATGCCGAACGATCTGAAGATCCGTGTCTTTTACAATTGGTCCCCTGCCCAGTGGATGGCCGAGCTGAGCAAGGTTGACAGCTATGGCAAGCCTGTTTTCGTCGCCACTCTGAACAGCACCGATTTCCAGCTTGTCGAAAATCATCTGGAAATAAAAATTCCGCTTGCGCAACTCGGCCCGCTCGGTGGCCGTTTCGTCAGCGTCAGTTCGGAAGGCTGGTACGGTCAGGACGACAATTATACCTGCCTCCAGATACAACCGACGGCGGCTGTGAGCGGGACTCTAAACGTACCGGGCTACGACGGAAGCGGCCCGGTCTATGTCGAGGTGTTTGACTATGCATCTTTCCGGTATCCAAACCCGAAAAACAGGATCGGCTCGCAGGCAATCTTTCCCGATGCCGCGGGTCATCTCCCCGCCTATTCCATCGCCAATCTTCCCATCGGGAAAGAGGTCTTTGTGAGGGTATTTTGGGATCGGGACAAAAACGGCGTTGTGACGCCGGGCGACTATACCGGCTCTTCAGAGCCGTTTACAACGGTCGGAGGCACGAACACGCAAAACCTGACGGTCGGCGACGAAAAACCGGCCTATCCGGCGCCGCAGTTCGCGGAGACGGCAGTGCGCCACACAATGGTTGGAACAATGAGTGCTATTTCGATGTTCGCGTCATTGACGGGCCCGAGTCCATCCGATGTTGCCGTCACGGTCACAGGTCCGGCGGGCGAATACCGGTTGTCTCCTAACTGGTGGGTCGCAAACAAGTACGGCCTTTTCTATGGCGCGCAGACCTCCTGCTGGATGCCGCAAAGCGGGGATTACACGTTCACGGCGGTCGATTCGCTTGGAAGAAAGGCACAGAAAACTTTCCATTTCAACCCGCGTTACGACCTGCCCAATATCACGGAGCTGACCCCGGCGGATAATGCCTACGTCGGAACGGCAACGCCGACGTTGAGCTGGACGCCGCCGGCAGGAGGGCCTTACGCCTATCAGGTGATCATCTCGGATTACAGCAATAGCTCAGTCATCCGGTTTATATCCCCCGTCATAACCTCGTCGTCGCTGACCGTCCCTGCGGGCATTCTCCAAGCTAATTGTGCATACAGATGGTATGTCCGATTATTCGACGACGCCGCCACCCCGACGAACTATACCCAGAGCGCCCACAGATCTCTTTACACCGGCGCTTATGCCTCCACGCCTGGATTCGACAAATACATCAAGATCGGAACGATCCCTCCCTCCGGTCCCAACCCCTATTATCAACATTTGTTCGAGGCGATACTGACGGGCGTCGCGCCGTGGGACATAACCGGATGGAGACTCAAGAAAGGCGCAACAACCTTAATTCAGTCAAGCCAGGCGCCTTTTTTCAATCCAAGGGGCAATTGGACGTTCCTGATAGGAAGTTTTCAATCAACCAGTCCTTTGAGTGACGGAAATGATTACGCGGTGGAATTGGACATCAACCATTCCGGAACGACTTCGACGATTTCCAAGACAGGCCTTTCATACCATTTTCAAGACGTCGAAACAGTGGATCCGGCGTCGATGCACCCGGGCAATAACCACTATTTCAAAACCGCGACGCCGACCTTTTCCTGGGATCCGGTCGCTGATTCGAATACATACTACAGGCTGCGGATATATAGTTATTCCTCGAACTATCAGGCGTCTGCGCATGTCTATTCTTCGCCGTGGGCTAAAAACATCTCCTCTGCAACGGTCCCGCCATCCATCTTAAAACGGGGCAGAAACTACATGTGGACGGTTATGACATCCCCCACCGATATCCTGCACGATCCGCCTGAGGCAAGCTACACCATTGCTTATGTCAATAATGCATTTTCGTCCAGGGTGTTCAACCTTTTCACGGTCCAGCCCCCCGAAAAAGGGGATGTAAGCAACGACGGGGATGTCGATCTCGAGGATGCGTTACTGGCGCTGCAGATCGTCTCCGGCACGAAGCCGGCGGACGCGCTTGACGGAGATGTGAATGCCGACAACCGCATCGACCTGCGCGAGGCGCTCTACATCCTCCAAAAGATTTCAGGTCAGCGCTGAGCACTCTCCCGGGAAGACGATGCTTTTTGCCACACTGGGCATGATCTTCCCGGGAAGCTCTTTTTCGGTCGGGCAGGTTGATTATTTAGCATCATGGATCTGTTTGCCATAGTTCATTGCAACCAGACTTCCGGAAAGCGAATTTGTAACATGTTATAATTAGAGCGCATTTTAACTTTTTGAAAAAATTGTAGTCCATAAAATCTTAAAAATAAATATAATAAAATTAGTAGGTTGTAAATTTAAAACAGCGTTTTCCGGAAGTCGAGTTGCAACATAAAAGGAGAGCATCTATAAAAAGAATCATCGCAATCGCTCTGGTATGGTTTTGCGCCGCAGGGCTTTCATGGGGCGCGACCCTTGGAGATGTGAACAATGATGGCGACGTCGGGCTTCCCGAGGCGATCTATGCTCTGCAGGTGTCGTCGGGAATCCGACCGCAGGGGGTGACGCCGCAGTACGATTTTGCGGAATATTTCATGTTTCCGGG
>DYLD01000170.1:0-3192 GCA_020722315.1 Syntrophus aciditrophicus
GAAGGCGGTTATTCTCATCGGGCAGGAGTATGCCTTCAAGCGGGCCTGCACGAATATCGAATCGCAGAGGCGCTATACTTATATGGGGGCGGATAGCGGGGAGCTGGTTTTTTAAGAAGTAATACAACCATCGAGAGAGGGGGGTTAAAAGTTGAGCAAACAAAGGAAGTTTACGGGTCTGTTCCCGTTGAAAAAATTGGCATGCTTGTCTGTCGCATTGAGTTTTTTCGCTATTGTTTCGTGCGCACCCAAGAGCCTCGTCGCCCCGCCCCCTGCAAAGAAACCGGCGCGCGTGGCCGTAGTTTTAGGCGCAGGCGGCGCGCGTGGCTTTTCCCATATCGGCGTTCTGAAAATACTCGAGACCCAGAAGGTTCCGATAGATATGATTATCGGATCAAGCGTAGGCAGTCTTGTCGGGAGCATCTATGCCGCCGGGTTCAATGCGTTTCAGTTGCAAGCAATGGCCATGGCCGTTCAGAGAGCCGATCTGATAGATCTGACCCTGCCTGATAATGGGTTTGTTCGCGGCGAAAGGTTGGAAAAATTCGTCAATAGGACGGTTGCCCACATTGGGTTGGAACAGATGCGCATTCCGTTACGGGTTGTTGCTACAGACATTCAAACCGGAAAAGAGACGATCTTTGCGACCGGCGACACCGGCTGGGCTGTGCGGGCAAGCTGTTCCATTCCCGGGGTATTTCAGCCTGTCCGGATAGGCAACAAGACTTATGTTGACGGAGGGGTGGTAAGCCCTGTGGCTGTAGATGCGGCCAGAAAGGCGGGCGCCGATGTCGTCATCGCCGTTGATGTCTCCGCCGGCGTTAGGGGTGCCGTGCCAGAAAAAACCGTTGACACCATCCTGCAGGCAATTGATATCATGTACACGAAGATTGCTGAAACCCAGCTGAAAAACGCCGATGTTGTCATCAGGCCGAAGGTTGGTTCCATAGCAGCCAGTGATTTTGACAGGCGCGGCGAGGCGATTCTGGAAGGGGAAAAGGCAGCCTTGGCCGCGATGCCGCAAATACAGCATATTCTTGCTCGTCTTCGTCAGGAAGGAAGATTGCCAGGCCGCTAAAAATAGAGCAATAGTCCATCATGCTCATTTGTAAAAATTTCAGGATGCGTATGGCAATCTGAGGATCAAGCCTATTCAATTCACGTTCTGCAGCAGGATCAAACTCAATCTTCCAGGCCATAGCGTTTTATCACATCCTTGAGGGGGTGTCGAACGGCTGATGAACGCATGTCACTGAGAATTGCCTCCCCTCCTTCCGCCAATGCGGTTTCGTGAGCCTGGTTAACGAGCGCCATCCTTAAGGCGCGTTTTGTGTATTTTATGGATATGGGGGAAAATTGCTTGATTTTCTCGGCCATTGCTATCGCTGTCGGGATAAGTTCCTGATGCGGCACCACCTTGTTTACCAAACCGATTCTAAAAGCTTCCGCTGCGGATATCTGGTCGCAGGTAAACAGAAGCTCGCTTGCGATATGCCGCCCGACGACCGCCTGAAGAACCGTAAAGGATCCGTAACAGAGGCCGCCTACCTTGGGACCGATAAATCCAAGAACGGCATTTTCCGAAGCTACGATCATATCACACAAGAGGGCCTGCTGGAGTCCATCGCCCAGCGTGTAGCCGTGTATGGCGGCGATAACAGGCTTGTCAAGCCTGAACAATTTCTCTTCCTCTTTCAGGCTGACAAACTCCAAAAGTTCAGATGAAGAGGAATCATTATCATGACCTGACGAAAAGGCCTTGCCGGCGCCGGTCATAATGACAATCCGGATGCCATCGTCCGCCTCTATTTCTTCGAGAGACTGGTAGAGCTCATTTTTCATCTGCAGGTTTATTGCATTGAGTTTTTCCGGTCTGTTAAGGGTAATAATCGCTATGCGATTGCTTTTCTCAACAAGAATTGTGTCATAGGACATCTTCTTTTGTCTCCTCATCTCAGGCTTCGCCAAAAAGGCGCAGCGCGTTCTGATAGAGCCATTTGTGCTTTACATCCTCTTTCAGCGGAAGCTTCATGACTTCGTCTGCAAGTTCCTTGATGGATGCCCCCATAAAAAGCCATGTCGAACCAAAGAGAATCCTATCCTGCAAAACGGTGTTGCCGTAGCGTAAGAGCGGTTCCCATCCGGAGCCCGGCATGGCAAGATAGCGCGGCAGATACGAAACAAAATCTATATAAACATTGGGATTTCTCCACGCCACCGCCATCATCTCCTCGACCCACGGCCAGCCGCCGTGTCCGGCAATTATCTTCAGGGTCGGGAAATCCTGCGCCACTACATCTATGTAAATCGGCCGTTCCACCTCCATCGTGAGCGTTGAATAATTGACCGAAAGGTGAAACCAGATCACCATGTCCATATCGGCGCAGGCCGCGTACAGGGGATACATCCTGGGATGGGTCGGAGGAATGCCGAACATGAACGGACGCACCGCGATGCCGCGCAATCCCAAATCGCGGCAGCGCCGCACCTCGCGGTAGGCATCCAGCCCCTTGAGGGGATCAATTCCCGCTATGCCCACAAACCGTTCGGGATAACGCTTCACAATATCGGCGTAGTAATCGTTCGGCAGCCCTTTCAGGCGGCTTGGGGTCTCCTCGTCGAGGTTGAAAATAACGGCCTTTTCCACCCCCATCATGTCCATCTGGGCAATAAAGTCATCCATGCTCATCGAAAGGGGTTTCAGTTTAGGTCTTAACTCTTCGGCAAGTTCCTGCTGTGACAACGTGACCTTCAAGCGGTAGAGCTCCTCCGCCGACATCCCGATCAGTGGTGCCACTCTTGGCCCGAAGACGTCCTTCAGGTAGCGTGCCATCTGAGGGGGAAGGGTTGTCACCAGGTTGAGAACCACCTCTTCCGTGGGTAGATAAGAGAGCGAGTCAATTATCGGGTAGCGTGTTTCGGTCATTGTTTTTTCTCCAATAGCTTGAACAGGCGCATGATCAGTGCTTCCAACTGAAGTTTCCGTCCCATCGATATTTCCGGCGCAAAATGCCTGATGAGCGAAAGTTCCTTTTCGGTGGGAAATCTTGTGATTTCGAGATGTTCGGCGATTTTCAGCTCCCACGGTATCTCTTTTTTGATGTCCTCCACGGTGTTTCCCGGGTGCAGGCCGTAGAGGTACATCTCTTTGGTAACTTTATCAAATTTGAACACGCCCTTTGTTGTTATGAG
>DYLD01000170.1:3292-4694 GCA_020722315.1 Syntrophus aciditrophicus
GCGCCGCCCACTTTGAATTGATCATCGCCCCCCAGAGCTGGCCGTTCCCGGCGCGGTCAGCCCTCTGGACATGGATCAGCGCGAAATCCGGATTGTATCCTTTCACGACGAGAACATGCTTCCCGCTGAACGGATCCGCCACCTCGGCAAAGCGCTGGTCGCCCAGAAAACCCCTTTGCTTCACCACGTCGGTGACGCGTATGCCGCTCATAACCGGGATGAACGGGTATCCCATTGCTCCGGCCTTCATCATGGAAAGCAGGGTATGATTTGTCATCTCCTCCAGTTGCACCTTATGCTCTCTCCATGCGCGCTCCAGCGGGGGCGCCAGGCGCTTTCCCCCGGCGCGGAAGTTGTATGCCAGAACAATCCGATCGACAGTTTCTGACGCCACCAACTGGTCAATTTCCTCGATGCCTCCCTGCTGAAAAACCATCAGGTTTTTTTTGCGCTGGCGGATCAATTCATGGGTGAGGGCCAGCGGCATGCAGTAAAGGCAGTTTGCAAAGACGAAGGACTCGCCGTCATTGACGAAACGAGACACCGCGTCGCGGGCACTCATGAGTTTATCGCGCTCCATGTATTTTTCCATACCTACCTCCCGTTTTAATAACTGACTCCTGTCCAAAAATTTTTCTTATTTCAGGCTCAAACTATCGTGAGAACAGCCGCTGAATGGATGAACCGGTATTGGTTTGTTCGGCAAAATTCTTTTTACGGATGGGAACTTTTTGTCTCTTAATTTGTGGGCGCTCAATGGGTTTCGAACAACCTCCGACAAGATGTCTGTCTGATGTGGCTTTAAATCTTGCTTGTGAGTATTTGTCAAGGATTTGGTAGCGCTGTCAAGAAAAAACTTGCACCCTCTCTTGAAAAACAAATTTGGAGGTGGCTAAAACTTATTCACGCCATCCCTGCGCCATGCTCTTTGAAAGGGGCTGCGAGACCGTTGAAACATTCTGCCTGAGGCGGAATTTTATTGATTTTTTGGTTCAAAAAAGATTTATGAGCGCGAAAGGCGGGGTTTTGCAAAGGTCTTGCTGCCCCTTCGAAGGCGAGAATAACCGCCGTCCCGGGCGCTTCCTGGAAGGAGATTATAGCCATCAGAGGAGCAACCCTATTTTACGGTCTGCGCCATTGTAATGCATCAAACCCACTAATAATGAAACCACACCAGGCGGAAAAATCGACATGCCTAAACGGCGTATCGAGGATAAACAACGGTATCTGGAAATACCAGGCCTGCACCTCATACCACCTCAGAACCGTGCCGCAGATGTTGTTGCAGCAGATCAGCATATCCGGCCTGGGCAGCCCGCCGATCGGCCCACCGTTCACGAGACGGCGCAGCCGATATCGGAGCGGGCATAGGAACATAGATCGCTCGAATAGCCCATCTCCT
>DYLD01000171.1 GCA_020722315.1 Syntrophus aciditrophicus
CTTGAGCGAGACGCCGCGGGGTCGAAAAAGATCCGATCAGCTTAGAAAGGCGGCGGTTTTTAAAAGGTCTCGATGGGGGTCTGAAAAATCCGTTTTCGCGGGAGATCTTTATGGCGAAAGGACAGAACAGGCAAAAGGATATTGCCCGGCTTTTAAGAAAAAGGAAGGCTGTGGTTCCGGTGAAACCGAAAAAGGGGAAAGGGAAGTGACCGACGAACACACTTTGTGGTCTGAAAATGACCGCAAGGCAGCGGCCCGTTTCGGGATCGGTCTTGACGAGCTTGACAGGCAGATCCAAATCTTCCGCAGAGGCGTAAGACCTGCCCGCCTGAGCCGCCCCTGCGTTTTAGGCGACGGGATCGCCGTCATTTCCGAGCGGGAGCGTCCGTCTTTGCTCGAAGCCTGGGAGGAGGCGACAAAAGAAGGCAGGTTGATGAAGTTTGTCCCTGCATCCGGCGCGGCAAGCCGGATGTTTCGTGAGTGGCATCTTGCATTGGCCCAGGGAGGTTTTTCCACTCGGGGAAAAGGGGAAGAGTTTATAAGCTCCCTTGAACGTTATGCCTTTTATAAGGACCTTATCGAGACTGTCGCGGCCGACGGGCTTTCGCTTTCGGATCTTGTTCGAAACGCTGAGTCTGCAAAGATACTTGACTTTGTTTTGACCGGGAAGGGTCTGAATTACGGGAATCTCCCGAAGGCCCTCATCAAGTTTCACAGCTATCCGGATGGCGCAAGAACGGCCCTGCATGAGCACCTGGTCGAATCTGCCCTGTATGTTCGCGATCAAAACAAAAAGGCGCGGGTCCATTTTACCGTTTCCGGCGAGCACGAAAAGGCCGTGCGTGATCATCTGAGGCAAATCCTGCGACGCTGTGAGCGGGATCTTGATACGGTATTTGCCGTCGGCATTTCGATACAGGATCCCGCAACCAACACAATTGCCGTTGACCTGGACAAAAAACCGTTCAGGGATCCGAACGGAGACCTTTTCTTTAGACCGGCCGGGCACGGGGCTCTTATCGCAAACCTCAATCGCCTGGAGGGGGATATTGTCTTTATCAAGAACATCGACAATGTCGTCACAGATGCTTTCAAAGATGATACAACGCTCTGGAAAAAGCTTCTTGCCGGCTATCTTGTGTCCGTTCAGAAAGAGATATTCACCGATTTAGTTATTCTTGAGCAGCCGAATCCTGCGGTGGAAAAGATTGCGGACATTGTTGAGTTCTGTCGAAAAAGATTGAATATAACCCTACCGCAATCTTTTGAATCCTTTTCCGGCGAAGAAAAACGTCGGTTTTTGTTCGATGCGTTAAACAGGCCGCTTCGGGTCTGCGGGATGGTGAAAAACGGCGGCGAGCCGGGGGGCGGCCCTTTCTGGGTGCAGAACCGTTCCGACAATTCCCTCTCTTTGCAGATCGTCGAAGAATCGGAGGTGGATCTGGACGATCCCGAGCAGAAAGAGATCTGGTCCTCATCGACCCATTTCAATCCTGTGGATCTCGTCTGCGGGCTTCTCGATTACCGCGGCAGGAAATTCAACCTCGAGGATTTTATCGATCGCGATGCGGCGATCATCACCAGGAAATCCCAAAAGGGGAGGGATATCCTTGTTCTCGAAAGGCCGGGGCTCTGGAACGGTTCAATGGCCTTCTGGAACACGATCTTTGTCGAGGTTCCTCTGACGACATTCAATCCGGTGAAAACCATAAACGATCTGCTTCGCCCTTATCATCAGTGAAACAATGTAACCTTCGAAAAATCGTGCGAGAGCTTTGCAAAACGCCGCCTTTCTAAGCTGATCGGATCTTTTTCGACCCCGCATCGTCTCTAAAAAAGACTCTACAGGCTAAATGCTCTCTAACGTTTTGCGTTTTCAACGCCTTTAGAGTCTTGGCTTTGACGGCGGGGTACCTAAGAAAAATCAATGAATTTGCGCTTCAGGCACCATTTTTCCAAGGTCTCGCATTCCTTTTCGGCATCCGTCGGGGGCATCAGATTAGCAGGGATTCCAGCATCTCGCTCGGCGGCGGACTTGTCGTGTAACGAAATAGTTTGCCGTCGAGAAGGCATGTTACGGATGCCTCCTGATTTCGCGGTGCGTCGCTGTAGCGATGGCAGATACGGGCGGCGAGCAGTCTTGTTTTTCCATCGCCTCCTCCCGGAACAAGCACGGATGGCCCGGGGAAAACCTCCATCCGGATCAGCGCGTCTTTGGGATTCAAGCTGTTTTCTATCAGTTTGTTGTCAGTTAAATTTCTGCCGACGATGGCCTTGGTTTTTTCGTCAAGACGAAGGTGTCTTCCGACTTTCAGAAGCTCGATGTCACGGATGCTGTAATCTTTGGTATGTTCGAAAAGATCCCGAAGTCGGCGTGAAAATCCGATATCGGTCAGAAGACAACCTCCGGACGGAGGCGGGTAATAGCTAATGCCGTAGTGTAAAGCCATTTCGATCTGTTGTTTTCGCCCCCTTCCGCGAAGATCAAGAAGGGCGCTGCGGTTGATTTTGCCGGATTTTTCAGGTTCAGTTTCCGGAAGAAGTTTTGCGGAAAGCGGGCGCAGAACCCTTTCGGGATATCCGGATTTTTTGGCTGTCAGCATAAGAATTTGTTTCCCCTGCGTCATTGGTCTTTCCCCGAGGACTTCCCCGGTAGTGAGAAAATCCCCGCCCTTTTCTTCCATTATTTCCCCGGCCTTTTTCAGCATCAATATCCGGCAATCGATGCAGGGGTTCATGTTTTTGCCGTAGCCGTAACGCGGTGAATGAAGCATTTGAAGGAATTCCGCTGTGATATCAATAAGGCTGACAGAAAGGCCTAGCCGCTCCGCGGTTTTTTTTGCCTTTGTGGCGTCGAAGAACGGTGTTGTGAAGCTCACTGCTGATATATCGACTCCCTGAGCGGCCAGAACCTTAAACGCGAGAATACTGTCCAGCCCCCCGGAAAAAAGCAATATCCCCCTTGCACCCAATGGAAATCTCTCCTAAGAACTCTCCCTTTCGTTTTCAATACCGGATGATTGTCGTTTTCGAGCCGCTGCTTATAACCGGCAGGAGATCGACGGGCAGATCAAAATCGAAAAGATAAACGCGCTCGGTGTCTCTTGTGAAACTCAACGCGGGAAATGAAATTTCGAACCGGGTTTTGCCGCCTTCGGGGATCAGGCAGGAAAAATATCCGAACGAAACAGGGTACCCGGCCTTTTTAAGCAGCGCTTCCACAACAGCCTTTCCCTTTTCATTCTGACCGATCGAAACGACATCATACCTGGAATCAGCGAGCATTTTTACAAACTGGTCCGGAGGTTTTTTTGAAAGGACGATGAGTTGTCTTTCGCCTTTCGGGCAAAAAAGATCAGCGGTTATCGACAGGTTGAACCCATCCGTTTCCTTTTTAAAGAGGGCGATCTTTTTTTGTCTGACGACAGTTTCTCCCAGTGCCTTCAGGAGTTCTTCTGCAAGGGCGATTCCGTTGTATGCCCTTACATCTTTGAGGATGATAGGTTCATCGGGGGAGGTGCTCCCCATTTTTTTGCAGGGAATTAAGTCTGCGGACATTTCCGTAACCGAAAAGCCTATTTTTTCAAGGAAAGACCTTACTGTCTCGGGTAGCGGTTCCTCTTCGGCGGAGAGCAGAAATATCCCCTGAAGGTAATCATTTTTTTTGCCGGTGATGAGCCAATCCGGAGATACGACGGCGACGGGTTTTTCATAAACCGTTAGCGGTTTCTTCAGTGGCTCCATCGAGTAATTTTTGGAGAGGTTTATGATGTTAAAAAGTGAGTGGATTGGATCTTTGAGGTCCTTCTCGGTCAGAAAAAAATAATTACGCCAGTAGCGGCGGACCAGTTGCTTGAATTTATCGCTGAAACGGTTTTCATAATCAAGGAATACGGTGGTACCGTCGTCCATCTGAACGGAAGGTATACAAGAAGAGTCAATCGTTATCTGAGAGGTTCCCTCAAGCGGAATAAAATAGCTTCCCCTGGAACTGACCGAGCCCTTCATCCTTTTTATGACAGGTCTGATAATTTCCAGGACTGCAAGAAGGGAGGGATGCATCTTGACGATGCCTTTTTGCTCGGCTTTTATCGTCTCGGTAAAAGCGGTGTTTTGTTGATAGGCAAGGACAGCGACCTTGACGAGGTCCGGAGGGATGAGCAGCGCGCTGCCGGGACGCAAATGGACCATGTCTTCTATGTTCGTATTCAGGGCTTTAATCCGACGGTATGCGTGTATAGCCTCTCGTGGATTTAATTTCAACTCTTCGAGAAGAATTCTGCTGATCGAGTCGTTTTCCTTGATGGTATAGAGAAAAGGTTTGTCTTCTCTATCCTTATCCATCGGCGAAACAGCCTTCGCCTCCAGAGGGGGGAGAATGATCTTCTGACCGGGATATAATTTATTGAGATCAACCAATCGCGGATTGAGGCGCTTGATTGCTGAAAGGGAAATATCCTTGCCGTAATTAAGTTTTTTTAAAATCACGGCAAGATTTTCCCCTTTTTTGACGGTATAAATTCCGGTCGGGGTCTGCCCGACCGTTTTTTGAAAGGTCAGGCGTGCGCTGTCGACCTTAGAAAACGCAATGTTCGGAAGAAACAAAAGGAGGATCAGCAGCAAAAAGATCCATTTCGTTCGTGTCAGCATTTTTCCTCCTTGAG
>DYLD01000172.1 GCA_020722315.1 Syntrophus aciditrophicus
GCGCTTCAGGCAGCATTTTTCAAAGGTCTCAAGGTTCTAATGACTTCATTAGCCTTCGATGAACATCTTTGGCCAGCTTTGTATAAGTCTCCGGCATTTTCATACCGCAACGACTGCGCCGTGTCAAGCTTGCGGTTTCGTTGCGGCATGATTTCCTTGAGGTAGTGCCTCAGGTCATGTTATGGGAAAAATTGTATTTTTCTGAGACAGAGACTTTGGCAACCATGCGTATGTGGTCGTTGATTTACAACATCCTGCTTATCGTCGCCGCGGTTTTCGCCGTCCCTTATTACGGCCTGAAGATGCTTCTGACCGGCAAGTACCGCCGCAGTCTCGGGCCGAAGCTCGGAATCGTACCTCCGAATATAACGTCGCCGAAAACAAACGCTCCGCGGATCTGGGTGCATGCGGTATCCGTCGGCGAGGTGACGGCGGCCGCTCCGATCATCAGAGAGATTTTCGCTGTGATGCCGGAGGCAGAGGTCGTTCTGTCGACAAGCACCGAGACGGGTCAACAGATCGCAAAGACTCTCAATTCGGGCGCTTATGTCATCTATTACCCTCTGGATATACCCTGCGTCGTAAAAAAGCTCCTTGGCAGTGTGCGGCCCGACGTCTTTGTCCTCGTCGAAACGGAGATATGGCCGAATTTCATCCGTTTGTGCCGCAGGCAGGGGGTAAAAATTGTTCTTGTCAATGGCCGGCTTTCCACGCATTCCTATCGACGCTACAGAGCGACCCGCTTCTTCTGGAAACCGATACTGCAGGAGATCAGCGAAGCGGGGATGATTTCTTCCTCCGACGCTCAACGCATCGAGGCTGTCGGGATGCCGACCTTACGCATCCATGTCTGCGGGAACGCGAAATACGACGGTTTCGCCGCAGCGGTCTCCGACGAACTGAAAAAAGAAACGGCTGTTCGCCTCGGAATCGCACCGGATGAGGACGTCTTCGTGGCCGGAAGCACGCACGAAGGGGAAGAGACCATCATTTTGAATGTTTACAAAAGATTGTTGGAGATAAGGCCGAAGCTGAAACTGATCATCGTCCCGCGTCACATCGAGCGGGCCGCCGCCGTGGAAGAACTGATCGGCAGGGCTGGTTTTAACGATTGGATTCTCATGACGCAGATAAACGGAGGAAGAGCCCGCCGGAACGAAAGGATCGTGCTTGTCGACGTGATCGGGGAACTCTTCAAGATCTACAGCCTGGCCACTGTTGTTTTCTGCGGCGGAAGCCTCGTGAAAAAAGGCGGTCAGAACATCCTCGAGGCGGCGGCCTGGGGCAAGGTCGTCTTCCACGGCCCGCATATGGACGATTTCCGCGACGAGGCGTCTCTATTACACGAGGCGGGCGCCGGGATCGTTGTCCACAACGAAAATGAGCTATTCGACCGGGTGGAAAAATTTCTTGCCAATCCAAAGATGCGTCTAAAAAAGGGAGAGGCCGGCCGTCTTGCGGTCATCGCCGGCCGCGGCGCGTCGGCCCGCTACGCCGGTCTTATCAAAGGCGTTCTCTAGGCCCCTACTCCTCGGCCCTGCGGAGATACTCGTTCCACTTCCCGTCGACCCACTTCTGCAGCCTCGCAAGCTGTTCGATATTCATCTTCCGGAAGCGTTCCTGCTTTTCGACATACTGGATCAGCGGCGCGCGGTTCCCCTTTTCCGCAAGCGTCTTGCTGCGTCCCGTGAAGCGGAATTTGCCGTCCTCGATCTCATAGAGAACGACCATCCCCGTTTCGACGGCCAGCCGGCCGATCTTGACCGTATCCTTCGGGGCAAACCCCCATCCGGGCGGGCACGGCGCCGAAATCTGGATGTATCTGGTTCCCTTTATCCGTTTGGCCTTGACGAACTTATCATAGAGATCGATTGGGTAGGACGGGGACGCCGTGGCCAGATACGGAATGTCGTGGGCTTCCATGATTTTCATCATGTCCTTTTTGTTTTGCTGCTTCGTCAAAACCGGCGTCGTCGTCGTCAGCGCCCCCATCGGCGTTGCGCTGGAGCGCTGCGTCCCGGTGTTCATATAACCCTCATTGTCGTAACAGACATAGATGAAATCCGTCCCGCGTTCGGCGGCGCCGGACAGGGCTTGTATTCCTATATCATAGGTCCCCCCGTCGCCGGCCATTGCGACGACCGTCATCTCGGTGCGGTTTTGCGCAGCAAGCCCGGCGACAAGACCGGATGCTGAGGCGGCCGTGCTTGCGAACGTGCAGTTCAGAGCCGGCACGGTTACCGACGTAATCGGGTAGAGACCGTGCAGAACCGTCAGACAGCTCGCGGGGATCGTCATAATCGTGTTTTCCCGGAGGGCCTTCAGTATATAACGGTAGGCGAGGGCAAGACCGCACCCTTGGCAGGATCGGTTCCCGGGCAGGATGTATTCCTTCTGATTGACCTTGAATATTTTTTCCGGCATTTCTCTACTCCGTTACGCAGTTCAGCCAGGTTTGTCGCTCCATGACCCCGCCCGCGACGGCGGCAAGCGAGGAGCGGACGGCTTCGGCAAGCTCCGCGGCCTTGACGTCCCGCCCGCCTAACCCGGCGATATAGTTGTGGACAGGCGCGCTTATACCTGTTCCATAAAGGGCCGCCTTGACGTCGGCCGACAGCGCCCCTTCATAACCGTAACTGATGTCCTTCTCGAAGATGACGATCGCAGGCGCGTTTTTCAGCACGTTGCGGATCTCCTCGCGCGGAAAAGGCCTGTAAACCCTGATCCCGACGACGCCCGCATGGATTCCCTCTTCGCGGAGCATGTCGGCGGCCATTGTCGCCTCGGTTGCAAGCGAACCGATCCCGACCAGATAAACCTCGGCATCGTCGGTTCTGTAACCCCAGAGCATTCCGCCGTGGTCGCGGCCGAAAAGATCGGCGAACTGTCTGTTCACTTCGACGATGACATCCCTAGACCCCTCCAGGGCGTGTTGAAGCTTCCAGCGAAACTCCATGTATCCGTCCCTAAGGACGCCTTGTGCATCCCTCCTCTGCGTCGGAAGGATAACCGGATTGATGTTTAGCGGCTCCTCCGGCGAAAGGATTGTATGGGGCTTGTAAGGGGGAAGAAAATTCTTGACCTTTTCGGCTTCGGGGATTTCGACCGGCATCATCGTATGCGACAAAACGAAGCCGTCGTAGCAGACCATGACGGGACAATAAACCTCCTCGGCGATGCGGTAGGCTTGGATCACCGAATCCAGAATCTCCTGATTGTCGCGGCAGTAGATCTGGATCCAGCCGGTGTCTCGCTGGGAGATCGAATCCTGCTGATCGTTGAAGATAGACCACGGGGCGCCGACGCCCCGGTTGATCACGCAGGTGACGATCGGCAGACGGGAGCCGGCCGCCCAGTGCAACTGCTCGTGCATGTAAAGAAGACCGTGGGAAGAGGTCGACGTGAACACCCGTGCACCGACGGATGACGCGGAGACGCAGACCGTCATAACCGAATGCTCGCTCTCGACACGGACATACTCGGCCTTCAATTCACCCTTTTCGATCCACTCGGCAAGCATCTCGGTCAGCGAAGTGGACGGCGTGATCGGGTATGCCGAAATCACCTGCACATCGCAGAGCTTGACTGCGGTCGCGGCGGCCTGGTTTCCGGTAAGTATTTGAACCGCACTCATGGCTTTGCCTCCTTCTGCAACACCATCGTAATCGCCTTCGCTGGACACTCCTCGGCACAGATCCCGCACCCCTTGCAGTAATCTAAGTCTATCTGCACCGGTACACCGGCGATCACGACCCCCTCGGGGCAGTAGAGCCAGCACAGATAGCAGGCCGGACGGTTCTTGAGCGACGCGATGCATTTCGTGTAGTCTATGACCGGCGTCGCGTCCCGCCAGTCCCCGGTTCTTCCGGCTTCCCCGACCGCCGGCCTGCACATCGCGGAAAGGTTTTCGTCTCTTGTTTCCATAATGACCCTTTCTATAAAGCAGAAACCTGTTTCTCAAAAAAATACCGGTTCGGTTCTTCTGGAATCTTCGCCTCGTCAAAGGCCACCCTCAGCGCGGCGATGTTTGTCGTCGCAGCCGTTCCCGAGATCTTCCTCTTGAGTCCCCTTTCAATCGCCTCAAGCGACACCAGACCCGTCGCCCTTGCGAAAACCCCGAGCATCGGCGTGTTGACGATCGGCGCCCCCTCCTTGAAGAGGTGAAAGCGAACCGCGACCGACACCGCATCGAGCACGGCGATGTTGCCGTCCATGCCGATTTCGGAGGCGCTTTGCGGCGTGTTGACGATCAGAAGACCCCCGGGTTTGAGCGTACCCGCGATATCGACGACCTCGAGGAGCGATGGGTCGAGAACAACGGCGATGTCCGCCTTGGCGATCTGCGAAAATGTCCTTATTGCGGTATCCGCGATCCGCGTCGATGCGGTAAGAGGCGCGCCCCTCCTCTCCGGGCCGAATGTCGGCGCAGATGTGACGCCCTTGAATCCCTGGAGATAGGCCGATTCGGCGAGAATCTGTGCGGCGATGACGACCCCCTGTCCCCCACGTCCATGCCAGATGACTTCGTACATAATTTCTCCTTGCTTAAGTCATGACATTAGCAGACCTTTGCAAAACGCCGCCTTTGCGCTCATAAATCTTTTTCGACCCCGCGGCGTCTCGCT
>DYLD01000019.1 GCA_020722315.1 Syntrophus aciditrophicus
GTTTGTCTGTCTTGCGTGCAGAAGCCAAAATTAAATGTAAGCGGAAAGGAGCAAAAAAATTATGGGAATCGACAGGAGAGCTTTTCTAAAGGGCATGGGAGCGGGGATCGCCGGCGTCAGCGCAGGCGGTTCACTTTTGCCGACAAAAGCCCACGCAAGCACACCCGTATCCGACAAAGAGTTCGTCGGTGTGCTTGTTGATACGACACGCTGCATAGGATGCAGAAGCTGTGAAAGGGCATGCGCCGAGGCGCATGGCTTGCCCGTTCCTGACATTGATGACTTCTCGGTTTTTGACAGGGTGAGAACGACCGATGCAGAACATCTGGAGGTTGTAAACCGCTATCAGACGGATAAGGGAGAGGTTTTTGTAAAGAGGCAATGCATGCACTGCAACCAGCCGGCTTGTGTTTCGGCATGCCCCGTCAAGGCGATGGAAAAGCATAAGGAAGGGGCTGTAACCTGGAATGACAACTGTATAGGATGCCGTTACTGCATGACGTCATGCCCGTTCGATATTCCTAAATTTCAGCACAAGGCCTTCCCAAAACTGCAAAAGTGCGACATGTGTTACAGCAGGACGCAAAAGGGTCTGGAACCCGCCTGCGTTGAAGCGTGCCCCGCATACGCGCTTACGTTTGGCACGAGAAGGGAGCTGTTAGACGAAGCCAAAAGACGCATTTACAGCGACGAGAAGAAATATTACCATCACATCTATGGAGAAAATGAGGCCGGCGGAACCGGTTATCTCTACCTGTCTTCGGTGCCCTTTGAGCAGATCGGATTCAGAAACGATATCGGGACAACGCCGTACCCTGAATATACAAAAGGCTTCCTTTACAGTGTCCCTATCATACTTCTGTTGTGGCCGGCATTCTTGAGCGCAATCAGCACGATAACCAAACGAAAGGAACGAGTAAAAGTTGAAGAGGGAGGGCTAAAATGAACAGTTTAGCGACAAATCAGGAAACAAAGAGTTTAAAAGAACTTTGGGGCTTTTTGCGGGGGGAATTCAAGCCGAAAGGCAAGATTCTCACCCCATTCAATATCATTTCCGGCGCCATTATTCTGGCCGGGATCATTTTAATCGTTTATCGGCTTGCGATGGGGTTAGGCCCGGTCGTCCATGAAGCCCCCGAATATCCCTGGGGCATCTGGATCGGCTTTATCGTCATGGTAGGGGTTGCCTTCGCGGGAGGCGCTTACGTAACCGCGTTCGTTGTTTATGTGTTGCGGGGCGAAAAGTATCACTCCATTGTCCGATTCGCGGTTCTGAACGGCTTTCTGGCCTATGTGTTTTACGCGGGGGCCATTTTTCTCGATCTGAGCCGCTGGTGGAACATCTACAACCCGCTTATCGGCAACAAATTCGGCGTTAATTCCGTGTTGTTTCTGATCGCCTGGCATTTTCTTCTATACATGATCGCGCAGTTCTTTGAACTGGCGCCCGCCTTTGCGGAATGGCTCGGGCTTAAAAAAATACGGAGGTTTTTCGTTTCGATAAGCCTTGGCGCGGTTATCTTCGGGATTACCCTTTCCACGCTGCATCAGTCGGGATTAGGCGCACTGTTTCTGATGGCGAAATGGAAGATTCATCCGCTGTGGTATACGGAATTTATCCCCCTCCTTTTCTTTGTGTCGAGCATTTACGCCGGATTGTCCGTAGTCATATTTGTCGGGAATCTCAGCTTCCGCGTATTCGGCAAGGACAGGGTTGACGAGGAGTATCGGGAATCATGGAAAGACATCGAGATAGACCTCGGAAAGGCTTGCGCTGTCGGGATGTTTGTTTACTTTTTCCTCCAGGTCCTTCTGCTCATCCATGGCCAGCACTGGGATCTCCTGAACACAGGCATGGGCTACTGGTATCTGACGGAGATGATAGGGTTCCTTCTGCTGCCGATCGCATTATTCACCTGGGGTGTAAAAACGGCAAATGCCGCTCCTATCCGCATTGCCTCTTATATTACGATGCTCGGCGTCGTTTTTAACCGCGTTGACTATTCCATCATTGCCTTCAAATGGTATCTGCCGCTCAGCGAGCGCTACATTCCCTCCTGGATGGAAGTGACCATTACCGCAGCGATCGTGCTTTTGATGGTTTGGGTGTTTAGATGGATAGTAAACAGGGTCCCAATACTCAAGCACTCCCCGCAATGGGCAATCGAACAGGATAGAGAACTCGAGGGCGAAGCGGCGGCGCCGGCTTTCGCTCCGGAACTTGGGCTCACTATGGCCGATGGCGGCAAACCGATTGAAAATCAAAAAGACTATCAAGGTTCTCGATAGAAAAGGAGGATGGAATAATGGAAGGTTTTACTTATGTTGACATATTCGCGACAAAAGGTCTTGAGTACCTGCTTATCATAGGCGTCCTGATTACGTTCGTTTCGTTCTGGGGTTTTCTGAAGAAGCCCGCAGCGGCGGTTTACCAGGGCGTTGCCAATGCCGTGTCCGCGATTCGTGACTGGTTCTATCTGCCGACTGAAGGGATGTTTTTTCATCAGGGACACAGTTGGGCGGCGCCGGAGAGTGAAAATCTCGTCAAGGTTGGAATGGATGACTTTGCCCAAAAACTGTTAGGGAAAATTGACTCGATAAAGCTGCCGCAGGTTGGTTCCGAAATTGCGCAGGGAGAGAAGGGATGGAGCGTGCAGGTCGGTTCAAAACTCATAGACATGCTCTCTCCCGTTGACGGTAAAGTAGTCGCCGTCAATGAAGCTCTTTTGAAAGCGCCTGGTGGGGTTAACAGCGATCCTTATGGTCAGTCATGGCTTATAAAGGTTCAATCCCCAAGAGTTTCCTCCAATCTAAAAAACCTGCTGACCGGGGATCTTGCCAGAAAATGGATGGACGGTGTCAGAGAGCGCCTTCTGGCCAGAGGCAATTACAACCTTGGCGCGGTTTCCCAGGATGGTGGTGTTCCTGTAGATGGCATTGCCAGGAATATGGATCCGGAAAATTGGGATGCCCTGGTAAAAGATTTTTTCCTCGTCTCCTAAAGGAAAGGCTTTTAAAGAGTTAAAGGTGCACGGATGGATTCGGTGAGCACAAAGAATAAAGGTTTCCCCCTCATTCCAGAGGAAGAAAACAAATGCGTCTGGATGAAAACGGGGCTCGTATCCTACAAGTTGTGCGATAGAAACTACCACTGCGAATCCTGTCCTTTTGACCACGCCATGAGAAATAACAGCGTCAACGATCTTCATGACGCAGCAGAGATAGAACAACAGGAAGTATCGTCTTTTGACGATGCTTCTCATCTTTTCGACAACGGCGCCATCCTCTTTCATCCCGGCCACTGTTGGGTCAGGGTCGAAACGCACGAAAAGGTGCGGGTTGGCTTGGACGATATCATAGCCAGATTGATCTCCAATGTCCAGTTGGCCGTTTTGCCTATTGAAGGAACATTCGTCGGCGAAGGGGAAAGCATGGCGCATATTATTCAGGAAGATTATGTGCTGCCTGTCATCTCGCCTCTTTCCGGCACAATTATAGAGACCAATCATCGCTTAAAAAATAAGCCGGCGCTGATCACATCGGATCCTAAAGGCAGTGGCTGGCTTGTTACGATAAGACCAGACAATCTCGAAGGCGATCTGAAAAAACTTCTCTTCGGAAGGAAGGCTCTATCCTGGCGGCAAAAGCTGGAAGGCGAGATTTCAAACATAGCAAACTCCATGATGAAAATAAGTCCTGAAAAAGTCGGCCCGACGATGCAGGACGGCGGGACAAGGTTAAGCAGCCTGGCGGAAATGCTTCATTCGGTTAATTCCAAACAGCTCACGCAAATTTTAGATTCCATCGTTTCCAAGTATAAACCCTCTTAAGTTTCATCCCTCTTTGCAGAATGTGTTTCAACAGCTTCTGCAAAGAGGTTTCTTAAAACTTTCCGGTACGTGATATTTTGCCGCGTTGCATTTGCTGATAGCCCCAGATATCGAAAATCTCGCGACCTTCGCTCACCTTCTTCGCGAAAAATCCAACTGAAATCCACCTGCATTTAGTTTAGGCATGTCTTTAGGTATGATATCTTAACACACAGTCCCTTGATCAAAGTCTTCAAAAAAGGTAATAGAATGTCCCGTCTCTGCTTAGTCGGCACCGAGATTTTGTTTGAAATGTTTGGCTGCGCGGATCCTCCCGCGATGTTTTAAAAGCTATGACAGGGAGACTTTGGTATCATCATAAAACAACCCGGAACGGTAACAAGGACGGACAAAAATAATGATGAAAAATAGCCAACAGCAGTGGATCATTTCATGCATTTTCATAGAATACTCCTTTTTGCAGTGTACTCGGAGGGACAAGGTGTGAGGATACTTGCCTTAGATTATGGGGATAAGAGAATCGGTGCCGCGGTATGCGACGAACTTGGGATTGCGGCTCGCGGCCTGACGACCATCATAAGAAAAAATAACCAGGCTGACATCAATGTGATATCCGAGATTATAGCAAATCTTGGCGTTAAAAAAGTCGTGATTGGCTATCCCAAGAGGATAGACGGCAGCGAAGGGAGGCAATGTGAGAAGGTAAACAGCTTTATAAAAAGGCTTGAAACTCATCTTTCAATACCCGTTGTCCGCTGGGACGAAACACTCTCAACCAAAGAAGCGGAAACTATTATAAAGGAAAGAACACGCGCAAGGGGTCAAAAGAAAAAGGATATAATAGACCGTATAGCAGCCAGCATCATTCTCCAGAATTACCTTGATCATCAAAAAAAACAATAGGATGGATTAAATGGAAAAGAAAAAAGGCTTGCTCTCACAGCTATGGGTGCTAGAAAATGTTCATGCCTTTTTTTCTAGGTCCAAAAAATCTATCGCCTTTGTTATCATCATATTGATATTGGTCATCGTCATTTCCTTCTATCGTTACGCCGTTCTTCCATTGGGTGATCAGAGGACACCAAAGACAGTAGATATTCCCAGTGGTGCCGGTTTTTTCAAAATTACGACCATACTGAGTGATGCAGGAGTTGTCACAAACAAACCCTTCTTTTGGGCACTTGCGATAGGGAAAGGAGCGGCCGCACAAATTAAAGCTGGCGAATACGAATTTACCGAACAGATGTCCCCCGTCGAAATTCTAAACAAGCTTATCAGGGGTGAGACAAAGCACTATCTGGTTCTGATTCCCGAGGACATTAACGCGAAAGAAATCGCGGAAAGGCTTTTGTCAGACAGACTGATAAACGAGAAAGAGTTCATGAAGCTGATAACGGACAAAGACTTCATCCTTTCACTGGGGTTGGAAGAAAAAAGCTTAGAGGGGTATCTCTTTCCTGATACCTACCGTTTAGACCGCTCTATGACAACAGCCGGGATTATCCGCATTTTGGTAAACAACTTTAAAGAAAAAATGACGCCTGAGATAACAAAACGTGCCGCAAAAATGAAAATGACGATCCATCAACTGATTACACTCGCCTCGATAATAGGAAAGGAGTCCAGCGATAGCACGGAAAAACCCCTGATCTCGGCGGTTTTCCACAACCGGATGAAGCTCGGCATGAAACTCCAAAGCGACCCGACAGCAATCTACGGCCTCCAAGAAAACGGGAACGACGTAAAAATTGTCCGGGCGAAACACCTGAAATCGGACACTCCTTACAATACATACCGGATAAAAGGCCTCCCCCCCGGGCCGATAGCCAACCCCGGCATGGATTCTATCATGGCGGCCCTCTATCCAGCAGATGTCCGGTATCTCTACTTTGTCTCCAAGAATGATGGGACCCACCAATTTTCAACCAACCTTGCCAGTCATCAAAAGGCTATTCAAGAATACCGGAAAAACAGAAAATAAAAAAATATAAAAATTTTTCTTGACAAACCCAAAAAATCCCTCTATCTTTGCCCCAAAGTGGGATGAAGTGGTCTATTGTGGAGGAGAATTCAAAAAATGTCCGGATTCAGGGGCCAGTATTATCACACGATAGATGCCAAAGGACGGATCATTCTCCCTTCGCGCCTCCGCGAGGTCTTCTCTGAAAAATACGATAACCGTCTGATCATTACAAACTGGGACGGTTATCTCATGGTTTTCCCTTACAATGAGTGGCGTATCATCGAGGAAAAAGTGTCACAACAACCTTTATTGCGTAAAGAGGTCCGCTCTTTTCAGCGTTTTTTTATGTCCGGCGCGGTGGATTGCACTCTGGACAGCCACGGCAGGGTACTCATTCCTCCAAATTTAAGGGAATATGCCATGCTGGAAAAAGACATTGTCATGGCCGGCATGATCAAGATTATAGAGATATGGAGCAAGGACCGATTCGAAGCTGAAATGAAAAAATCTACTGAAAACGCGGATTTGTTCAGTGCTTACATGGCTGATCTGGGGATATAAAAAACCGGACTTTTTTGCAAATTGGGTCATGAAAGCAAAACAAAGTGGGCCTTTTTCACCGAGCAGTTCTGATTCCGGAGGTTCTTGCTTCTCTTAAATGCCGCCCGGGAGGGGTCTATCTTGACGGGACGGTTGGAGGCGGAGGCCACGCCTACGAAATTTTAAAAAGTTCATCTCCCGGAGGGTTGCTGATAGGGATAGATATTGACGCAGATGCAATCGTCGAAGCAAAAAAACGTCTGGCTCCGTTTGCAAACAGGGTAATCCTGGTAAAAGATAATTTTACAGCAATGGAAACAATTTTGAAAAGTGCAGGTATTGACAAGGTTGACGGTATACTCCTCGATCTCGGAGTTTCCTCCTACCAACTGGACAACGCATCCAGAGGATTCAGCTTTGCGCTGGATGCGCCTCTAGACATGCGTATGGATCAAGGCAAAGGTCCAAACGCCCGGGATTTGATACATAGCCTTTCGGCAGAAAAACTCGGAAAAATCATCAGGGATTTTGGGGAAGAGCCAATGGCGGGAAGAATTGCAAGAGCCATCGTTAGGCAACGAATCGTTTCACCTATCCGTACAACAACGGAGCTGGCAAACATCGTGGCCAAGGTATCTCTGAAAGCCGGGTACACAGGAAAAATACATCCAGCGACCCGCACGTTTCAGGCTCTGCGGATTGCTGTAAACGACGAACTGGAGAACCTGAAACACGCCCTAGATTCCGGCGTCGATCTTCTCAATCCGGGTGGCCGCTTCTGCGTCATATCATTTCATTCCCTTGAGGATCGGATCGTAAAAAACAAATTCAGCGAGAAGGAAAAGGGCTGTATCTGTCCACCCGACCTTCCTGTCTGCGTTTGCGGCAAAAAACCAACCCTTAGAATTCTAACAAAAAAGCCAATCACCCCGGACAGAGATGAAATAAGAAAAAATCCAAGGTCTAGAAGTGCAAAACTGAGAACCGCAGAAAGGATATGAACATGCAGGCCGTAGAGGTTTTAAAGCAGCATACATTTCGAAGGGAAGAAGATTCGCCGACAAGCGTGAGTTATTCAACATGGATTTTCATCGTCTCTTTGTTGCTGGCTGTCGCGCTGATTTATGTATGGAGCCATATCCATATGACCGAACTCGAATACCAGCTCGCCCGGGAGCTAACCACACAAGAGGAACTTCTGGAAGAACAGAAGAAATTGAAGCTTGAGCTTGCGACGTTGAAATCCCCGCAGAGAATTGAATCCATAGCCATAAACAAATTACAGATGTCGTATCCCCAAAGAAAGCAGGTAATCGTGCTGAAATGATTTCTGAATCAAGAAAATGGATGAAATTCAGAATCGTCACGCTGCTCGTATTTACTTTCATGCTTTTTATTGCCCTTTTTTCCCGGGCATTCCAATTACAGATCATTTCAGCAGACAAACTAAACACCCTGGCGAAAAAACAACATACGCAAACCCTGGTGCTGCAACCGGACAGAGGGGTTATACTGGACCGCAACGGAGAAAAGCTCGCGGCTACAATATTGGCGGATTCCGTTTGCGCAGACCCGCCAAAGATAGAAGATGCTGAAGAAATCTCAAAAACTTTGTCATCGATCCTGAAGATAGATAAAGATACATTAAAGAAAAGACTCCTTATAGATAAGCATTTCAGCTGGCTTGCCAGGACAATCACCCCCGAACAGGCAAATGCCATCCGCAGCTTAAAGATGGAAGGCATCTTTACGATAAAGGAGCCAAAGCGGTTCTACCCGAACGGCAAACTTGCAGGGCACCTTATTGGCTTTGTCGGACAGGACGCAAGGGGACTCGAAGGTCTCGAGTTTTATTATGACAGAGATTTAAGGGGTGTTCCCCAGAAGCTGACCTGGGGCAGGGATGCAAAAGGCAAAAGGCTTTATCCATATCCAAAACAAAACGAGATCATCAGAAACAAAAACTACAGCCTCGTTTTGACCATTGACAAGCGCATTCAACATCTGGTCGAATCGCACTTAAAAAATGCCGTAACGGAAAAAGAGGCAAAAGGCGGTTTCGCAATCGTCATGGACCCCCGCACGGGAGAAATCCTCGCCCTGGCCAACGAGGCAAGCTTTGATCCCAATAATTTCAAATCATTTCCCGCCGCTTCAAGAAAGAACGCGGCGATCACAGATTCGTTCGATCCGGGTTCGACTTTCAAACCTTTTCTGGTAGCGGCCGCTATCGAAGAAAAAAAGGTCAAAGAAACCGACAGGTTCTATTGCGAAGACGGTTTTTATGCCGTTGGGAACCGTATTATCCACGAGGCAAACCATAAGCGTTACGGCATGTTATCCGTCCACGACATTCTACAATACTCCAGTAACATCGGGGTAATAAAAATCGCCGAAAAGCTCGGTAAGGACAAATTCTATCAATACATAAAAAACTTCGGTTTCGGCGACAAGACCGGAATCGATCTTCCCGGCGAGGCAAAAGGGCTTCTGAGGCCGGTTGAAACGTGGACCAGCGTAGATACGTCCACCATCGCCTTCGGGCAGGGAATCTCCGCAACAGGTATCCAGCTTATCACAGCATTGAGCTGTATCGCCAACCAGGGTCGCCTTATGAAGCCCTTTATCGTCCGCGGCATAATCGATAAAAACGGGAATACCGTGAAGCAATTTGAGCCAACATGTGTCAGGCAGGTCATCTCTCCGGAAACGGCGAAAAGGGTGGCATCTCTGTTGAAAGATGTCGTAGGGATGAAAAACGGCACCGGAAGGAATGCCCGGATAGCCAATATTTCCGTCGCAGGAAAAACCGGAACGGCGCAAAAATTCGACTTTACGAACATGAGGTATTCCTCACAAAAGGTAAAAACGTCTTTCATGGGGTTTTTCCCCGCTGAAAATCCACAAATCGCGATTCTCGTAGTTCTTGACGAGCCTAAACGAGACCGGTGGGGAGGAATGGCCGCGGCGCCCGTTTTTAAAAATATCGGGGAACAGCTCTTGACGTGCTTCAGAACAAACATTGAACGGGATTCCGAGTCAGAAGATTTCTATGTCCAGGATAGCAAAATCCAGCTCAGATTCGTGTCAGCACCCGCTTCGCTTACAGACCTCGCCGAAGGCGAAGCGGGAACAATGCCGGACTTCAGCGGGTTGACAATACGTGAGGTGCTGAAAAAATCAAAAGATGTAGGAATTGGCGTAAATATCATCGGGAGCGGTTGGGCAACCGAGCAAAAACCGGCGCCGGGAGAGCCCCTTGATAAAAATAGCATATGCACGGTTACCTTTACAAAAGGTTCTTGAGACAATGCTATGCAAGTTCTAGAATTGCTGAAGGGAATAAACACGATAGCCATCGAGGGAAAGCAACATGGGGATATCGGCACTGTCTGTTATGATTCAAGAAAATGCAAAGAAAACAGCCTGTTCATCGCAATTCCCGGTTTCGAAACGAACGGTCACCTCTATATTGAAAACGCGATAAAAAATGGCGCCCGATTTATTGTACATGAACAAGATTATACACCCCCCGAAGGCATAACAGCGATCCGTGTTGGAGACAGCCGCCGCGTTCTTGGACAAATCGGCCGAAATTTCTTCCGTGACCCCTCTTCTTCGCTGTGCTTGATAGCGGTTACCGGCACAAACGGCAAAACAACAATAACCTATCTTCTTGAGGCCATACTGGCAAAGGCAGGTTTTTCCGTCGGGGTTATCGGTACGGTTAATTACCGTTATGGCGGAGTTGTTTATCCGGCGCCCAACACGACACCGGAATCCTTCGATTTTCACAGGATGCTCCGTGAAATGGCCGATCACGGTGTAACCCATTGCGTTGCGGAAGTTTCCTCTCATGCGCTTGATCTTCATCGCGTTGATGAATGCTCGTTCGATATGGGAATCTTCACGAATCTCACCCAGGATCATCTGGACTACCACATCACAATGGAAAATTATTTTTATGCAAAAAGACGCTTCTTTACAGAAGTACTGCCGGCGGGAGAAAAAAACAAAAGCACAAAAATGATTATAAACGGTGACGATCCATGGGGTAGACGCCTCCTCGCAGAAACGAAAGGAAAAAGCATAACCTACGGCATCGAATCATCCTGCGACGTAACCGCAAAATCATTTCGTCTCTCGATGGAGGGGATCCACAGCCATATAACTTTCCAAAACGAAGAAATAGAGATCATTTCGCCGCTTATAGGAAAGTTTAATCTTTACAACATCCTTGCCTCTGTTGGTGCCGCGACTTCGCTCGGGATTTCCAAAGAAGCAATCCGCGAGGGTCTGGCCGAAATAAAGCAGGTGCCGGGAAGGCTTGAAAAGGTCAGCTCTCCCGGCCAGCCGAGTGTTTTTGTCGACTATGCTCACACAGAAGATGCGCTTCGCAGGGTGCTGGAAAATCTGAAACCATTCAAAAAGGGAAAAATCATTACCGTTTTTGGTTGTGGAGGAAACAGGGACCGGGGCAAGAGACCGCTTATGGGAGAAGCAGCCGCACAATACAGTGATCTTACGATACTCACGTCGGACAATCCCCGTATGGAAGACCCGCTTCAAATAATCGAAGAGATCGAAAAAGGGATCCATCTGCCCAAATGCACAGCCGACGAAGTTGATCTAAAATATTACGACAAAAAAATGTACTGTGTCATACCGGACAGAACCGAGGCAATTGCAACGGCGATCTTCGCCGCACGGAACGAAGACATTATTTTGATAGCGGGAAAAGGGCACGAAGATTATCAGATCATCGGCAACAAAAGATTTCCTTTCGACGATCGGATCGTTGCAAGAAAGGTTTTGCAAGAAAGACAGGAAAGTCCGGGGAAAATATGAGTAACGTTTTGCCGTATTTTTCGGTTTCTGAATTGATTGAAGCAACAAAAGGCAAACTTCTCCGCGGCAAATCCGGATGGGGCTGTCACGGTATTTCTACGGACACACGCACACTCAAAAAGGGGAATCTCTTCATTGCGTTGAAGGGTCAAAATTTCGACGGCCACGACTATCTCGCCAAAGCCGCAACAAACGGCGCGGCAGGTCTAGTGATACAATCCGACCGGAGGAAAGGTCTTTTGTCGGTTCCGGAACAAGTACCCGCTATAGGCGTCAGCGACACACTTGATGCCTACGGGCAAATTGCCTCCTGCTGGCGGCGAAAATTCGATATCCCTGTTATTGCAATTACAGGAAGTTCGGGTAAAACAACAACAAAAGAGATGGCCGCGACGATCCTCATGCGAAAAATGAAAACACTAAAAACGGAAGGAAATCTAAACAACCGGGTCGGTCTTCCCCTTACACTGCTTCGCCTGCGCAAGGAGCATAAGATTGCCGTTGTCGAGATGGGGACAAACAGCCCCGGCGAAATCCTAAAACTGGCGAAGATTGCCGAACCCGACATCGGACTGATCACAAACATCGGCCCTGCGCATATAGAAGGGCTGGGCTCGCTGAGCGCGATTGCCCGGGAAAAGGGCTCTCTATGGAATGCAATGTCCCCTGAAGGGACGGCAATCGTCAATACCGATGATCCTCTTGTTTTATCCGTTGCAAATGAATGGACAGGGAAACGCGTTACATTCGGTTTGGGAAACAAAAGCGATATCAAAGCCCGCCATATCAAAACGGTTGGACCAAACGGAATCCGGTTCGATCTTTGCTGCGGCGACCAAACAATACCCGTTTTTTTACCGGCTGTCGGAAATCACAACGTAAAGAACGCGCTCGCCGCGGCAGCCACAGCGTATTCGGTCGGCCTGGATCCTGTCGAAATCGCGGCCGGACTGGCCGAGTTTCATCCGGTGGCAGGCAGGGGTGAAATAATCGATCTTCCCAACGAAATCCATTTGCTAATTGATGCGTACAATGCCAATCCCCAGTCTGTAGCGGAGGCATTACAAACCATCCGGGATCTTCGCGGTCGCAAAAAGGCGATCGCCGTTTTGGGAGACATGCTTGAGCTGGGGCCGACAGCTAAAAAGTGGCACCACGAAATAGGTTCGCTCGCGGCTGAAAGTGCTATAGACTTTCTCCTGCTAAAGGGAAACCTGGTCAAATACCTGGCTCAGGGTGCGATCCAAAGCGGTTTCCCCGAAAGAAAAATTCTGTTCTTCGCAAATCCGGCCGAAGCAGCGTCTTGGTTGTTGAACATAGTGGATCATGGCGATTGGATTCTGATAAAAGGATCCAGGAAGATGAAAATGGAAGAGGTCGCAGACGAGATCATCCGCCAATTAGAGCGAAGGTCACCGGATGGAAGCCCGAACCTTGAAAGAAGGAAACAAAAGTGATTTTTCATCTGCTCTACCCGTTACATGAAATCTATTCGTATTTCAACGTGTTTCGTTACATAACGTTTCGGACGATCTATGCGACGATTACCGCACTGATGATCTCATTTATTTTCGGCCCCTGGATGATACGAAAGCTCCAGGAACTGCAGATCGGTCAGACAATCCGCGAAGACGGCCCGAGCTCCCACCAGGCAAAAAGCGGAACTCCGACGATGGGCGGCATACTCATCATCTTCGCTGTGATTATTTCCACCCTGCTCTGGGCAAATCTCACCATGAAATCGGTATGGATCGTCGTGATGGTCACGGTCGGCTTCGGACTGATCGGCTTTGTCGATGATTACCTGAAGATATCCAGACACAACAGCAAGGGGCTTGCCGGGAATATCCGTCTCGCACTGGAAATAGCGATAGCCCTTTTTGTCAGCGTGATTATGTTCCTGAACACCGGATTCAGCACAAATGTCACGATCCCTTTTTTCAAAACCGTCCTTCCCGATCTTGGCTGGGGATATGTTCTCTTCTCGACTTTCGTGATTGTGGGCGCCGCCAATGCGGTTAATCTTACCGACGGCCTTGACGGCCTGGCGATCAGTCCGATCATAACCTGTTTTATGACCTATTTGCTGTTTGCCTACTTCGCCGGCAACTTCAGGATCGCGTCCTATCTTCAGATACCCTATGTGGCGGGCACAGGAGAACTTTCGATTTTTTGCGGTGCCGTCGTCGGCGCCGGGCTGGGATTTTTGTGGTACAACTCCTATCCGGCACAGGTTTTCATGGGAGACGTGGGCTCTCTTTCACTTGGCGGCGCGCTCGGCTTTGTGGCGGTAATAACAAAACAGGAAATATTGCTTGCGATTGTCGGCGGTATCTTTGTGATAGAAACATTTTCCGTCATCTTTCAGGTAGCGTGGTTCAAGCTTTCCCACGGGAAAAGGATCTTTCGGATGGCTCCAATTCACCACCATTTCGAACTGAAGGGATGGCCGGAACCCAAGGTGATCGTACGCTTCTGGATTGTTTCCATCTTACTTGCCCTTGTTGCGGTAAGCACGCTCAAGCTGAGGTAGAAAATGCACCCAACAAAGGTCGCGATCATCGGAGCAGGAAAAACAGGCGTCGCCACAGCAGCCTTCTTTGCGAAAAGGGGAACGGCAATCGTTCTGACAGATCAAAAACCTGCCTCTGAATGGAAAAACTCGCTGAGCTTCCTGGACAATAGGCGCGCCCACTGGAGCATTGCCCCCTATGACAAGACGATACTGACCGGCGTGGATCTGGTTGTCCCTTCGCCTGGCATCTACCCGGACAATCCGATCCTCGTCGAAGCGCTGCGTCGAAAGATCCCGATCTGGAGCGAACTCGAACTTGCCTCCCGTTATCTTAAAACACCGATGCTCGCAATTACAGGAACGAACGGCAAAACGACGACGACGACATTGCTCGGAGAAATACTCCGCAAAGCGGGGAAAAAGGTTTTCGTAGGAGGGAACATTGGAGACCCGCTGATCGGCTATATAGAGGGACCTCAAGATGCCAGTTGGGTCGTTGTGGAGGTCAGCAGCTTCCAGCTCCAGTGGACATATACGTTTCATCCGCAAATAGCAATCCTTCTCAATGTGACCCCAGACCATATAGACTACCACGGAAGCCTTGCCTCATACAGAAAGGCAAAAGAAAAGATCTTTGCCAACCAGACCTCCGGGGATCTGGCCATCCTAAACTGGTGCGAGAAGGAATCGCCCTCGCTGGCTGCCCGCTCGAAGGCGCAAACAGAGTTTTTCAGCTCCTCGGGCAAACCGGAATATGGCATTTTTATCGAGAGAAACAGGCTTCTCTATACCGGGGCGGATGGAACAACCGAAGAGTATCCACTTGAAATGATCAAGCTTCCCGGAACGCACAACCTGGAAAATGTCATGGCTGCAATCGTTGCGGCCAGGCACTGCGGCTGCGCCCCCGCCGGGATCATTGAAGCGATAAAAGAGTTCCGCGGACTGCCGCACCGTATTGAATATGTCTGTGAGAAAAAAGGCGTCGCATTCTATGACGATTCAAAGGGAACAAATGTGGGAGCTGTCATACGCGCGATAGAGAGTTTCAACCGGCCGCTCATCCTCTTGCTGGGGGGAAGGGATAAAGAAGGGGATTTCAAAACATTGATCCCGTATATAAAAAGTTCGGTCAAAGAGGTTGTGCTTTTCGGGGAGGCGGGAGCGAAGATCAACAAACTGCTCGGCTCCACCATTCGAACGTCTATCCGGATGACGTTGCAAGAGGCTCTCAACGAAGCCTTTGAACACGCAGCCCCCGGCGATGCAGTTTTGCTTTCACCCGGGTGTGCGAGCTTTGACGAATTCAGTAACTACAAGGAACGCGGCGATCGCTTCAAAGAATGGGTGCGGGAATTGAAATGAAACATCCAGATTCAACTGAAAAAAGACCTGATCTTTTCCTGCTTTTAGCGACACTGCTTCTGGCGGTAATCGGCACGGTCATGATCTACAGCGCCAGTTCCATCCTATCCATGGAGCGATTTCACGACGGCCAGTTTTTTCTTAAAAAGCAGCTTGTGTTTCTGGCGATTGGTTTTGCGGGCATGGTGATTTCGACAAGATTATCCTATTACAAACTGCGCAAACTGGCCTGGCCCGGCCTCATTTTCTCCGCTTTTCTGCTGGTCTTGCTTCTGGTTCCTCATATCGGAATCAAGGCCGGGGGAGCTGTACGATGGCTGGATTTTGGCGTATTCTCGCTTCAGGTTTCCGAAATCGCAAAAATGGCGCTGATCATATTTTTGGCCAGTTTTTTTACAGAAAATTACACCCAGGTTCGTAACTTCAAGCAGGGAATCCTGATACCTTCATCAATAACAGGAATCCTGATTGTTCTGATCCTCGTTCAACCTGATTTCGGCACGTCGCTGATCATGGCCGCGATTGTCTTTATTATGATCTATCTCGCAGGAGGACGCATACTTCACCTTGCGGCCCTGCTTATGATTTTCGCACCTGCAGCGCTATGGCTGCTCTTCAATAAAAGTTACCGACTCGCACGACTGATGGCATTTCTCAATCCATGGGAAGATCCCCAGCGTTCTGGTTTTCAAATCATTCAGTCCCTGCTGTCTTTTGGAAATGGAGGGCTCTTCGGCGTAGGAATCGGCGACGGCATGCAGAAACTGTTTTACCTGCCGGAACCTCATACCGATTTTATTCTTTCCGTCATCGCCGAGGAAAGCGGCTTTTTAGGGGTTTCGGCCATTCTTGTTCTTTACATCATTATCATTTTCCGCGGCTTCCGTATATCACTGAACGCACCGGACATATTCGGAAACCTACTTGCGGCAGGGCTTACAGCGCTGCTTGCGTTGGAGGCATTTATCAATATCGCCGGCGTAATGGGGATTGTTCCGCTGAAAGGGCTGGCGCTCCCGTTTTTGAGTTACGGAGGAAGTTCTTTGATCATGTCGATGATTTTGATTGGGATTCTTTTGAATATTTCCTCCTATGAAGACTGACCGAGATGAATAAAAAGGAAATGAAAATAATCATTGCCGGTGGAGGTACGGGAGGACACCTTTTTCCTGGAATCGCGATCGCAGAGGAATTGCGCAAACGAAACACCGACAACAAGGTCCTGTTTATAGGAACCGAAAAGGGACTGGAAAAGGGGATATTAGGCCGGCTCGGGTACCCGCTGGAGACGTTGAACGTTGAAGGATTGAAGGGAAAAGGGGGATTGGGAACGTTAAAATCCCTGTTAAAAATCCCGGGATCTATGTTGAGTTCTTTCAAAATTATCCGTACCTTCAAACCAGATTTTGTCGTTGGGGTGGGAGGTTATGCATCTGGTCCCGCGGTTCTCGCCGCAAGCATCCTGGGGATAAAGACATTCATCGCAGAACAGAATGCATTCCCGGGACTCACCAACCGGATTCTCGGCCATTTCGTCTCTCGTATCTTTCTGACGTTCGACGATTCAAAGCGATGGTTTCCCGAACAAAAGACCATCGTGACCGGAAATCCTGTTCGGTCCAGCTTCATAGCGGGCAACAACGGCGTCGTTACAAAAAATAAGCTTTTTACGATACTTGTCTTCGGGGGAAGCCAGGGTGCCCGCGCGATAAACGGCGCCGTCATAGAATCGCTGGGCGGTCTCGTCGATATAAAAGACAAAATCTATTTTATTCACCAGACCGGGAACCAGGAATCCGGCCAGGTAAAAGAGGCCTACCAGAAAAACGGTTTTGCGGCGGAGGTTTATCCGTTTATCACCGAAATGGCGCAGGCCTACAGAAGAGCCGACCTGCTTGTCTGCCGCGCCGGCGCAACGTCGCTTGCCGAAATAACCGCGATGGGGAAGGCATCCGTTTTGATACCTTTTCCCTTCGCTGCGGCCGACCACCAGACAAAAAATGCCTCTGCGATGGCAAATGCCGGGGCTGCGATTATGATTCCCGAGAAAGAACTTGACGGGTTCAGGCTTGCATCGGTTATAAAGAACCTCTACCTACAGCCTGAAAAGATAAAAAAAATGGAGGTTGCCGCCGCATCACTGGGCAGAGTAAACGCTGCAGCGCTGATTGTTGATACGTGCCTCGACCAGGCTTCTTTAGAAGAGGTGTCATAAATGACATATTCCGATAAAACCAGCATCATGAAACGAAAAATACGGCGGATCCATTTTGTCGGCATCGGAGGAATAGGAATGAGCGGAATCGCCGAGGTGCTTTTGAACCTCGGCTACGAGATCAGCGGCTCCGACATCGCGTCTTCCGATACGACAAGCCGCCTCGACGATCTCGGCGCCGCAATTTACATCGGCCATGCCCCAAAGAATATCGGCAATGCCGATGTCGTCGTGACTTCGACGGCCGTACGGCCGGAAAATGCCGAGGTGATGGAGGCGCACAAAAGGAATATCCCCGTCATACCGCGAGCCGAGATGCTCGCTGAACTGCTGAAAATGAAATTTTCTATAGCCGTGTCCGGCAGTCACGGCAAGACGACGACAACGTCGATGGTTTCTACCGTTCTCGCACACGGCGGCTTGGATCCCACGATGGTTATAGGAGGAAAACTTGCCAGTATCGGTGGAAACGCGAGGCTGGGGGATGGGGAGACCATCGTCGCAGAGGCGGACGAAAGCGACGGCTCGTTTCTCAAACTAAGCCCCTGCATCGCGGTGATTACCAATATAGACAAAGAGCACCTTGATTATTACAGAAACCTGGACGAGATAAAAAATGCGTTTCTCAAATTTGCGAATATCGTTCCGTTCTACGGGGCAACCATCCTGTGCAACGATGACCCGAATGTCAGGGACATTATTCCAAGCATAAAACGCAGAACCATCACGTACGGGCTTACGGACGACGCCGATTATCAGGCGAAGGCGATCTCGTTTGCCGGCAGGTCCTCGACATTTTCCCTCTACGAAAGGAATGTGTTTCTCGGAACGATAAAACTTTATGTCCCCGGTGTGTTTAACATCTACAACTCTCTTGCTGCCGTCGCGGTGGCAAGGGAAATGGACATCCCTTTTCCTATCCTCAAGGCAGGACTGAAAAATTTCAGCGGCGTCCACCGCCGCCTGGAGGTAAAGGGAGAACAGAATGGTGTGACAGTCGTTGACGACTACGGCCACCACCCGACAGAAATTATCGCCACGCTTTCGGCCGCCCGCCAGATCTGGAGCGGACGCATCATAGTCGTTTTTCAACCCCATCGTTATACCAGGACAAAGGCACTTTTCACCGAGTTTTTGACTGCCTTTGAGAACGCCGATATCCTGATCATCACAGACATCTACGCGGCAAGCGAAGAACCCATACCAGGGGTAACCGCGGAAAAGCTCTGTGAGGAAATCAAAAAATCTTCGCAAAAAGAGGTAAAACACCTCTCCAGTTTCGACGACATTGTCGATTATCTCCTCAAAATCGCCGCTCCGACGGATGTCATTCTGACACAGGGCGCGGGAAACGTCTGGAAGGTAGGAGAAAACTTTTTAAAACGGAGTCATAAAACATAAAATGGCCTGGGAGGATTCATTGCGGGAAGATTTGCGAAGGAACTATGGCGGTGCGGTTTTATTCGACGAGCCGGCTGCCAGGCATACTTCCATCCGGGCGGGCGGAAAAATAGACGCCGTTCTTTTCCCCGCAAACCAGGAAGAGCTGTCGAGGGCCATCGTTTTTCTCCACAACAATAACGTGCCCTATCTTCCGGTAGGCAACTGGACAAATCTGATTGTTAACGACGGCGGTTTCCGGGGCGCTTTCATTTCGCTGTCCCGATTCAGGGAAATCAAAAATGTCTTTCAAACGGAAAAGGATGCTGTTGTCTTTGCGGGGGCAGGTTGTCCCCTTTCAGAGCTGGTAAAAAAGGCAAAAGAGGAATCTCTGTCAGGAATAGAATTTTGCGCGGGCATACCGGGCAGCATCGGCGGGGCGATTCGCATGAACGCAGGCGCTTTTGGAGGAGAAATAAAGGATATTGTTGAAAGGATAACCATCATTGACAAAAGCGGGGTACTCAAAACATTTTCCCACGAACAGCTTAACTTCAGATACAGGAATTTGGTTTTGCCGGCCGAAATGGTGATAATCGGTGGATCTTTTCATCTCATGCGCGGGGATAGAAAAAAAATAGAGGACAGGATCGAAAAAATCATCAGAGAACGGTCGGAAAAGCAGCCTCTTGAATTTCCGAGCGCTGGTTCTATCTTCAAAAATCCCGTCGACTGCCCGGCAGGCAAAATCATAGATGAACTGGGACTTAAGGGCATCGCGATCGGGGATGCACAGGTTTCAAAAAAGCACGGCAATTTTATCGTGAATCGAAAAAACGCAACGGCCGCAGAGATTATCTCTCTGATAGAGATGGTCCGGCAAACCGTTTTCCAAAAAACCGGCCGCATGCTGGAGTCTGAGGTAAAGGTTGTGGGAGAGGCATGAGAAAATCGTCAGGCTTCAATACACAGGTGAAAAGAAACAGGGTAAAACGGCACGGAGGTGAGATATTTCGCGAAGCCTCCGCCAGTTTTTTACTGATCTGCTCGATAATCCTTACTACATCCCTCCTTGTTTTCGGCTGGGACCGCGTAGTCCGCTCCGATCTTTTTGCCATCAGGGAAACAGCGGTAAGGGGTTGCAGCGAATTGACCTCCAAAGATATCCTCTCTCTGGCCGGAATCCGCCCGAACGCGAAATTGTTTACGATCAACAAGGAGGCCATCATTCAACGGGTCAAAAAAAATCCTTGGATTAAAGATGTCTTTGTGGGTCGGGAATTCCCCGGTCGAATGGTGATTTTCGTTCGTGAACGGAAGCCCGTTGCGCTGATTGAAAAAAATAGCGAGCTTTATTTTCTTGACGACGGGGGGGACATATTTAAAAGGCTCGAGCTGGAAGAAAAGGCCGATCTTCCCGTTCTTACCGGTTTTTCCTCGGGGTATAAGGTAAATCAGGATTTGATAAACAAGTCACTCGCCCTTTTGAACCACCTTAAAACGGCAAAAGACATCCCGGATTTAGGTCTTATCTCCGAGATACACGGAGATGAGACATTCGGGTTTTCGCTATTCACTAACAAAGGACTGTGCCTGGAGCTGGGATTTGAAGGCTACGAAACGAAAATAAAGAGTTTAAACAGGGTGATGAGCGACCTCAAAAAAAAGAATTTTAACAATGCGTTATTGTTAATAGATTTGCGTAACCCGGGGAAAATCACTGTTCAGGCGCGGGGAACGTTTCGAAAAGAAGGGTTTGGATTGCCGAAAGCGGAAGGAGAAAAACTACAAATTTAACCCTTTGAAAAAACCGTATGAATTATTGTAAATGCAGCATCGTTCAAACTAATTCGCTGGAGCCTGGTGTGTAAATGGGAAAGAAAACAAATGTCATCGTCGGCCTTGACATTGGAACGACAAAGACCTGCGCGGTCGTGGCCGAATTGCACGAAACGGGGATTGATATTATCGGCGTCGGCCTCCACCCTTCCGAAGGTCTGAGAAAAGGGGTCGTTGTAAATATAGAAAGCACCGTGGAATCGATCAAGGGGGCGATTGAAGAGGCGGAACGCTCATCAGGGTGCGAGATCAGCTCGGTTTATGCCGGAATAGCCGGGGCTCATATCCGAGGGCAGAACAGCCTGGGCATTGTGCCGGTAAAAGGCCGGGAGGTAAAACCAGAGGATGTGGAGAGGGCAACCGAAGCAGCCAGAGCCATTGCGATTCCCCTCGACAGACAGATCATCCACACGCTCCCGCAGTACTATGTCGTCGATGAACAGGATGGGATTATCGATCCGGTGGGCATGGCGGGTGTAAGGCTCGAGTCCAGGGTCCATATCGTCACCGGTTCCGTCACTTCGATCCAGAATATCGTCAAATCCATAAACCGGGTCGGACTCGAGGTGAAAGATATTGTGCTCGAACAGCTCGCGGCGAGCGAGGCTGTACTGAGCAATGATGAAAAGGCCCTTGGGACGGCCTTAATAGACATAGGAGGGGGTACAACCGACATTGCCGTGTTTTCGGAGGGAAGCATAAAACACACTGCGGTCATCCCGGTTGGAGGGCAGTATGTCACAAGTGACATAGCTACAGGGCTCAGAACACCGGTCGCTGAAGCCGAAAAAATCAAGATCGAATACGGCTGTGCTTATATGCCGCTGATCCCCAAAGACGAGTTCATAGAAGTTCCCAGTGTGGGAGGCAGGGAACCCAGAGAGGTATCGCGGCAGATACTTGGCCGGATCATCGAACCTCGCATGGATGAAATACTGAAAATGGCCCAGAAAGAGATAAACCGTTCGGGATGTGAAGACATACTGGCGGCCGGTGTGGTTCTCACCGGCGGAGGGGCAATCCTTGAAGGCACGCCGGAACTGGCCGAGCAGATATTCAATATGCCCGTCCGCAGGGGCTTGCCGATGGATATCGGTGGTCTTGCCGACACGGTAAAAAGCCCGGCATATGCAACCGGCGTCGGGCTCGTGTTATTCGCCGGCAGGAATATAATCAGGGAAAATCAGCTCATCATGGATGGGAATTATCTCAATCGTTTATACAAAAGGGCTAAACAATGGATTCTTGACTTCTTTTAAGGTCGGAGGAGATTATGTTTATATTAGACAAAAAGGGCCCCACGAAAGACGCGAAGATTAAAGTTATCGGCATAGGTGGAGCGGGAGGAAATGCTCTTAACACAATGATTGCCTATAATCTGCAGGACGTTGATTTTATTGCCGCCAATACCGACGCCCAGGCGCTTGCGTCGTCATATTCCGCGGTAAAGATTCAGCTGGGTGCAGACCTGACCAGAGGACTCGGGGCGGGCTCCGATCCCGAAATCGGCAGGCAGGCAGCTCTCGAGACCCAGCAGGCTATAAAAGAAAACCTCGACGGGGCCGATATGGTTTTCATCGCGACAGGCCTTGGAGGAGGAACAGGCACGGGAGGAGCGCCTGTCGTGGCTGAAACGGCAAAGGAGCTCGGAGCGCTGACGGTCGCGGTTGTAACTAAACCGTTTCAGTTTGAGGGAAAGAGAAGAAACGACCAGGCGGCGGCAGGCATTTCAGAGCTCCGCAAAATTGTCGATTCACTCATTATTGTCCCCAATCAGAGACTGCTGAGCGTAGCGGACAAAGACCTCTCATTTCTTGATGCATTCCGGAAGGCCGATGACATACTCTACCATGCCGTCAAAGGCATTTCGGACCTGATTATGGTGCCCGGCCTGATCAACCTCGATTTTGCGGACGTCAAAAAAATCATGGCGCAAACGGGAATTGCGCTGATGGGAACCGGCATTGCGAAAGGAGAAAATCGTGCGATAGAAGCAGCGCAAAGGGCCATCTCCTCACCGCTGCTTGAGGATAACACGATTCAGGGCGCACGGGGAATCCTCCTGAACATTACTGGTGGACCGGGAATTACGCTCAATGAGATTAACGAAGCATCGTCGATGATCCAGAAGGAGGCAAACGAAGACGCAAATATCATCTTCGGAACGGTGATAGACGAAAAGATGGGAGATGAAATCAGAATAACACTCATCGCCACCGGCTTCGAAAAAAATGAACCTCCCAAAAAGGGAGCTATCACGCAAATCAGCGGATTCCGACACGCAACCAACATTGCAATCCCGGCGTATATAAGAGAAGAAAAATCCACGGATACCATTCTGGAGAGGGAAGAAAAGTCTAAAGACGATGAGGAAATTGATCTGGAAACGCCGACATTTTTGAGGCGTCAGGCCGATTAAGACCGCAAAAGGTTGGAGGCATGTCCATATCCTGGAATCAAAAAAAACGATGCCTCGACCTGCTTGCCGAGGAACAGAATTTCACCAAAAAACTCTGGGGGCAGTCGCTTAAGATATGTCTCGCATATCCAAACGATTACCACACAGGGATGTCCAATCTCGGGTTCCAGACCATTTACTCGCTGATAAACAGCCATCCAAAATGTTTGTGCGAAAGGGTTTTTTACCCGGAGTCGGAATATCTGTCGACAAAAAACGCATTCACCCTTGTAAGCATCGAGTCCCAGCATGCGCTTGCCGAATTTGATATTCTCGCCTTCTCCCTTTCCTTTGAAAATGATTATCCCCGCATCCTTGAGATGCTCGCTCTGTCCAAAATCCCTCTTAAAGCGACCGAAAGGGGCAATGGTTATCCGCTGGTCGCGGCCGGCGGTATAGCCGTAACGTTAAACCCCGAGCCTCTGGCCGATTTTTTTGATCTGTTTTTGATCGGAGAGGGCGAAGCCATTCTGCCCGGTTTCCTCGATCTTATGACATCCGCTCCGATGCGAAAAAAAGAAGAATTCCTCAGGGAAATCCAAAAGAACATAGCCGGGGCTTACGTGCCGAGTCTGTATCTTGTAACAACGAACGAAGACGGACGAATCGTTTCGCACGATCCCCTGAAAGCCGATTACCCCACAAAAATTGTCCGGCAGTGGGTTCACGACATAAACGTCTTCACAACCGAACAGCAAATCATAACGAAAAACACCGAGCTGGGAAACATGTATCTTATCGAGGTCAGCCGCGGCTGCGGAAGGGGATGCCGTTTTTGCGCTGCCGGGTTCGCATGCCGCCCGGTGCGCTTCCGCAACTTCGAGATGCTCAAGCCGTCCCTTTTGACGGCAATTAACCAGAACAAAGCCGTCGGACTGGTCGGAACAGCAGTATCCGACCATCCTGAACTGGTATCGATTTGCCGTTTTGTAATGGATAGAGGAGGCAGGATCGCACTGGGTTCGCTGCGGATGGACCGCCTCAGCTTCGAAATGGCATCGATCCTTAAAGAGTCAGGCATAGAAACCGCAACGTTCGGTCCTGAGGCCGCATCCCAAACACTGCGTGACGTCATACACAAAGGGATCAATGATGAGGATATATTTTCCGTGGTTGATAAACTGATGAAATTTGATATAGACAAAATGAAGCTTTACTTCATGGTAGGCCTCCCGACGGAAACAGCGGAGGATATCGAAGCAATCGTCTCGCTGGTCAAAAAGATACAGCACCGCGCCCGGAGCATATCAAAAGGGAAAGGTTTCAGAATGCTTACCCTGAGTATCAACCAGTTTATCCCCAAGGCTGCAACCCCTTTTCAGTGGCACCCGCTGGAGTCTACAGCCGTCGTAAAGAAGCGGATTAAGAATATCAAAGAAGGCCTTCGTACGGAAAAGTACGTGCGCGTGAACCACGATTTGCCGAAGTGGAATTATCTCCAGGCCCTGCTTGCACTCGGGGACAGAAAGGTCGGAAAACTTCTGCTCGCCGCCCACCGCCTGAATAACAACTGGGCCCAGGCATTCAGGGAAATGAACATCAATGCGGATTTCTACGTTTACCGCCGAAAAGATATCGATGAGATTTTGCCGTGGGACTTCATTGACCATGGTGTTTCAAAAACCTTTTTGATCAATGAATACCTCCGCTCCGAAAAAATTCGATAACCTGTTTTCAGGACGGCCGGACAAAAGGAGAACATAGAATGACGATCAACAACCCTGGCAGAGGACTGAAACAAACAAAGGGACTGCTTTTATCTATCCTGGCTCTTTTGGTATTTCTGATCATTACAAAAATGATCCATCTTGTCACAGACTGGCTCTGGTTCGTTGAGGTCGAACATGAAACAGTATTCAACGTCATCCTGAGCGCGAAGATACTGACGGGAACGATTTTCGGGCTTGTTTTCTTTCTAGTTTCCGCGGCCAGCGCGGCCATTGCAATCCGCTACTCGGAGACGCCGATTTTTCTCGATTCGGTCGGAGGTTTTCCTCTGCCATTCAGGCAGATAGAAAAAGGAACCGTCACGGCACTTGCGTTCGCCGGGATTGTGGTGATATCCCTGTTTGCCGCGCTCAATGGTTCGACCCAATCGGACAATATACTGTTATTCAAGAATGCCTCCGAATTCGGGCTTGAGGACCCTCTTTTTAAAAGAGATATCGGGTTTTATGTCTTTCGGCTTCCGCTTCTTCTGTATATAGACAAATGGTTCAACTTCGTCATTCTGGTAACCGCGCTATTGAGCGGTTTGATTTACCTGTTGCGGGGGGCGTTTATCTTCATTCCGCCAAGGATATGGAAAATATCCGCAGCAGCCCGGATTCACCTCTCAGTTATTATCGCAATGTTCTTTTTCTGGGGAATATTCGGCGCCTGGATGGATCTCAATGAAATACTTTTTGTGAAACGGGGTGTTGTGTTCGGCCCGGGATATACAGACGTAACGACACAGTTATGGATTATAAAACTTCTGATGGTCCTCTATGCTACGTCCGGACTGGCGATTATCGTTTATACGTTCCGACCGAACTGGAAAATCCCGGCGATTGCAATTCTTACGCTGATTGCAGTCTCTTTTCTGGGAAGGGGTATCTATCCGTCGATGGTTCAGAAATTTCAGGTCATCCCGAACGAAGTAACGGCGGAAACCCCCTATATCGAACAAAACATACGATTTACCCGTTTTGCTTACGGCCTTAACCGGATTGAAGAAAAGGAGTTTCCGACAGAGGAGAGCCTAACGATAAAAGACCTGGAGGAAAACAACCTGACGATCAAAAACATAAGGCTGTGGGATCATTCACCGCTTTTGCAGACCTTTGCGCAGCTTCAGGAGATGCGAACCTATTACAAATTCACCGACGTAGACAATGATCGTTACACAATGAACGGCGAATACAGGCAGGTAATGCTTTCCGCGCGGGAAATATCCTACAAGGCTCTCCCTTCACGAACATGGGTGAATGAACATCTTACCTACACGCACGGATACGGGGCGGTGATGGGTCCGGTAAACAGGATTTCTCCGGAGGGTCTCCCAGAATTTTTCATAAAGGATATCCCCCCTGTTTCGTCCGAATCCATCCGCATCACCCGCCCGGAGATATACTTTGGTGAAAACTCTAATGATTTCGTGATCGTTAATACGAAGACACCCGAATTTGATTATCCGATCGGAGACAAGAACGTCTACAACCGTTACACCGGAAAGGGCGGTGTCCCGTTGTCATTATTTAAAAAGCTCTTGTTTGCCGCCCGTTTCGGTTCGCTAACGATGCTTCTGTCAAAAGATATTACGTCGGAAAGCCGCATTATGTACCATCGAAACGTCCTCGAACGTGCGGCGATGATCGCCCCGTTCGCCCGTTTCGACGATGATCCGTATCTGGTTATTTCTCCGGAAGGGCGCATGCTGTGGTTTGTCGACGGTTATACCGTCACCGATCGTATCCCCTACTCCGAACCGGTCCCGGAATTGGGAAATTACATACGCAATTCCCTCAAGGCCGTCATCGACGCCTATGACGGGTCGATAAATCTATATATAAGCGATCCGGACGATCCGCTGCTCAAAACATACGCGAAGATATTCCCGGGCGTTTTCAAGCCGATGAGCAACCTGCCAAAAGAGCTCAGCAGCCATATCCGCTACCCGGCGGGGATGCTCGCGATTCAGGCCCGGATGTATAAAACATACCACATGCAGGATCCCCGTGTCTTCTACAACAAAGAAGACCTCTGGGCTATTCCCGGCAAGAAGACAACCGGTGCGCAGCAGGCCATGGAACCATACTACACGATCATGAAACTCCCTGATGTCCCCAAAGAGGAATTCATTCTGCTGTCGCCTTTTACCCCCAGCAGGAAGGATAATATGTCTGCATGGATGGCCGCCCGTTCGGACGCACCCAACTACGGTGCCGTGATTGTATACAAATTCCCGAAGCAGAAGCTTGTCTATGGTCCCAACCAGATAGAGGCGCGGATCGATCAGGATGCGATGATCTCGCAGCAGCTTTCGCTCTGGCAGCAACACGGTTCAACCGTGATCAGGGGAAACCTGCTCGCAATCCCGATAGAAAAATCCATTTTATATGTTGAACCCCTTTACCTCGCCGCCGAAAACGGCCAGCTTCCCGAATTAAAAAGGGTCATAGTCGCTTATGGAAACCAGATCGCGATGGAGGAAACACTGGATGAAGCGATCAGAAACATTTTCGGCGGGAGGACGGGCAAAGAAATAAAAGAATCCACCAAAAGGGCGGCGGATGTGACAGAAAAAAGCGATCGGGAGGCTGTGCTGGAGGCTCTCAGCCATTTCCTTAAGGCCGAAGCATTGCTGAAAGACGGGAACTGGGGCGCATTCGGTGAAGAATTGAAAAAAACCGGCGACATCCTCAAGTCTTTTAGAAAACGACAATGA
>DYLD01000173.1:0-3283 GCA_020722315.1 Syntrophus aciditrophicus
TGGGTGCACCGTGCGCATCAGGATGGCCGGTGAAAGGGGATATCTGACGATCAAGGGGCCCAATGTCGGGGCTGTCCGGAGCGAATACGAATACGAAATTCCCGCTGCCGAGGCGGGCGAGATGCTCGAAAACCTCTGCCGCAAACCGCTCATCGAAAAGAGGCGCTACAGGATTCCTGTTGGAAATCATGTCTGGGAAGTGGATGAATTTTTCGGTGAAAATGCAGGGCTCATCATCGCCGAGATTGAATTGAGAAGGGAAGGGGAGGATTTTGTAAAACCACCGTGGGCAGGCATTGAGGTAACCGGAGATCCCCGCTATTACAACGCAAGCCTCGTGAAATATCCGTTTTCCAAATGGTCGTGATCCTTCCGGGTGCCCCGAAAAACCTTCAAGTCGCGCTTGACGAAACCATTTCCGTAGGTTTTATAAAGCTCTTAGCCCTCAGAGCGCGCTTTTCAGATTGTTCCGTAAATAGCCTTTGAAGTCTTCGTAGTTCGCGGAGATCGGTATCGCCTCTCCTGTTCTTTTGTCGATGTCTTTCATGCTTGGCGGGAGTTCGGGGCTGATCCCGAGCAGTTCCCGGATCTCGTCGGGAAACTTCGCCGGGTGAGCCGTTTCGACACTGATGCAGAGCGAGTTGTTGTCCCCGTTTATCGCCTGATAGACCTCAAGCCCCTTCCAGCCTACCGCGCCGTGCGGTTCAACGAGCACCCTGTATTTCTCATAAACGCGTTTGATCGTCTTTTTCGTTTCCTGATCCGAGATACTGACCGAGAAGATGTTGTTTCGCATCTGCTCGAGATCGGGGTCGCTGTTCACGAAGCCGGTGCGATCGACGTTTCCTCCGTACAGATCGAAGAAGCGTGCGAGGTTGCTCGGGTGGCCGACGTTCATCGCGCTCGACAGGCACGCGCGCGAAGGGGAGACCTTTTTGTAGATTCCGCTTTTCAGGAAGTTCGGAAACTCGTCGTTTTCGTTTGTCGGCATGATGAGTTTCTTGACCGGAAGGCCCATGCGCCTGGCAAGCTCGCACCCAAGGGCGTTGCCGAAGTTGCCGGACGGAACGGAAAAGACCGCCGGTTCGGCGTCGCGGGCCAGTTGCGCCCATGCCCAGACGTAATAGATGATCTGCGGCAGTATCCTTCCGAAATTGATCGAATTCGCCGACGTCAGATTGAAGTTGCTGAGGTCGGGGTCGGAGAAGGCCTGTTTGACGAGATTCTGGCAGTCGTCGAATTTTCCTTCGATGGACAGCGTCCGGACGTTTTCACCGATCGAGTCGAGCTGCCTTTTTTGCCGGCCGCTGACCTCGTTGCGGGGATAGAGGATCGTTACGTCTATGCCGGTTACGCCCTTGAAGGCTTCGCCGACTGCGCTGCCGGTGTCGCCGGATGTTGCGACGAGGACGTTGAGTGTTTTGCCTGATGTATTCATTGTGCCCATCAGGCGGGCCATCATCCGGGCGGCGAAATCCTTGAAAGAGGCGGTCGGCCCCTGGTCGAGGCGGAGGATGTAGCTGCGGCCATCAACGTATTCGATCGGCACCGGGTAGTTATACGAATCGGCGATGATTTTCCGCAGGCTTTCCTCGCCGATTTCCGATGCAAGAAACGCGCGGCCGACAAGCATTGCCGCGTCGGTGTAGGGCCTGCCCTTCAGCGCCGCAAAGTCCTCGAGCGGGATAACTGGAATGAACTCCGGCATGAAGAGACCTTCATCCGGAGCCTGTCCCATCAGAAGCGCCTCGCTGAACGAAACCGTTTTTTTGAACGGCGCGATGCCCGGCTGGTGGAGATTCCGGTTTGTGCTGTAGTATCGTAACGTTTTGTGCATGGCGGTTCCAAAATTTAGAATTCAAAATCGACGATCCGTATCTCTTCACTGAGGCTTCGGATGTACTGACCGACGGGGACATGTTCTTTATGGTTTTTGTAGCGTTCCAGCGCGTCGGTGTCGGAAAATTCGGACGTAAGCGCAAAATCAAAATATCTATCCGGACGCCTGTCCAGACCAAAATCGTATTTTTTGATCTCCGGTATCGCCGGCGGCAGCCTGGCGGTGGATTTCAGCAATTCGGCTATCTGTTTCTTTGTCACGTCCGGCCTGAATTTTACGAGCACAAGATGTTTGATCATTCCCCCCACACTCCTTTTTTGTTGTCTCGTTTATCACCAATCTGCCGTTGGGCGCAAGGGATTTAAGCCTTTCGACAACAGATTTCTACGCCGGTGCCGCGTCGATGTCGGCAGGGATTGCTTCGGACGGATCAGCCTGTGTGTCCCCGTCCAAAACTTTCTTATCGTGTCAGGAGAACGGGGACGGCGCTTTTCTTGATGATCGAGGATGTCAGCGAGCCGACCACGAGCTCCCTGATGATGTTATGGCCGTATGCACCCATCACGAGCATGTCCGCCGCGCCTTCCCTCGTGAAATTGAGGAGTTCTTTCTCCTCGTTTCCTATCAGAACGATGGTTTTACTCTCCGGCGAAAACGGCGCCAGGTATTCTCCGGCTTTTTCGGTGATTTGTCTGCCCCATTCCTGATCGCCGGCGATCGTGACAACCGTAAGCGGCCATCCGGTCAGGCCGGCGAGCTCTGCGGCCAACTTCAGCGCCTTTTGGGCCGGGGCGCTGCCGTCGTAGGCCGCGGCGATACTGTTGACTTCCCTGTATCCTTTTGGCGTCACAAGGACAGGTTTTCCGGAGCGCCGTATCACGGATTGCGTTGTTGAACCTATAATCGCCCCTCCTTCGAGATGAAAATGTTCCCCCTGCTGGGAAAGAAGGATCAGGTCGCAACGTCCCTGTGCCTCTTCGATAATGGCATCATCGATGATTCCCGTCACCTTTTTTCTTTTCGCCTGAATTCCTGCTGCCTCGCACTGTTTCTGGAAATCCGCGAGGATCGCATCGGCCTTTGCGTCGAGGCTGTTTTCGATGGCCGGCCCGAGCTCTTCATAAGACGGTATTCCTATCGAGCCGGAAACATCGGTGAAAACCGGGCCGTGTATCAGGCGAATGTCGATGACGTGAAGGCCCGTCAGGCCGGCCTTTATTTTCCCCGCGAGGTATATCCCGTAGGAGATGGCCGTCTGGGAATGTTCGGATCCGTCTAACGGTATCAATATATCCCGGAGAATCATAGAAACCTCCTTTTGCAGCCTTGTACTGGATCTTTTTTTATTGCAGTTAACCGGGAAGCAGCGTTTCAACAAGAAGGTATATTAGTAATATTTATAAGGGATAAGCGAAGGGATTGCAATACCCAAAGTTGCAATGC
>DYLD01000173.1:3383-4615 GCA_020722315.1 Syntrophus aciditrophicus
TAGTAATATTTATAAGGGATAAGCGAAGGGATTGCAATACCCAAAGTTGCAATGCCCCGGTTAGGGGGTGCGCGAGTCACGGTGAGAAAATTCTTTTGGAGGGATGAATTTGTATTAGGAAGTAATAGTTAGCGCAAAGAGGATTGATTATTTTTTTAAAAGGAGGTACGTTAAAACCCAATCCAGGGAGATCGCCATGTCGGAAGAGCTGATGAACACCAAAGAGGTTGCCAGATACCTCAACATTCATGAAAAGCAGATCTACGCCCTGATCCGCGCCGGCAGAATTCCGGCGACTCGTGTTACCGGAAAGTGGCTCTTTCCCAAAAAGGTCTTGGATGAATGGATAGAAGAGACATCAAAGAACGGGCTCGAGCAGGCCAGAAAGAAGAAAGAGAGAATCTCCGGCGCCCTTCTCGCTGCCGGCAGCAATGACCCCGTCCTCGATATTCTGCAAACCTGTCTGAAGAAGTCTCACCCGGAGTTCTATATTTTTACCTCCAACATTGGAAGCACCCAAGGCCTGGAGGCCCTTGACAGGGGATTCACCGACATCGCGTGGTCCCACCTGTTCGATCCTGAAACCGGTCAGTACAATGTGCCTTTTTTGCCGAAACTCGCTTGCCATGTTAAGGCGGTCGTCGTCAACCTGTTCTGGAGGGAACTTGGATTTTTAACGCTGCGAGGGAACCCTTTGAACATCAAGGGATTTAAAGACCTGACACGGCGCGGCGTCCGTTTTATCAACCGCCAGGAAGGTTCAGGGACCAGGCTCCATATCGATTTTCATCTCCAAAAGCTGGGGATTTCTCCCGAGAAGATTGCCGGTTACGGCGACGATGTTTACACCCACGTCGGGATAGGCCTGAGCATCCTATCGGGAGATGCGGATACCGGTGTTGCGACAAAGGCGGTGGCAAGCCTTTTGAACCTCGATTTTATACCGATCCTCAAGGAGCGCTTCGATATGGTCTGCGACCAGTCAGTCTTTTTCCAGAAGGGGGTTCAGGCGCTTGTTGCGGAGCTGGGAAGCGAGCTGTTTCGCAAGAGGTGTTCGCACCTGGGAAGCTATGACTTTTCCGAATCCGGCAAGATAATCTACGCGACGGCGTGAAAAAGGTTCGGCATGAAACCGCTGCGGCCAGCTCTGCAAGACCCTTCCCTTTCGCTAATCTGCTTTGTCCTTCCTGTTCTTCTCGGCGCAGTCAACAACGACTGGCGAATACTCCGGC
>DYLD01000174.1 GCA_020722315.1 Syntrophus aciditrophicus
GAGGTTTCTGGCCCTGATGTCATCATCGGGATGGATGCAGCTTCGGACAATATCTTCCGCCTTGCTCAAATAGCTGCGATCCCCGGAAATCTGGAATGCGTCAAGCAATGCGCTCAGACCGTTTCCTGAGGGCCGTCCCGGACCGTCCATCAGACCATACGTCTCGTTTGCATTTTTTCCCTGCCTTTTGGCCCGTTTAAGCCCCTCACGAAGAAGACACTCCAGGTTTTCCAAAAAAAGTGCTGGCCCCTCGACTTGCCTAACTACCCAGTTGCCAAGGGTCAAAACTGCTTCCTTTGCATCGGTATCGCCCGTCATATAATAAAAAAGCAGAAGTCCCGATGTATAAATATGATCAAGGGAAGGGCCTCCACCATAGACCTTTAAATTATGATCAAGCATATGTTTTTTTGAGAAGCATCTGTGAGTAGCCGTTGCTGCATCAAAAAAATGATTTGTATGCCAGTGCATTCCTCCGTTGTACAGATATCTGTCTTCTGATGTATGGTATATATCTATATCAATTACATGTCGTGCGAGATCGGCCGCCAGTTCGAACCATCGATGGTCACTGCAACGCATGTATTGCACGAGGAAAGAATACACCATATCGTATTGATTGTTGTAGTGAGATATAAGCGGTATGGGCTCTGGTTGTTCGAACACCTCATGATCCGCAAAACAGTCTCCGAAGTTACGCCAGCCGTATTCATCTATGATCTCGCGCCTGTCAAAAAAGCTGTTCGGGCCCTCTATGACTGTTGAGATCCATGCATCGAGCCTGCCCTTTTCATCCCAGGGTGATATGCACAGATACCTGATCGCCCCGGATTCCTCATACCATTCGGGGGCAATCTGCGGCATCAGGGGCTGGGCGCACCAAACCTTCAACCTGTTCAGCGCAGATCTTCCTCCCTCGAAGCTCACAAACACCTCATGCGTCTTTTGCTCACCGCCCTGGAGCTCGAACAGGCCTGCAAACTGTTCCGGGAAAAGACGTATCGTGACATCTCGTTGGGTTGCTTCCAGCGCCTTTGGGAAATTCTGCCAGAATTTTTTTATGGCACATGTTACCCCGGCCTTTTCGGACGCAAGTTGTAAAACAGGCTGGGCGCGCAAACCGCTGTGGGTTTCATTGCCGTTCTGGAAGACCTTGTAGCCCCTGAAAGACAGGGGAAGCTCGTCGCGTCCGTCAATGTGGTTGGAACTTCTCCAGTTCTCGCCGCCGCTTGAGTCTTGATATATCAGCACCCGAGAAACGGCCTCGCTCTGGTTCTCGGGTGCGCTGCCATCCCCTGTATCCCAAGCAACTGCAGATTCCCCGGCAGGGATCCTGGAAAAAACACTCAAGTCCTTAAAATAGACCGAGGCAGGATCGCCCAAGTCCCATAGGCCCCCCTTGTGCAAGGCAGCTTTGGGGTTGCGGATACAGAATTTGATCACTGCATCCGGCCGTTCCTGATAAATATCCAGGTGGCAGATGAATACGCAAAAATCCTGTGAATCGCCGCCTGACATCGTACCTTCAATCTTTAAAACCGTTTTTATTGGCCCTCTGGTTTCAACCTTTATGGAACTGGGCAACGGCCGATATTCGCCACCGCTTGCCGCAGTCATGGTGACGGAGCAATCAATGGAGTCCTCGCCTTCTGGGGCGCCGGGTTTGTGAAAGCGAAGAAAACACTCAGGAGATGGACATATCTCGAACACCCCGCATTTACCTGTAACCTTGAGTCCCTGACCTTCCTGCCGGACGTCCATGTCTGCAGGCATGATGAGATCCCTGGGGGCGGAGCCGCTACGCAGGTAGTATGTGTGCGCTTCTCCAGCCGGAACCGAGGCCATGAAATCCAGTAATAACCACTTTGTGGACCCGTCCGGCCAACTCGCCAGAATCCTTGTTTGATGGGGTACCGCCATGCCCTGGCCATCCACGAGGCACACTTCCTGAAACCTTGGCAAGAAACCCCTTGGAAAAGGGATGCCAACCGTTGTCGGCTCATTCGCCCTATCCATTCCGGCGGTCTCAAGAATGGTGATGGGCAACGCAAGAGCTTCCGCAAAGTAGCCCCTCCCTGGTTTTGTCATGTCAAGCAAGCCTCTCGTCCTGACCCACCTGCCTGAGCCAGAGGTCTAGCGATATGAACGCCTGGATATCCGTCCAGTGGAGGGTTTCGCTGCCATCGAGAAATCCCCGCCAAATTTCGCGGACAGCTTCATGCCTGAAACAACCGATCCGTTTAAGATTTTCTTCACTAAAGGCATCTTCGGCGGTTTCCCTGAGTTCTTCTCTCAGCCAATTGCCAAAGGGCATGGAAAAGGCCGCCTTTTTTCTCTCGATTCTCTCGAATTGGTGGTATTTCTTGGCCAGCCTGACCTCAAGGTATTTGTACTGACCGCCAATGTTTTTGAGAGCGTGGGGGATCTTAAGCCCGAAATCCAGGAATCTCCTGTCCATGAAGGGCAGCGCAAGCTCGACACCGTTATGCTGGGCCAGGTGATTGTTCTTCCCCTGCGCATGATTTCCCTCGAAATTCACCAACCGTGAATAGATCTGTTGGTCGAGAAAATCCGCGGATCCGGAAGCCAGGTAGTCGTTACGATAATGCTCACCTATGGATCTGAACTGTCTGGTCCCCGTGGGAAAAAGAAAATGGATGCGTTTTTCAGTAAGCTTTGACGAATTCCAGTATTGTATGCCCAGTCTCCGTTCTAGATAATCATGCAGCAATTGTATATTTGCATCCCCATACAAGGTAAGTAAACGGTTCAGGCAGGCGCAACCTGCCTTCTGGAAAGACAAAGGAACCAGATCCAGAAAACGCAGGAGGGAATGGATCCGGTCAAATTTCAGCTGGTTCCAATCAAGACCGAAGGATATCTCTGCCCCGTGGCCGGAAAAAGCGATGCCAATTCCGTCTTCCCGGGCGCCCTTGGTGGACATGTAGATCTGCCATCCGCCAACGGCCGGCGTAGGATAGCCTTCCACTATCGCAGGGAGATGATTTTTTATCAAATCGCCTTTCAGCTCGATCATTCTGTGACTGGTACCAAAGTATCGCGCAGCCTCATGGGCGAATTCCATGTCTTCATTGTTGGAGCCTGTCCAGACCGTGTAGGTGTGGACTGGTTTGTCCGTCAAGGCCTTGATCATGGCGGTCAACAACAAAGAATCCACTCCGCCGCTAAAGCACACCCCGATCCTGTCAAAAGGTGCGACCTGCTCCTCCAGAATGGCACGGAGCAATTCGTCGGCCCTGCCCACGGCTTCATCCTGGTTCATTTCCTCCTTGTCGAGCCTGATACGGTGATAACTGTCCATATGGAGGCCTCTTTCTCCGTGAACAAGCCGCGTCCCGGGTCGAAAGCTTCTCACGGCGCTGTAGGGAGTGGATGGCTGCAAAAATGACTTGTCGTGGAGATAATGGGCTATGGCCTCCCTATCCAGAGATGCCGTGACCATGTTGGTGGCCAGGATGGGCGCAATCTGCGAGCTTACGAAAAGGGTATCGTCACGGACTTCGGAATAGAAAAGGGGCAACGCCCCCATGGGGTCCCTGGCTGCGTGGAGTTCCTGACGATTCCCGTCCCAAAGGACAAAACAGAAATACCCCTGGAGCATGTTCAGGCAATCCACGCCGTGTTCAAGGTATAGACGGGCGATTATCTCGGCGAATCCAGATGGAGGACCTGGATTTTTCTTGCATCGTTCGTGCAGGACTTGCCGATGGTTTGTAAGCCTGCCCGTGAAGACAACCGTCAAATTGTCGTTGTCCGACCGGTAAAACGCATCCCACCGGTCTCCACCGGAGGCGGCAAGCCCCACGCCCCCTGCTGGATCCATCCACACGTGACACTTTTCAGCACCCCACCCCCTCTGGCGTGCTGCCATGGCTTCAAGGACAGAAGCCGTATCCCGGGCTGGCTTTACCTTAATTGCGGAAAGCAGGCTCAGGGCACTCATTTGACGATCTCGACTTCCGGTTCAAGCGCTACATGAAAAACGGCGAATACGCGCTCCCTTACCACCTCCATCAGTTTTAGAACGTCATCACAGGAGGCGGAACCAGTGTTAACTATGAAATTGGCATGCCTTTCCGATATCATGGCGCCGCCTACGGACAACCCTTTGCAGCCCGCCTGTTCGATAAGCCACCCTGGTGGCTCCCCCGAAGGCGGGTGCTTGAAAATGCTACCTGCATTGGGAAAATTCAGGGGCATCTTCTCCTTCCGGGATGAGATCCTCTTTTTCACGGATTCGAGCATATCCTCCCTGTCACCCGGTGAAAGTCTGAATCTTGCCTCCAGCACGATGAGATCCCTTTGATTTTTAAGTATGCTTGTCCTGTGACCCATCTCCAATCCCGACTTGTCGATCCGGTGCGTCCCTGAGGTGCTGCTGTCAAAAACCAAAATACTCTCAAGATGAGTGGCCAGTTCCCTGCCGCCTGAGCCCGCATTCTGGACAACTCCTCCGCCGACTGTCCCTGGTATCACGGCAAGGTGTTCAAGCCCTTCATAGCCCTGATTTATGGCATGGATGGCGAGTCGCGGCATCCTTGCTCCAGCGCCGACGCAAATCAGGCCTTCGTGATCAATT
>DYLD01000175.1 GCA_020722315.1 Syntrophus aciditrophicus
AAGGATGCCTGTTTTGGTCTCCTCAGGCCTGCAAAATGAATCTTCGCATATTGATGCTCATAAGAATGCCGACACCCGACATCATCATAACCAGCGAAGAACCGCCGTAACTGAGAAAGGGCAGCGGAATGCCGACAACCGGGAGAATTCCTATAACCATAGCGATGTTGACAAACACCTGGAGAAAAAAAATCATTACCAATCCGAAGGCAAGCAGTGCCCCCGAGTAATCTTTTGCATGCATCATGGTTTTCAGTCCCCAGACAATAAGGTAAAAAAACAAGAAAAGAAGAACCAGGGCCCCTATAAACCCCCACTCCTCGGCAAAAACCGAGAAGGCAAAGTCGGTTTGCTGTTCCGGCAGAAACTTCAGTTGAGTCTGAGATCCCTTCAGATATCCCTTTCCCAAAAGTCCGCCTGAGCCGACGGCGATCATCGATTGGATGATATGATAACCCGTTCCCAGCGGGTCATGTTCCGGTTGAAAGAGCGTTAGAATACGTTCTTTCTGGTAGTCTTTCAGATAATACCAGCCTACAGGTATGGACAACAGCCCTACCACTATCGTGGCAAGCAACGATTTGTAGTCGAAGCCGACAAACAATACGATTGCAGAAAATGTGATCAACACAATCAGTGCCGTTCCCAAATCGGGCTGTTTTAATATCAGAAAACAAGGAAGGAAGACGATGAATAGTGGAATGGGCATTTCCCGGAGGCGGTAGTCGTGGTTGAGTTGATGGGAGTCAAAGAACTTGGCAAGGGCCAGAATAATAGTGATTTTGACCAGCTCCGAGGGTTGAAACGTGAAAGCCCCCAGAAGAAGCCATCTTTGCGAGCCCCGCGTCGCGTAGCCTTTTGTCATGACGATGATAAGCAACAGGATGGATATGCCGTAGAGGATATAGGCGTGGCGCACGAGGAAGCGGTAATCGGTAAAAAAGGCGGCGGTCAACGCAAAAAGACCAATCGTGAACCACTGGATTTGCTTGATGTACAGAGGGGATTTCTCAAGGGTGATGTTGTTGAAGCAGGAACTGTAGTTGTTCAATATCCCGATCAAATTTATCGCTATGACCAGTACGAGGGGGGTCCAGTCAAAATGGGTAAAAAGGGCTCGATCAATCTTGAACATCGTTTTCTAACCTGGCCATATCCGTTTCTATGCTATGTTTCTTTTCTTTTTCTCTCTGTGCAAAGTAGGCGTCGAGAATTTGTTTCGCTACAGGGGCCGCGACAGACCCTCCGTGCCCGGCATTCTCAAGGATAACGGCCACGACAATTTCAGGTTTTTCAGACGGGGCATAACAGACAAACAGCGCGTGATCCCCGGTGTAGGCCGTCAGCGTTTTTTTCTTCTTCGGGTCCTTCGGAAGGCTTACAACCTGGGCGGTTCCAGTCTTTCCGGAAACATTGGCCTCTTTTCTTCTCAGAATGTAACCCGTGCCTCCCTCTTCGTTCACAACCCCCCAGAGCGCCTTATTTAGAATCGCGATGTTTTGGGGTTTAACAGGAATGACGCCTATCTTCTGCGGCGGAAAAGATTCTAAAATACGCCCGTCGAGAGATTCGACATGTTTGACGATACGGGGTCGGTAAAGAGTGCCGCCGTTGGCCAGCGCGGCATACGCATTGGCCAGCTGAACGGGAGTTGTCAGGGTGTAGCCCTGGCCTATCGACAGAGGTATCGTTTCCCCGGGGTACCAGGGGGCATGAAGGTGTTTTCGCTTCCAGCTTTTTGTCGGGACGAGACCGCTCTTTTCATTGGTGATGTCTATTCCGGTAGGTTTTCCAAATCCGAATCCGCTTGCGTAGCGAGCTATTACGTCGACGTCCAGCATTTTGCCGAGGTTGTAAAAATAGACATCGCACGATTCGACAATAGCCCTGTGCAAACTGATGTTGCCGTGTCCCTCCTTTTTCCAGTCATGGAAAATTTTTTCACCAAACTTGAAGGTTCCGTCGCAGTGAATGACGGTTTCAGGGGTTATGACTCCGGTCTCAAGCGCGGCCGCCGCGATGATGGGTTTATACGTTGATCCGGGAGGATACTGGCCGGATACAGCACGATTTTCTATGGGATTGCGCGGGTCATTCGAAAGCCTTTTCCATTCCTGTGCCGAAATCTTCCCGCTGAAAAGATTTGGATCGAAGGAGGGCGAACTGGCAAGGACAAGAACCTCGCCGTTTTGAGGATTCAGAGCCACTACGGCTCCCCTGCGGTTGCCCAGTGCCTGCCACGCGGCTTTTTGCAGTTCGAGATCAATATTCGTAACAACAATCTCCCCGGGTTTTGCAGGTACGCTCCCGAGCGATCTGACAATCCTTCCCGATACATTGATTTCGACCTGTTCCGCGCCGTTTTTCCCCCTCAGATATTTGTCGAAAAACTTTTCGATGCCATATTTTCCGATGACGTCACCCAACGACAGTCGTTTGGAAGGATCTTTTCCTATTTCTTCATTGCTGGCCTCCCCGGTAAACCCCGTAAGGTGCGCGGTTGCTTCCCCGTAAAGGTACTCTCTGACGGGCGTTATTTCTGTCTCGACATGGGGAAGGTCGAGGGAATGCGCTTCAATGACCGCGATTTTTTCCAGAGTCACGTTACGCTCGAGGATAACCGGGACAAAAGGCTTTATCCTGTTCGGAACGGAAAGTTCACCGGCAAATGCCAGTGAATTTACGGCGTAAAACTTTTGTATTTTTTCAACGGACAGGTTGATGTCCCTTTTTTTATCGGGGATGAAAATTACATCGAAAGAAGGGCGGTTATTCACGATTATTTGCCGATTTCTGTCCATGATAAGACCGCGCAAAGGCTTTATCTTTTTCAGGCGCAGGCTGTTGTTTTCGGAGCGTTGTCTGTATGTGTCCCCCTTGATAATTTGCAGATACCACAGCCTCAGGGCGAGAATCGCGAGGGCCGAAAAGACGATGATCAGAATCATTCGTAATTTTGGTTTCAACTGAGCCGGATCATAAACGTCGATCCGTTTGCCTGTCTTGAGCATAAAGAAGAACTTCCAACCTCCCAAAGACGTAAAACAAAAAGGGACTTAAAATCCCCATCAGAATGCCCTGGGGAATGAAGACCGTAAATATCAGGTTAAACGTATTTTGATTCAGAATCAACCAGTAGAAAAAGGAAATCACTGCACCTTGAAGCAGAAAACAAAACCCGGTAAACAAAGATAACGACAACATGTTGTTTGTGTTTATTTTTTCGCTGACGAGGCAGGAAATATAAAATAAAGCGACATAGATCAACGTATAGAGCCCCGCGATAGGAGAACCGATGATGGTATCAACAAAAAAACCGAGAAGAAACGAGAAAACACCGCCGTATATCGCGCTGAAACGAAATCCTGCATATATAACCACCAGAGGTGTGATCTCGATACTTACAAGACCTATGGAAGACAGATCCAGTATCGTTATCTGTAATATAACGGCCAGAAAAAGGAGCACAATTAAAAGAACCGTTGAAATCATTTATTATTTTCCTTATCAGGCAGCAAAACCAGGACTTCTTCAAGTTTGCTGAAATCAACAGACGGCGTGACATCAATTTTTTGAAATAATTCATGCTCTTGCCTATATGCGGTGTTGATTGTCCCCAGAATCAAGCCTTTAGGAAACAGGCCAGCCATGCCTGAAGACAGGACTGTATCGCCAGGAACTATGTTTTCGGAATGCGAGATATATTTGAGATTATAATGAGAGATTCCGGCTCCCTGCAGGATGCCGTGCGCCCTGTTTCTTTGGACGACAGCATCGATATTACTGTTCTTGTCGATCAAAAGCAACACGTGCGAATAATGCCAGGAGCTTTCCATGATTTTTCCGACGACGCCTTCTGCGGAAAGTACGGGATAACCGACCTGCAAACCATCAGCGGTTCCCTTGTCTATGAGGATTGTTTTAAAAAGTGCATTGCTTTTGTTGTCGACAACCCGCGCCGCCTGAAATTTGTAAGACAGAACATTTTTGAGTTCAAGCAATTTCCTCAGTCTTATCGACTCGTAATATCCCTCCCGGTACGTGTTCAACTGCTGGTTGAGAGCGGTTTTTTCTTCCCGCAATTTTTTGTTCTCTTCTTCGATTTTGACCAGAAGAAGGTATCGTTCCCAGAAATCCGTCAGCCCCTTGGCCGAAATGTTGACGATATTGGTCACGGGAGATGCTATCTCGATGAATACTTTACGCAAGAAACCCGCCTCGGTAAATTTGGATGCGCTATAAGATATGATCACCAGCGATAGGATTAGAAGAACGGCTGCCGTGATGTGGGGATGATATTTCCTCGGAATGAGCATTTTTAGTTTGTCTCTTCTGAAAAAACCCAGCAAGTCCTGCGCTGGCGGATCACAGCCGCCAAAAGCGGAAACCACAAACGGTTTGATAGTGGGTTCTCTTTCAAGTTTTGAGTGTTATTTCCCTGAGGATATTGATATTATCGAGGGCGATGCCCGCCCCTCTG
>DYLD01000176.1 GCA_020722315.1 Syntrophus aciditrophicus
TTTGACTGGGGGTCAAAAGGTCGCGAGTTCGAATCTCGCCATCCCGACCACTCTTAAAGCCTTAATATTCATTCATTTATGGCTTTTCCCTTTTCCTTGTATTTTCCCTTCTAAAACACTCTGTCTAAGGTGTGTCTAAGGGGATAAGGTGTTCCGGCAGGGTATGCGGGGGGTGTTTTTCGGGGGGTGCCTCGCTTTGGGGGCAGGGCTGGGGGTCTGACGATTTCGACAGAATTGACAGAATCACGCCCGGGCATATCGGGGGGGCTCGGGGGCTCTGACAGAATTGACAGAATTGACAATTCATTTTTTTTAACCGTGCTTCACGGGCAGGGACAGGCGGGGGAGAGCTTTTTTACGGCCTCCGCTGTCCTAATGTGGCAAGTGTTGCCGCATATTTTCCCTGTCCGCCTGCCCTTCGGCTTTTTTGGGGTGGTAATTGTTGCCGCCCGAAAAGTCTTCCCCCTGTCCGCTGTTGTTTGTCGTCTGGAGTTGTCAAAAGGGATTCGGAGCCTTGCACTACTGGAGTAGTGCGACCCTCCGAGCCTGCCTGATTGCTGTCCGCAAAACCTTGTCCTACTCCAGTAGTGCAAGGTTTCTTTCTGATTGCGCTGTCCGCAAAACCTTCCGAGCATCGAGATTCGGAAGGTTTATTTCTCCCGCGCCTTTCGCTCGATTTCCTCTTGCCTCATGCTCGACATGACCATGTGTAGCATTATGGCTTTGAATACACTGTCTGGGATTGCCAGTCGCCCGCATGCATAGCTTGAAGCTGTATGGGGCGACTTGCCGACAATGATTGATAGCTGCTTCGCTGTCCCAATGCCTGCCAGCTTCATGCTCTGTCGCAATAATTCTTTGTCTTCCATGTCATAGCCCCCTTTTGCTTTTTCTGATTATGTATAGCCAGCGAATGATAGATATACAAATAGTAAGCGATAGACCAATGCTAAAATAGTCGTAAATTATTGTAAATCATCTTGTTTTGATGTTTGTGAACTTAACATAAGCTTTATTATGCGACATTTCAAGCTCTCCGATATTTGCAAGTCGTTAATATGTATCACTTTAGATTTTAAAAATGGCACCCCCCGTGCTCGGGCACAATGAGAGCCACGCGGGAAGCCATCCGCGCCACCGGGGGGCATGAACCTTATCTGAACAGCTCCGGGTTTGTTTCATATACAGGCGAAGGCCTGCGCCCCGGTGTCGGGGCGGATTCGCCGTTTTCGCTGTCCTTGGGGCGGATATAGTTCAAGGATTCGAGTGTCCGCAATCCGCTTTCAACATCCTCTATCTTTGCGCCAGTAAGACGGCAAATGTCGCGGGCTGAAAATATTTCAGGCTGATTTTTCTTTATTGCCTGAAGTATCCGCCGCGCTTCACCGGGCAGGGTGTGCCCTTTCATCGTGGAGAATGCCCGCTCCGCGTGAATGGCATAATATCGTGTCAGGGATATTCCGGCCTCCATTTCGTTCACTGTTACCTTGCCGCGCCCTTTGACGATTGCGGAGACAAGCGCAATCCTTCGGGCTTGCTCCGGAAACCGCGTCGCAATGTCAGCCAGTTCATGGAGGCTTCCGCCAGGGGCAATAGCCTTTTCGCATTCGTTGTAATAGGCCGTCCATGCGTCTTTCGCGTCTGCGTCAAGAGTGAAAATCTTGTCCTGCCCCAGTTTTCGGGAATAGTTTTGGTTCAAGAGAGTAAAAATCATCTGTGAATAACTTTCCAGAACTTCACGGTTCATCACCCGATCCTGCCATAATCTTGTCCCCGCCAGCGAATCCGGGAAGCAAAAAATACAGCGCGAAATATATCCGCTGTCAAACAAATCTACTTGCGTTCCAATCTTTTTAAGATAATCCAATTGAAGCATGATGAGACAACTTGCAGTCGGCTTTTTTACTCTCGTGCCATATGTCGCTCTATCTACTTGCAGTGGCGACGACCCATCATAGCATTTTACATATATTTCTTCGCGGTTTTCTCCGTTTGAATATATGCCCATTAGAATTTTCATCACCTTTCGCCCTTCGTCCGTAAGTGTCGCTATCTGTCCTTTTGTTTCTTCAAGTTTTCTTATAAGGGCCTCGGGCGATGCGTCATCCGCCAGAAAAGCGGGGCTTCGCAAGTCCGCCCCCATTTTGTCTATTTCGTCCTGCAGGGCCTCAAGCCGGGACAATATTTGCGCGTTGTCTTGTTTCTTGAATGATTGCGCTTCAAGCGCGTCTCTTTCTTTTATCCGAAAATTGTATACCCGTTTTTGCTTGTTATATTCCGGCAATCTTTCATCTATCCATGTCTCGACTGGGCGTATCGCCGGCTTAAATGAGCTTGATTTCCTTCCCGCTCTTTCTACAAATACAAAGCCATATAGATTAGGGCGCGTTTCTAGTTCTGGCCTTAGAAAAAATACGTTTTCACGGCCTGCCGCCGCGCCTGTAACCACCAGCAGTTCAAGGGCGGCCACTTCAATCGGTATTTGGATGGATTCCGAAATTTCTACCGCCATGTCGCGGAGTATCCCGGGCATTGCTTCAATCGGAAATTCCGGCAAGGGTGCGAGTATCTGTTCCTTTTTTATTGGTTCCCATTTTCGGGGCGGGGGGTCTGTAAATTCAGACTTGACGATTTGCAGGGCATTGGCTTCTTGTCTCATTGTTTTTCCCTTTTGTTTGTGTTATTTTTTGAGATATAAAACCGTTTGGAATTTCTCGGTATCTTCGCGCAGGTGCCCCGGCATTCGTGAGAGACGGGCAATGTCGAAAGTCTGGGGGTCGAATCCCAGCGCGCCGAATATCTTTTTCAGCTCGGGCAGTTCGCCGGGGGTTGCCTCGAATATCGCGTGAAGAGACTTGTTGCCGGAATATGTCAAGGCGCGGACAGGGAAACCGCGCTGAATCATTTTAAGCCAAAAGCGGGCTTGCTCTGGAAGGGATGCTCTGTCGTTTTCCGCCACCGCATAAGCCGGACGGGATACATTCGCCGCCGTCCGGAATGATAGTTCTCCGTTCGCGTTCTGGGCACCTTGCGGCGATACAGGGTTCGGGCAAAAAAAGGGCGGGATAGTTGCCCCGGATGCTTCAAATGTTTCAATCCATTCATCGCGCCGCTTCACACAAGTGGCATTCTTGGAATCCGTCAATTCGCCTATGAAGATACAATCCTCCGGGGTGTAGAGTGTCCGCAACAGCGCGACGGCCTCTGCCCCGGGGTTCTCCGCCGGGGTGTTCTCTGGCCGCCAGTCTGAACGCTCCCATATTTCCGCGGATACGTCAATATCCATTCCGGGTATTTCGGCGATATAGCCCGCGAAGGTCTGCTTCATTCGGAGTTGTTCCCGGGGGGCGGGCGCGTGGCGGGTATAGTTGCGTGGTGTCGTTTGTTGGCGGCCTGCGTTCGCCCTTATGACTTCGCGGAGCGGTTGCCGGGATAGTTGCGCTTCAAGGTCTAGTGCGTCCCCATGCGCTCCGCATGAGAAACAGCGGAATTTCTCGCCGCCGTCAAAGACTGAAAAGCTCGGGTGTCGGTCTTCGTGCGTTCCAAGCGGACAGGGGATATTTCTTCCCGGTCGGGCTTGTATGCCATGCCGCGCCAGCACTGAAATGCAATCCCCCGCCGCCGTCTTCGCCTGTTCCAAAGGACTAATCATTTTTCCCCTTTTTGTCTTTCAGCTTGATAATCGTTTTCATCCTTCAGCCCTCCAGATTTTGCGTTTTGCCCTCAATAAACTTTTTGAGATCGCCGCGCTTGTAGAAGATGCGCCTCCCGAGTTTCACGAAAGGAATTTTCTGGCGGCCTGTGCTCTGCCAGTTCGCAAGTGTTCCCGCGCTTAAGCGAAGGAATGCGGCCGCTTCGCCCCTGTTGAGAAGTTCGCTCGTTCCCGTCTGTCCGTTTTGCATTTTGCCTCCATTTTTAGATATAAACATTATTCTTCACACTGCGTCTTCACTGTTTCCTCTTGCACTTTGTTCTCCACACGGCTTTCAATGAATTTTTCCAAATCGCTGGCGCGATAAAAGATTTTCCAGCCCAATCTGACACATGGAATCCTGACGCGCTTGGAGCATCGCCAGTTTCCCAGAGTGCCCGGCGACAGCCTTAAAAATCGCGCGGCCTCCGCTCTCGTCATCAGCTGTGCCGTCTGTGTCGCCTGTGCCGCCTTGTTGTCCTTGTCCATTTTCTTTCTCCTTTTTTTGTTGTTGCGCTACCCCGCAGGGATAACTTTAAACTTTACCTGACAATAACCTTGGTATAAAACACGCACGATTCACGTGCTTCTAATCCTCGACTTTCCTTAGACCATCTACAAAATTAAATCCTTAGCAAGCCTTAAAAAAAATTTTTTGAAAAATTTTTTTTCGCCTGCGTCTAGTCATCCCTGTTACCTCTAGACCATCTACAAAATTAAATCCTTAGCAAGCCTTAAAAAAATTTTTTTAAAAA
>DYLD01000177.1 GCA_020722315.1 Syntrophus aciditrophicus
TCCAGGACAGCATCGTGACCTTCTTTGGTGATGATGCCCTTTTCACCGCGGCGACGATTCGCCGCGTCATCCGCCCCCGCACGGCCTCCGCCTTGATCCGGAAGAAATCGGTTTTTACCGTGAGAATATCCGCCGGGATATTGATGCCGGCCGCCTCCGGGACCGTCCTGTACCATCCCTGATCGGAAACGGCATTGCTGGCGTCCCGGCGGTATTCGTCGAGTGCTGCGACGGCGCCGTCGGTCATCTGCGATGACAACGCACGTAGCACCGGCTTCGGCGCGGTGTTTATATTGATCCTCGCCTCCCCGAAAACGGTCAGGCAGCGGGCAAGCCCGAAGAACCGATCCGATCCGTAAAACAGTTCACGGGTAATCCCTCTTATCATCAATAGTTCCTCAATGCAATCCAGCGGGGCGTTTTTCACGGATTCCTCGTTGCCTTTTTCGGACGTTTGGGTGTCGGCATCGATATAGTCCTTGATGCAATCGACGATCTCCTCGGCGCTGTCATGTTCGAGACCGAAATACCCTCCGGTGAGGAGCCGAAGCGTGACTTCCCTGATCGTTGCGCTCTGAGCTTTTCCGCCCGCCAGCATGTTGATCGGCACCTTTCCCTTCTCGTCTTCAATAGAAAGCCTGAACGAGGCATCGTCGAAATATTCCTCCGATTTTAGCGAGAACATCTCGGTATTCGCCCAGTCCTCCGAAAGCGAGTCGAAATGGTTCGTGTCGGCCAGAAGCAGCGCCGCGGCAGCGTTGACGGCGGATTCGCCGACGTATCGCAGAGCAATCTCGTCGCGCAGGTTGGCCGCCTCGTAAATCTCGGCGCGCATGTCCCGGTTCATCTGAATCGTCAGGGCCACGATGATGCTGATCATCAAAATCACGATGATCAGCGCAACTCCGCGTTGATTATTCCCGGCGCCACGGCCATCGTTTATATAATTTGCAATATGTGACCCCATTATGACGTCCCGACGAGACGAACCCGGACGGCGGTCATAAACAGATGGGGACTGTCCGGGTTCTTTTCGTTAACCAGAAAAAGCCGTATCTCCACGATCGCAGGGGCCTTTTTCCTCTGTGCCTCCGGGCCGTCGATCGAGTTCCAGGTTTCGTGTTTTTCCCCCTTTTCATCGTAGAAGGTGTAGGTTACATTTTCAATCCTGTCGCAGAGCATATATTTTAGAGGGGGTGCATCGTCCCTTGCGGGATCGATGCTCAGCGAATCGCTGCGGTACAGAGCAAAACCGCCTTCTTCATCCGTCTTTTCCACGGTGTACCGGATCGTCGCAACACCGGCCGGCGGTTCGTTTGTACCAAAGGCGACATGGGCGCCGGAACGGAACTCGAGGGCGGTAAAGTCGCTTTCCCCCAACTGATTCTTTGTGGCCGCAAAGACAAACGATTCCTTCCACCGCGCGACGGCTTCGATGTCCAAAGTCATCCTTTTCAGGGCACATCTCGCCATCCCGTAGATTTCCGCGTCCGTTTCGGTCTCATCGATAAGCCTAAATGTACCGGTATAGGATGCATAGACGGTCGTCAGCACTACAGCGAGGATCAAAACGGCGAGCAGAATTTCAATCAGCGTGAACCCTTTTTCTTTCAATTGGTTAAAACCTTGTAGAGAGTCAGGCGGTATTCGTTGCGCGAAACGAGGCGGTTGTTCGTGACGATGACGACGATTTTTTTGAGCAGCTTTATTTCGGTATCTTCGATTTCCACCCGCCAGGCATAATCGGGAAAATCATCCCCGAAATCGCCGCGTTCGGCTTTTATCTCACCGGCCGGCGCGGCGTCGAGCCGGGCCATTTTGTCCTGCGCGAGGAGGGACGCTGTTGTCAGAAACCGTGATTCACCGGCCATCGAAATCCCCTGGGATTGGGACTGATAGACCGCAACAAGCGCGATCGCCAGAATCGCCATTGCGATCATGACTTCCATAAGCGTGAAGCCGCGCGTCTTTTTGAAGGGCGCCATGCTATATTTTGGGTGCATTTTGCCGTTCATCGAATGTGAAAGGGACCTCTTTTTCATACACGGTGACTCTATCGAGAAAGGGGTGAAAAACGATCGTAAACGACCGCTCTCCCTCGGTTAGATAAACAACCGCCGGCTCGATGTATCCCTCGCGGTGAAAGCGGATTTCGACATCTCCCTCGTTTATCTTTTCTTGGCCGGGCCGGATAAAACCGGATATTGTTACGCCGTCGGCGAAGCGGACCGCCCTCTTGCGAATCTCGGCAAGCTTTTCTGCGGTCGTATCGGCGCTGTAGGTCCAGAAGCCTGGAGCGGAAATGTCGAGATGCAGGATATAATCGACATGTTCCCGGATCGCCTCGTTTTTAAGCTCGCGCGAGGCGCCGGCGAGGCGCCTTGTCGCCGCCTTCAGATTATCCGCAAAAAGCGTGTCCCTGATTCTCGGGACGGAAAGAGACAGCATTAGGGCGATCAAGAAGACGACAACGGAAAGCTCGATCAGCGTATAGCCAGACCCGGCGGTTACAGCCCTTCGGGCATCCGGCCAGGAGAGATGGATCAACCTTCGCTTTCCCAACTGTTGATATCCTTATTCTTTCCTTCTCCGCCCGGCTCGCCGTCGGCCCCCCGTGAACTCAAATCGTAATCGCCGTTTATGCCGGGACAAAGATAGATGTAGTCGAAACCCCACGGGTCCTTCGGCACCTTTCCTTTTTCAAGGTAGCCCCCCTGGCGCCAGTTCTTTGCCGGCGCCCCGACCGCCGGCGGCTCGACAAGCGCCTGGAGTCCCTGCTCGGTGGTCGGGTAGACCCCGTTGTCGAGTTTATAGAGCTTCAGCGCGGTTTCGAGGCTCTCGATCTGAATCCTTGCCTTGGCGCGCCTTGCCTCATCGGGGCGGCCCATGATTCTAGGGACAATCAACCCGGCGAGTATGCCGAGGATGACGATGACAACCATCAGCTCTATCAGCGTGAAACCTCTTTGCTTTCGTCGTTGCTTTTTCATTGTTTTTCCTCCCCTACCGGACGAGCTGGTTCATCTCGAAGATCGGAAGCAGTATCGAGACGACGATGAATCCGACGACCGCACCCATCGCGAGGATCATCGCCGGCTCCAGCAGCGACGTGATCATTGCGATGTCGGACTCGACCTCCTTTTCGTAGGCGTCGGCAACCTTGAAGAGCATCTTTTCGACTTCGCCGCTCTGCTCGCCGACGGTGATCATTTCGACGGCTATCGGCGGAAACAGCGGGCTTTTCGCCAGCGGCGCGGAGAGGCTCTGCCCCTCTTCGACGTCCTTCGCGACCATTTTGATCTCGTCGGCGACAACACGGTTATCCACGATGTTTCTCACTATTTCAAGGGCTGAAAGCAAAGGGACGCTGCTCTGCAGCAGGGTCCCCAGCGTCCGGCTGAACCGGGCTATAGCGATTTTGGTGTTGAGTTTCCCGAAAAGAGGGGCGTTGAGTTTGAGCCTGTCCCACCAGAGGTGTCCGGCCTCAGTTTTTCTGACGGTATATCTGATCCCGGCGATGACGGCGGCAGCAATAAGCAGTATAACCCACCAGAAGGATTTCAGAAATCCGCTGACGAAGATCAGAAAAACGGTGATCGGTGGCAGTGTCTGGTGCATTTCCTTGAAGATATGCGTGATATTAGGAACAACGAACGTAACGAGAAAAAAAAGGACGCCGCTGCCGATAACAAACATAAAAAGAGGGTATGCCAGCGCCGAGCGTATTTTGCTTCGTACGGCCTGCTGGGATTCGAGAAAATCGGCCAGCCTTTCGAGGACGAGGTTCAGCGTCCCCGAGGCTTCCCCGGCGCGAACCATATTGATATAGAAGGGGGGGAATATCTTGGGAAACAAAGAAAGACTCCCCGCGAAGCTGTTTCCCTCATTGATGTTCTCGCGTATCGTTGCGATTGCGGAACGCAGAAGGCCGTTGTGGATCTGCGGGACAAGGGCCGTTAAAGAAGGAACCAGCGGCAGCCCCGCGCCGATCAACGTCGCGAGTTGCCTTGTCAAAACGGAGGTTTCCTGCATGTTGACGCGCTTCAAGAGTCCGGATGAGCCGCCGCTTGGGCTACTTTCCTTCTTGCTTTGGGCAGGCTCGCTGATTTGAACCGGAAAGACATTGCTTTCACGGAGCTTCTGGCGCGCCGCCGAAATGCTCCCGGCGTCGATGGTGCCCTTTTTCTTGCGGCCGCCGAGATCCAGCGCAGTGTATTCATAGACCGGCATAAACGTACAAGTTCTCTTTCTTGTTCTCTTTTTGTTCTGTCTAACACATCACCGGCATTATTTCAACCAAGGCCGGGGTTATTAGGAGACCTTTGCAAAACGCCGCCTTCGCGCTCATAAATCTTTTTCGACCCCGCAGC
>DYLD01000020.1:0-7017 GCA_020722315.1 Syntrophus aciditrophicus
TAAGCATTATTGCCTGTCTTTGTGAAGATTAATCTCCGCTTCCCCACGGAGGCAAGGCGAATTCACGATGTCCTTGCATAGCAAAATTTATATATAATTTCAAAAAGATCTCCGCTATTGGAAAAATTTATGCCGCAAAGGCCGCCATCGCGCGGGAAGCCCTGCGCTGGCTCGATGTCAATATCTCCAAAAAACATAGCCGTTAGGACCGCTCTGATCCCGAAAAACAGGCTGGGGGAGCCGGGCGCGCCATCGGGCGACATTTTTCACCCTCGCGACCAGCACCGTCCTGCCCCGGTTGCGCTGAATCAAGTCGACCGCGGAGGGCATATCAAGGAGTCTCCCCTTTGCATCTTCATACTGCAGTCCATAATCAAGCTCACCTGCTCCTTCTAATAGATAAACATTATTCCGCTTCAGATACCAGCAGACCGCCCTGATGGAATTTTCGTCGGAAATAACAATATCTTCATCGGAAATGCCCTGGGCGTATTGCTCCAGAATGGGGCCGGGCGATTTTACCTCTGTGGTCAGATCCGGAACGGTAAAATGAACAACAAAAAATAGAAGAAGCGGCGAGAAGCCGAATAGGAGTGTTTTATTGATTGTTGTCCGGCTCCGGAAAGCCCAAACGAAGAATAGAACAAAAAAAACCAGGCCATTGACGACCATCATCGCCTTCCATGTCCGGCTGTAAGGCCTAAGCCCGTTGAAACCAAAAAGTTGAACATAGATAAAGGCAACCATGATCAGACCGAAAAGGACGGCGTTGACAGCAATCCCCCCCTGGAAAAGCCTGTTTGGCGTATCTTTCTTCAGCTCCTGCAACAACCCCAAGGCGATGAGAATGGCAAACGGCGGGAAACAGGGAAGTATGTAGGTCAAAAGCTTTCCGTTGGAAAACGAAAAGAACAAAAACGGCAGTATCAGCCAGGACAGAGAAAATCTAAGCAATCTTCCCTGCGCCCCCTGCTTTGACAGTCGGGATTTTATTCCCGGTACGGCCGCGGGCGCTGCAAAGATCCAGGGGATAAACATGCCCGGCGCCGTCAGAAAGAAAAACCAGAACGACTCTTTATGCTGGGCATTGTCGGCCATAAAACGGCGGATATGTTCGTTCCAGAAAAAGAAGCGCCAGAAATCAGGTTCCCTGAGGTGAATCGCGATACTCCATGGCAATGAAACCAAAACGGCAGTCAGTATCGGCAGCCAGCTCATGCGCAACAAATCGGCATACCGGCGCTGCCAAACCAGATAGGGCGCAACCGCCAGAACCGGCACAACGAATCCGAGAAACCCCTTCGTCAGAAAGGCCAGAGCAGAACTTAGTCCGGCGAGAATGAGGAACCCTTTTTCTCGCCCCGATCCTGGTGGTGACTCCGTCGCAAAAAAGAAAGCGGTAATCGTCGCCGTCAGGAAGAATGTAAACAGGCTGTCCAGTACAGCCGTGTTTCCGACGCCGAATACCTCGAAGCATGACAGGTAAATAAGAGCGGCCAGGACCTCGGTGAATCCCCCTTGTCGGTGCCGGCCTTCCTCCTCTTCCCGACGCGAAACACTTCCTGCCAGGAGGTATATCAAAAGGGCTGTTAAACCCACAGCCAGCGCCGAGGGGAGGCGCACGGCGAAATTGTTCTCCCCGAACAAGAGAAGAAAGCCGGCATGCACCCAATACCCCAGTGCCGGCTTTTCAAAGTAGCGCAGGCCGTTGAGGTGGGGCGATATCCAATCGCCTGTCGCGATCATCTCCCGGGGGATCTCGCCGTAGCGCGTTTCATCCGGGACAACCAGGTCACGCGCACCCAGCGGAAGAATGTACGCCAGTAAAAAGAATGACAGAAGCAATAGTAGAATGTAGCGTTTATTCAATGCGCTCCTCGTTTGCCGGGCTTTACGTCAATTTCCATAAGATCCGCGCCATCCTGGCGGGCAAGCCACCCGTCCCTGCCGGCGAGAGTTCCGCTAACGATCCTCGATTTTTCCGCTTTTCCGGATTCACCAGGAATGTCACCGAGGGCGCTAAAGGTGATATCCCGCTGTTTGGCCTTGAGCAGAAAATCCCGGAACAATTCCAGACAAGCGATCCCCTCCACCTCGGCGTGGATCGTCAAGACATTGAGCCGATCGGGACGGATCATATTCAGAACGTAATCGTTGTAAGTCTCGGGTGTGCATTGCCGGCCGACGAGCTCATCGTAGGTCGGCAGTGTGGTCGGTATCTGAACATGGCCAGACGCCTGGTTGTCGATCAGCGGATAAAAAGGCGAACGACCGCGACAATCGGATTCAAAGCGAAACGGGAATTGCTCTAACGCCAATAGCGCCTCAGGTGTCACCCTCCAGCCAGGGGCCGCGAAACATTGGGGGGCGCCACCCAGGATATCCGTCAGTAATTCGTAGCCATTACGGATTTCAGCGATTATTGCGGCCTTATCCATCTTTTCCAGCGCCATCTGCCAGCGGTGATGGTCCCAGGCGTGCAGGCCGATTTCATGCCCCGCCTCTGCGGCCTTGCGAATCGGATTCGGACAGCGCTTACCGATCACCGGCCCGGGCCACAGGGTGCCCCGCAAAAGAATATCCCAGCCGTAGAGACTCGCCGCCCGCGTTCGGAGCATCTTGACCAGAAATTTAGGCCGCAGCAGACGCCAGAGATGCCGGCCCATATTGTCCGGGCCGACGGAAAAAAAGAAACTGGCCCGGATACGATGGCGGGCCAGAAGATCGATCAGATTCGGAACCCCGATGCAGGTGCCCCGCAACGTATCGACATCTACCCTGAGGCCGACATGGCTCATGATTACTCCTTTATCCGGCCGATGACATCGTTGAGAAAATAATCCAGTGTTTCTCTGACCGACTGTTCAAAAGGCACCTTCGGCGTCCACCCCAGAATACGTTTTGCCTCGCGGATGGATGGCCGCCGATGCTGCACGTCCTGATAACCATCTCCATAATAGGCCCTGGCCTCGATGCGCTGAATACCGCCATCCGGAGGGAAATAAGATCGAAGTGGGTGCCTGGCGAACTGTTCGCGGAGCATATCGGCGAGGGCGGCCATCGAGTATTCGTTATCTGGATTTCCGATATTGAAAATTCGTCCGTTGCAACGACCGTCCTTATTTTCAATAATCCTGAAAAGACACTCGATGCCGTCCCTGAAGTCGGTAAAACAACGCTTCTGGGCGCCGCCGTCCACCAATCGAATCGGGGTGCCTTCCACCAAATTCAGAATGAACTGGGTGATCACGCGGGAACTGCCGATCCGGGCGGACTCCAGTGAGTCCAGTTTCGGCCCTATCCAGTTAAAAGGTCTAAACAGCGTGAATTGCAGACCCTGAGTCTTGCCGTAAGCCCAGATCACCCTGTCCAGCATCTGCTTGCTGCACGAATAAATCCAGCGCTGTTTGTGGATCGGCCCCAGTACAAGGTTAGAGCGCTGCTCGTCAAATTCATCATCCGTGCACATGCCGTACACCTCGGAAGTGGAGGGGAAAATGAGCCGTTTGGCATACTTGACGCAATACCGCACAACGCGGAGATTTTCCTCGAAATCCAGTTCGAATACCCCAAGCGGGTTGCGGACATACTCCATCGGCGTGGCGATAGCCACCAGCGGCAGGACGATATCGCATTTGCGGACATGGTATTCGATCCACTCCCGCATGATCGAGATATCCCCTTCCGTGAAATGAAAATCTTTATGCCCCATTAGATGTCCGATGCTTGTCGAGGACAAATCCATGCCGTATACCTCGTAGCGGCCGCTTTCCAAAAGCCGCTCGCTTAGGTGATTGCCGATAAAGCCGTTGACGCCAAGGATCAGGACCTGCTTTTTGCGGCGTTTTTCTGTCACCGCCTCGGTCTTGCCGTTGAATCTCATGCCGACGGAAAGGTTGAGCTCTTTCGCCAGTTGCCGGCCGCTCATGTAAACGCCGTTTTCACTCTGGCCGAAACGAACCTCCACTGCAGTGTCGCCGCAGGCGATCTGAAGAGGATCTGTCGAGATTATCGTGCCTGGATAGGCCCCCGGAGTTGCCGCCGCCGTCTCTACCTCCCAGAAGATGCACTTGCGGTTTCCCAGAAAGGAAAAGGCGCCGGGATAGGGGCGGGTCACCGCCCGCACCAGGTTTCGGACCGTCGTCGCGCTTTTGGTCCAGTCGATCAGCCCGTCCTCCGGTCTTCGGCCGCCGAAATAGCTGCTCTTCGTTTCATCCTGGGGGATACGCCCGGCCCTGCCTTGGCGTATCTGTGGCAGAAGTTCCGTAAGCAGCGCCTCCGCGGCCGCGGCGATTTTTCGATGCAGGCTCAGCGCCGTGTCGCTCTCCTCAACGGCAACTCGCCGCTGACCGACGATATCTCCATCATCGGGCCGAGATGTCATGTAATGCAAGGTTACACCCGTTTCTTTTTCGCCATTGACGAGCACCCAGTTCACCGGGGAGCGCCCCCGATAGCGGGGCAGAAGCGAGCCGTGCAGATTGAGGCAGCCCTTTGGGGGTATGGCGAGAATCTCCCTGCCGAGAATCCTACGGTAGTAAAAAGAAAAGATGACCTCCGGCGCCAATTCTTTGATCCGTTGCACCCAGAGCGGATGGTTGATATCTTCCGGCGCATAGACCAAAATACCGTTCGCGGCGGCCACCTCGGCCACCGACTGAAACCAGATGGTTTCGTTAGGATCATCCTCATGGGTAAAGACCGCCTGGATATCAAATCCATTGGCCAAAAGGGCCTTGATCCCAATGCATCCGATATTGTGGTAGGCAAGTACAACTGCTTTCATAGCTGCTCCTTAATTTACGTATAGAATTATTCGCTTACGGATCGATTCACGTTTTGCCCGGCCTTCTTTGCGGCAACGGACTTTGCGCTGATTTCCTGGATAAAGAAACGGGGTCGGCCCCGCACATCGTGATAGATGCGCCCGATGTATTCCCCGAGAAGCCCCATGCCGACAAACTGTGCTCCGATAAAAATGAAGAGAACCGCAAACAGCGTAAATATGCCCTCTCCAGCCCACCGGGAGCCGTAGACAAAGCGCAACACCAAAAGCAAAACACCGAATCCGATGCCGCCTAATGCGATCAGCGACCCCAAAAAAGACAGCAGACGCAGCGGAAAAGTGGACATCGAGGTGAGCAGGTCGAACTGGAGGGAAATCAGCTTGAAAAGGCTGTACTTGGATTCGCCCTTTTTTCGCGGGGCGTGTTTGACGGATATCTCGGCCGTGCTTCCGGCGAAGCTGTTGGCCAAAATCGGGATAAAGGTCGAGCGTTCGCGGCATTGGAGCATCGCCTCGACAACCGGCCGCCGATACGCCCTGAGCATACAGCCGTAGTCATGCATCATCACCCCGGTAGTCTGGCGGACGAGCTGGTTGACGAGGGACGATGCCATGCGGCGGAATAGGGAGTCCTGCCGGTTTTCGCGCACCGTGCCGACGACATCGACACCGCGATCGATTTCGGCGACCAGCCTGGGAATCTCCTCGGGAGGGTTCTGAAGGTCTGCATCCAGTGTGACGACGATACGGCCCTTGCTTTGTTCCAGCCCGGCAAAAACCGCCGCGTGCTGGCCGTAATTTCTGTTCAGAATCACGCCGATGACCTCGGCATAATGGTCGGCAGCCTGGAGGATGATTTCCCGGGAACCATCCCGGCTGCCGTCATCGACGAGGATGATTTCAAAATCGCGCCCGATTTTTCGGCAGGCGGCGAGACAGCGCTCAACAAGTTCCGGCAGATTGTCCCTTTCGTTATAGACCGGAATGACGACTGAAAGCTCCGGCGCGGCATTCATGCGAGCACCTCCTTGATGGTTGCAACAACCTCGTCGACGTCTTGAAGCGCCATATCCGGAAACAGCGGAAGCGAACAAACCCGATCCGAATTCCACTCGGTGTTCGCTAGCGCCCCTTCGGGCAGTTGCAGGGTTTCGCGGTAATATTTCTGTCTGTGGACAGCCTTAAAATGGATACCCGTGCCGATATTCCTTTTTTTCAGTTCCGCCATGAAGGTTTCCCGGGACATGCCGGCCCGCTCTGTATCCAGACGGACAACGAACAGATGCCAGGCGTGGCGCGTCGGATAGGAAGGAACGGCGAGGGGAAGGACTTCTTCAACATCGGCCAACAATTCCCTATAACGATGAGCCAGAAGCGCCCGTTTTTGATTGAACTCATCCAAGCGCCGTAATTGGCCCAAGGCAAGGGCCGCGGCGATATCGGTCAGGTTGTACTTGAACCCAGGCTCCAAGACCTCGGCCTGCGGGGAACGCCCCTGACTGTTGCGGTCATAGGCATCCATGCCTAAACCGTGAAATTTCAGCCTCCGGATGCGTTCGATAAGTTCGGGGTCATCGGAACAAAACATCCCGCCTTCGCCACAGGTCATGTTTTTGATCGGGTGAAACGAAAAGATGGCGGTTCCCCTCCGGCCGATTTTCTCCCCCCGGTATTCGGCGCCTGCGGCATGCGCGGCGTCTTCGACCAGATGGATGCCCTTTTCCAAAGCCAGCCGGCGCAAGGGTTCCATATCCACCGCGGCGCCGGCGAAATGCACCGGGATGATCAGTCTGGTGCGTTCGGTGATGAGCGGTTCAATGGTTTTTGCCGAAACCATCAGTGTATCACGGTCTACATCCGCAAAAACCGGCGTGGCCCCTGCGAGCTTGATCAGATTCACCGTGGAGACCCAGGTCATCGAGGGGGTGATCACCTCGTCTCCGGGGCCGATACCCAGGGCCGCCAGCAACAGATGCATGCCCCCCGTGGCCGACGAGAGGGCCACCGCCCCTTCGGCATTGCAGTAAGCTTTAAAGGCCTCTTCAAACTCAGCGGCCTTAGGGCCTGTGGTGATCCAACCGGAGCGCAGGACTTCGGCCACCGCCTCGATTTCGGGTTCGCTGATGGACGGTTTGGAAAACGGCAGAAATGTTGTCCGCATAATCTCTTCCCTCTATTTAGGTTCAATCATTTATATGACGGATCGGAAAGGGATCTCCTGATCCGATCCG
>DYLD01000020.1:7117-8651 GCA_020722315.1 Syntrophus aciditrophicus
TTTAGGTTCAATCATTTATATGACGGATCGGAAAGGGATCTCCTGATCCGATCCGCTTTTAACATAAAGCATACCAGCTCAAAATGAAGAAAGAATGAAGACAGGCGGAGCGACTTTTTAAGTTGCTCATAAACTTGTTATTTTCATTCCCCGCCGCGCCGATGGCTTGACATGAGCGTCAGACCCTGATCGGCAAAATTATAAATGGGATCCCCTGCATATATAGCTTTCTTTGCACGGCAAAGACAATGTGATTATGAAGCAGCCGGGTGATAAAGGACTCTTCGGGAAAAACAAGCTGCCCGCCGAAGAAGACAATATTGGGGAACCTGGCCGTTATCTCGGGGACCATTCCCTCTATTTCAGCCACCACGTCGGTTCCTATTTTTGTGAATGCCTCGGCATAATAACCGTTTTTGTTCAGGAATTTTACATACCGGTTGGTTTCCTTCTTTACATGTTTTTCTAGATTTTTGATCTCGGCGGCGCCTTTAAAATTACCGGCGTCAACAGCGCCAACCTGGATGAACACAAAATTTTTATACACCCCGGTGAATAACCTGAATACTCCCAGAAGGGTATGCAGACCTAAGCCGTTAAAACCGTTGACAAGAATTGCGGCTGTTTTTGCCCCGGGATCAAATTGGGGTTCCTTTTTCTTTTGCTCGACGGCTTGGACGTTGCGGGCCGGGGTTTCAACGGAAACCACTATAGAATCAAGCCTTTTGAGCAGAATCATTGTTTTATTGTAGTGATTTTTTATAAACATCGCAAACAGTATCAGGCCGCCGGTAATGACAATGGTCACCCAGCCCCCCTCTTCAAATTTGATCAGCAACACCGAAACTAGGATAAAGGAGGTCAAAATCAACCCTGTTCCATTTATCGCTGTATTTCTGAGCCAATTTTTTTCCGTTTTTCTCTGCTGCCACCAGTGCTTGACCATGCCAAGCTGGGAGAGACTGAACGTTATAAACACATTGATACTGTAGAAAACGACCAATAAACCCACCGAACCTCTGGAAACTAACATCAATAACAGCGACGCCACACCCATGAGCAGAATCCCGTTCTGGGTAACCAGCCTGTCGCTGAGCGTGGCAAACCTGGTCGGAAGCCACCTGTCGATGGCCATATTGGCCATGACACGGGGACCGTCCAGAAACCCGGTTTGCGCGGCGATAAAAAGTAAAACAGCTTCGGAAAGAAGTGTCATCCAGACAAAAATAATCCCCGAGTTACCCTGCCAGGAGGCGGTCATGTTCTCGAACAAAACGGCGTTCAACGTCTTCCCCGGCTGATCCTCAACATTGAAGAGGAGGTAGGCGATCATCAATCCCACAACTGTAATGGCAAGTGAAAACGCCATATAGTGCATTGTTCTTTTGGCGGTGACGACCCTTGGTTCCCGTAAAATCGGCAGGCCGTTACTGACCGCTTCCAGTCCGGTATAGGTCCCGGCGCCCATGCTGTAGGCCCTCATCACCAGAAATAAGATACCGAACAGGCCGAGTGAATGGTATGACCTTGTCAA
>DYLD01000020.1:8751-26145 GCA_020722315.1 Syntrophus aciditrophicus
TCATCACCAGAAATAAGATACCGAACAGGCCGAGTGAATGGTATGACCTTGTCAATTCCTGACCGGTTGCGACATAAACTTCCTGAAATTTGAATGCATGGGTGACTGCCGCGTAAAGAATGGCAAACGCGTGGGTGAAAACGAAAAGCAGAAAGATCGGCACCAGCGGAAGAACCGCCTCTTTGATCCCCCGGAGATTTAAAACAAGCAGCACAAAAACACCAAGCACCGCAAACTCCAGCTTATATCCGTACCACTGCCGGGGAAGAATGCTGAATATCGCATCGGCGCCGCTGGCGATTGAAAGCGTTATCGTAAGGACGTAATCGATGAGAAGGGCGCTGCCAGCGACCACACCCCATTTAGGAGAAAGCAATTTGCTGGCTACCAGATAACCGCCGCCGCCTGCCGGAAAAAGCTCAATGATATGCGAATAGCTTGCGGCAATAATAAAAATGGTGATCCCGGTTCCGAGGGCGACAAATATTCCCAGATAGGGATGCCCCTGCAAGGCCTTGAATGCCTCCGGCGGACCGTAGCACGAGGAAGACAGGCCGTCGGAGCCCAACCCCACCCAGGCCAAAAAGGCGACAAGCGAAAGTTTGTGAAAAATGCGACTGTCCCTGGGATCGCGCGCCCCCCCGACAAGAAATGTTTTTAACCGCACGATTGCATTGTCTTCCATTTCCACCTGCTTTGCTATGAAAGGCTAAGACTGGCTTTCGTCCTTGTTCATTACTAGCAAAAACACCCTATAAACCGGCAACCCCGCCCGCGCCGTCATTCCCGCCCCGTAGCATTCTCTTCTTCGCGCTTGAAAGGCAGTGCCCCTTGTGACATAATGGTTTTACCTCGTTGAAGATCGTTTGGTGCGGCGGGTATCCCTCTATCACCTTGATTTATCAAGATCAACAAGGTTTTTTTTCTTTCCGCAGAAGGTGTTGACAGGTTTTAAATTGAGCAACCGGCGAAAAGGCATCCCATGAGAGTTTTACTGGTCGAGGATGATATCAAGATCGCCTCTTTCATCGTCAAGGGGCTCAAGGCGGCCGGTTTTGCGGTTGATTCCGCCGTGGACGGCGAGGAAGGTCTCGAACTTGCCCTTACAGAACCTTATGACGCGGCGATTATTGATCTGATGCTTCCCAAAAGAAGTGGTTTGTCGTTGATCAAAGAGATGCGGGCCGAAAGGGTCAATACCCCCGTTTTGATCCTCAGTGCGAAGGGCTCGGTGGACGACCGGGTAAAGGGACTCGAGATTGGGGCGGACGATTATCTTACGAAACCTTTCGCCTTTTCCGAACTGCTGGCCCGCGTTCAGGCCCTTATCCGCAGGGCGAGCGGCATAGCCGATCCCGCCCGTTTGAGCGTCGGGGATCTGTCAATCAACCTGCTTACCAGGGAGGTTATAAGGGCCGGCAGACGTATTGATTTGCAGCCACGGGAGTTTTCGCTGCTCGAATATTTGATGCGCAATGCGGGAAGAATTGTTTCTAAAACTATGATTATGGAACATGTGTGGGACTACCATTTCGATCCGCAAACCAACGTGGTGGAGGCAAGAATCAGCAGATTGCGGGAGAAGATAGACAGAGGCGCCGACCAAAAACTGATCCATACCGTCAGGGGTGCGGGATATGTCATTAAAGAAACCGATTCGTTTCCGCAATAGCCTTACCCTGCGGCTTACGTTGTGGTACACGGGCATCTTTGCGGTTTTCTCCGTTGTCGCCTTCTTTTTATTTTACACCCTTATCACGTCTGTCATTCAGGAAAAGACCGATCAGGACCTTTTGAATCAGGCAGGACAGTTTTCGGCGGTATTGGCCCAACAGGGTATAGAGGCAATCGAAGGGATCGCGGTATTCGAAGCCCAGGCTGCCGGAGAAAAGAAGGTCTTCTTTCGTTTTCTTTATCCGAACGGTCAGGTTTTTTCCTCATCCAATATGAATTACTGGAAGGACATCTCGATAAATAAAGACGCAATTGCGCAGATCCTTGGCGGGGACAGACGGGTGATCGAAACGGTGAGTCTGGCCGTAAGCAGGAATCAGGTTCGTATTCTCTATGCGATGATCGGTCCGGGGGTTATCCTGCAGGTTGGGCAATCCATGGAAAACTACACGCGGATCATTGAAGCCTTCAAGGGGGTTTTTCTTGCGACGATGGTGCTGCTGATCGCGCTGGCGGCAGGAATCGGCTGGTTCATGGCGCGCCGAGCGGTTTCGGGCGTTGAGGCCGTCACGCTGACAGCCCAGAGCATTTCCGGAGGGACGCTCGAAAAGAGGGTCCCTGTGAAGAATCGTGGCGATGAAATTGATCAACTGGCCGTTACATTCAATCAGATGCTGGATCGGATACAATCGCTTGTCGCTGAGATCCGACAGATGGGTGACGATATAGCCCATGACCTGAAAAGTCCGCTCACCCGTATCCGGGGCATGGCGGAAATCGCGTTGACCACCGGGAAATCACTGAATGAATATGAAACCATGGCGGCAAGCGTGATTGAGGAGTGCGATCTGCTTCAGGACATCATCAACACGATGCTGATGATATCGAGGACGGAAGCAGGCGTGGAAAAACCGTCAAGGAAGAGGATCGATCTGGCAAAACTCGTCAAAGACGGCTGTGATCTTTTCGGGGCCACAGCCGAAGACAGAAACATAACCCTTTTTTGCGATGTTCCGGAGGAATGCATAATTCAGGGGGATGCCCGGATGATCCAGCGCCTGTTATTCAATCTATTGGACAACGCAATAAAATATACCCCTGCAGCGGGAGTAGTCAAGGTATCGCTTTCGCGAAACGATAAATCGCCTGTTGTCCTCAAGGTTGAAGATACCGGAATTGGCATCTCCCCGGTGGATATTCCCCGTATTTTCGAGCGGTTCTATCGGGGCGACAAAAGCCGCTCCGAATCGGGGTCAGGCCTCGGGCTGAGCCTGGCCCGGGCAATCGCCCGCGCCCACCGCGGGGACATCAATGTGGAAAGCGTGGTAAATAAAGGAAGCGTCTTTATTGTAAATCTGCCCGTTTCACTCGAAAATCCTCCTGAATAAACCTTTTCCTTTCAGCTTTCTCTGCGAACATTACCAAATGGTCATCTTGCGATCATCCTCCCGTTAAGTTTGCTCATTATAATGGGTTGCAAAAAAGGGGCTGTATCGGCCCGGAATTTTAACAAGGAGGATAAGTGATGAAAGTAAAGAACAATATCAAATTAGCAGTGATCGCGCTGTTTTTGGCGATCGCGGTCGCCGGTCTGGGTTACGGGATGAACGCAGCCGGGAAAGTGGGCGGGGCGCGAACATCGCAAGCGGCGGCGCCTTTTGCCGGATCAGCGATGATCCCCAACAATTTCAGCGACCTGGCAGAAAAAGTGCGACCTGGCGTCGTCAACATCCAGGTCAGTAAGACTGTCAAGAATGCCGGGATGGAGAGATTCGGCGGGAATCCGTTCGGCGAGGGGTTTCCCTTTGGTGATTTCTTCGGGCCGTTCGGCGGCTTCGGAAATAATATCCCCGAAAGGAGGCAGCAAGGGATAGGCTCCGGCTTCATCATCAACAGCGACGGGTACATCCTGACCAACAATCATGTCGTTGAGGATGCCGACAAGATCAAGGTAAAGCTGGCCAATGGTAAGGAATTCGACGGCAAGATCATCGGCCGTGATCCCAAGACCGATCTGGCCCTGATCAAAATCAAAAATTCATCGGATCTTCAACCGCTGAAACTGGGAAATTCGGATGATCTGAAGGTGGGAAGCTGGGTGCTGGCCGTCGGAAGCCCCTTCGGGCTCGAACAGACGGTTACCGCCGGGATTGTCAGCGCCAAGGGGAGGGTGATCGGCTCCGGCCCCTATGACAACTTCATCCAGACCGACGCCTCGATCAATCCCGGCAACAGCGGCGGTCCGCTGATCAACATGCAGGGCGAGGTGGTGGGAATCAACACGGCGATTATCGCATCCGGCCAGGGGATCGGCTTTGCGATCCCGATTAACATGGCCAAAGAGATAGCCCCGCAGCTTCAGAAGCGCGGGCATGTCACCCGGGGCATGCTAGGAGTAACGATCCAGGATGTAACTCCGGAACTGGCAAAATCGCTTGGTCTCGGCGCAACTGAAGGCGCCCTCGTTTCGCAGGTGCTTCCGGGCGAACCCGCCGAGAAGGCCGGGATCAAACAGGGCGATGTCATCGTCAATTTCGATGGACGAAAGGTTGAGAACTCCAAGGATCTTCCCCGGATCGTCGCCGCCACTCCGATAGGAAAAGAGGTTGCGGTAACGGTACTCAGAGATGGAAAACAAATAAAACTGCGGGCAAAAATCGGCGAACTACAGGAGGAAAAAAGCGCCGGGATGGAAAGCCCCGGCCAGCCGGCCCTTGGTGTTTCCGTGCAGAATCTGACGCCGCAGATTGCCCGGGAACTCGGTCTGAAGCAAACTGCAGGCGTCGTCGTAACGGCGGTTGAACCCGGAAGCCCGGCAGAGGATGCGGGTATTCAGACCGGAGATGTCATCAGGTCGGTGAATCGCAAGTCAGTAAAAAATGTGGATGAGTTCGTCAGGGCGCTCGAAAAGGCAAAAAAGGGTGCGAGCATTCTGCTCCTTGTCCAGCGCGGGCCAAGCGCACTCTTTGTCGCAGTCGAGCTCAAGTAAAAAAGACTCAACGCCGGGTCGGCGGGGCGCATCTTCCTGTCGGCCCGGCGTTTCCAACCTTGCATGCATCGCCGGCCGGTCGCTTAGAAAGTTTATCGGCTTTTCAAACTCCTTTGTCTGCTCCTCACAGACCTCTACGGACAACCATTTATGTTCATGAAACTTCGCTTTATGAACATGAAACTTCATTTTCAGCAAAGACCAAAATTTTTCCTGTGTCAAACCAGTACGCCAGCAGATCCTGCCCGGTTTTTTCTCGATTTTGCTCAATAGAAATAGCAGATTATGGGTTTTGGACGGGACGTCATCCCGTTCTTTTGAGTGCAACCCTTTTAAAGATTTTTCTCTGGATCAATGACACATGAAAACAGCATAGAAGCAACGTCCGCTGCGGAACATCGTATCGGCGGCGTCCATATCGCAGGCTGCTTCCTTCAGCCATTCTTAATATTTTTTACTCATGGGATATCCTTTTCGCTACACGAAAATAATGCTTTTTTGTGTTGTGCAAGATAATGGTTATCCTGGCGAACGTTTTTATGCTCCCCGCACTCGCCCGCAAGGCGAAGCTTAATGTTCACGAAATCATCCACGTTTTTCATAGGCCGCGCCAGTCGGCCGCTCTGCAGGAAACTCTGGGAAGCATCTTTAATGCTCTTGGATGGTTACAGTTTCCCCTTCGCGCCTTGCTATCTCAATGATGGCGCTGGAGTCATCTTCCAGCCACTGCTTTTCCCCGCACGGCACCGGCTCAATGCGATTATCCGTTCGCGCCGCAAGTCGCCAGAGAAGGTCTATATCCTCGCGGCTGGGCTGATTGTCAAACCGGGGTGAGACAACGAGCAGATCGATGTCGCTCCAGTCATCCGCATTGCCCGCAACCTGCGAACCGAATACCACCCCGAATTTCAGAGACATACCCTGTTCCTGCAAGGCGCGTAAATATTTTCGAACACCTTTTATAATTGATTCATTAACCATTGCAAAACCCCTTCCGCCCTTGCCATATATTTTAATGCCTCCGCCCTGGTGGGTGGTTTCGTGAGTGATTCCGGATATCGGCCTTCGACCTGGAAGGCATTCATTTCGGCTAAAACCTCTGTTTTTTCAGTGTCCAGAGACAGGGCCGCCAGTTCTGCGAACCGGGAGAGACTATGAAGCCTGGGCGCCAGTTCCTGCGACTTGTCGCAGATAATCGCCTTGATAATTTTTTCAAGAGTCAGGTGGGCAAAGAAAAGGCCATGCCTTGTGCGCCCGCTGTCCACGAGCCGCCTGGGAACCCCCAATCATCTTTCGCACTGACGCGCCAAAAGGCAACCTGCTTCGCAATATCAATCATGGAATTAATCCCTGCGGCCGATGCTGACCAATCCGGGTTCCTTCATAACCTTTTTTGTAAATAACATCAATGGATTTTGTAATCAATGGGCACAAACAGAGGATCATTCCTGTCGCAAGAAGGGCTTGTCGCTTTATTCAGAATCCGCAACTATGAAAGGCCCCCTGCCTTTATTGTGAGAGTGGACTCGATAATTGATAAGGGTTCAACGGGTTGATGCATACTTTTAGCTTGCAAAAATGGACATACAGCCGCAAAAGGAAATTGCAAAAGATTTCCTATTATGGGAGGGGAAGTATGTCCACGGGCATTTTGTATCACGGTTTTGGTTTGGTTGGCTATGAATATGTCTGCACACGATTTGAGAGAGGAGGGGTTGTTTTTTTGTAAAGCGCAAACGTAAAAAGTTGCGTTGTCCGCTCTGCCTAAGCGGGAACTTTTTCGGGGAACGATTTCGAGGAGGTTTTGAATGGTTCCCATCGGGTCCAAAAGGGTATTTCTTGATTATGACCTTCAGCGGCTTGAATGTTAGTGTTACGGTCATATCCGTCAGGAGAAACTCGGGTTTGCCGATCCCAGTTTTCTTACGGTCATGCCTTTGAACGGTATGCATTGGATCTCTCGAAACACATTTGAGGATGCTGAAAGACATTTGGGCCTCTTATGGGACGCAATCAACGAGATCCAAAAAGGGTTTAATCCGCCGATTTCGGCGCTCTGCCACGTCGTTCGTCGCTCAGACAATATGGTTGTTTATCAAGACAAGACCCCGTGGGATGAATCCCATGAGATCTTGTCTTGTACGCCTGAGCATGGGCTGTAACGCTACGTGAGGACTGGAGGTCATAAAGAAAGGAGAATGGCTGTCTTGATAGATCATTATGCAGTGCTGGTTTATGCAGGATTTCTTCTTCTCGGGTTCGGCACCGGGGTATATGGCACGCTTATCGGCGCAGGCGGCGGTTTTATCCTGATGCCGGTGTTGCTCCTGCTCTTTCCGGACAGGTCCCCGGACGAGCTGACCGCCATTTCACTCGCTGTGGTCTTTTTTAATGCGCTCTCCGGAAGCGAACAGTACGCAATTATGAAACGTATTGACTACAAATCGGGGTTGATCTTCGCGGCGGCCACTATTCCCGGCGCCGTTATCGGTGCTCTGAATACGGCGGTGGTGGCGCGGCCATTTTTCAATCTTATCTTTGGGATCTTGCTTTTGGCTGTAGCCGTTTTTTTACTGTTACAGCCAGCCATAAAAGAAAACAGAAAACCCCCTACGCCGCGTCTGGGAAAATTTACGGTAAACCGGCATATCGTAGAGCTAAACGGGATAGCGTTCGACTACAGCTTCAATGCCGTGCTGGGTGTTGTGATGAGTTTTTTTGTGGGCTATATTTCCAGTTTCCTGGGCATCGGGGGAGGAATTATCCATGTGCCGGCACTGGTTTATCTGTTGAATTTCCCAATCCACATAGCGACGGCAACATCGCATTTTATTCTAGCCATCATGGCCTTGACCGGAACCATGGTCCATCTATGGGCGGGCGCCTGGGTGCATGGCGCCAATGAAACACTATCCCTTTCGCTCGGAGTGCTCCTGGGAGCGCCCCTGGGCGCTCATTTTTCCGGCCGTATCAAGGGACATTGGATCATAAAGGGTCTGGCTGTCGCACTCGGTCTGGTGGGCGTGCGCATCCTCTTTCCGTTCTTTGCAGGCTGAAAAAGTTTAGTGCACACCCGCTGAAAATGGTTAAAGTGCGACGAACCCTTTTTTTGCTGCTCGACACTGCACGCGGAAGGGGTATAAATGAAAGGGATTCAACACATTGAAAAATATCGCAACAGTTCAGGAAACAGGATAAATTTGCTCTGAGCACCAGTGACTGATTTTACATACGTTACGAAAATAGCAAATCGTCTATTTTCTGCTACTATCGGGTAGAGCAAAATTATCGTGGTTCAGGAAAAGTTTTGTTTGCCAACCACTTATCCATAATGTTAAGAATTATCGCATGCACAAAGAATAAAGCGGCAATAAACGGGTATTTTAAATGTTCGGCCTGTCGTCGGTCTCGTAACGACGAGGATGGAAAGTAATGCTCACTGCGACATCCTCATCGAGCTTGCCAAGAATCGCAATCATTCTATCAATTGTAAAACGATCAAGTTTAGCATTGCGAATGCGTGAAAATTCCGAATGAGCTACGCCGGTCAGCTTTTCAGCAGCGCGGGTTGAGAGGCCACGTGCGTTCAGTATGCGGATAATCTCCGCCGCAAGAATGGCGCGTGTTTGCTCTAAATCGGAATCTGCATGCCCAAAATCGGAAAATACATTTCCGCTGCCTCGAAGTAGCTCAAATTTGTCGCTCATTTCAGTGCCTCTCTCAGTAGCTTTAATCGTTGACGAATGAGGTCAACCTCCATTTGAGGGGTCTTAATCCCTTTTTTCGACTTTTTTTGAAATGCATGAATTACCCAAATGTCATTGTCGATTTTCACGGCATAAATGACACGAAATGCATTCCCACGATGCCGAATTCCGATTTGAAACACGCCGCCATCTATGCCTTTAAATGGTTTGGCATTGTCTGATTTTTCCCCTTTGGCAGCAATCGTGAGAGCAGTAAGCATAGCACGTTGCACGTTCTCAGGGAATTCAGCAAAGTCATCTCTTGCTGCCTTAATCCACGAAACAGGTCGTGCGTTTTTCATTGCTTATATGTTGACATATTTGTCACCAGTTGGCAAGAGATATTTTTCAAATTTCATTCATCAGGATCCCGTTAACCTCGCTGATTCCCCCCTTTCGCAAATCAATGATTTCGGCGTGCGCCCCCTGTAATCCGCCTCCGATTGAACGTAACACTTGCGCAGTCGCGTCAAATCACGCCATTGCCGTACTGTCTGGGGTGTTGCATTTTCACCCGTAGCGTTGACAGCCGCTTTGCGCTATAATCCCGAGCACGCCATGCGCAGGTTGGCCTGGCCCGGGCGTTGAGGATGGGGCGCATCGCGATCTGCGCAGCAACCGCCAAATATTGAGGCTATGACATGGACATTTTAAAGCTGATTCTGCCTCACTTCAATCACTGGGGATATTATCTCCTTTTTCTGATGACTTTTCTCGAGACATCGGCATTTCTTGGCTTGCTTGTGCCCGGTGAGAGCGTGGTGGTCATCGCCGGGCTTTTAGCAGCGAGGGGAACGCTTGACCTGGGCGATGCAATATGGGTTGCCTCGCTCGGCGCGATATTCGGAGACACGACAGGGTATTTTATCGGCCGCCGGTTCGGCGAGGGATTTTTCCTGAAATACGGCAGGCGCTTTTTTTTCAATAAGGAATATCTTGACGACACGAAACTGTTCTTCGAAAAACATGGCGGAAAAACGGTCTTTCTGGGTCGATTTATGTCGTGGCTAAGGGCCTTTGCCCCGGTCGTGGCCGGAATTTCAAAGATGAATTATCCGCGGTTCCTTTTTTTCAATGTGGCGGGAGGCATTGTCTGGGCGGTCGTATTCACGTTGCTCGGTTATTTTGTCGGCAACAGTTGGGAGATGATCAGGGGGTACCTTGGGCGGTTTGCCGTTTTTGCCTTTATCTGCAGCGCTGTCGCTGTTTTCCTCTATTTTTTCCTCACGAAGAGAAGACGATTGATCCGGGAAAAGACCGGTTGGATAGACGGACAACTCTCTTCCCGGATGCCCGGGACATGGGCTTTCATCAAAGCTCGTTTCAGCGCCGGAGAATGGTATGGCGTGAGTCTCACAACGGGCATCCTCCTTCTCGTCTTTACTCTTTATTCCTTTGGTGAGATTGTTGAAGATCTGGTTGATAAGGAGACTCTGTTTTACCTCGACTTCAGGATACAGCATTTCATGGAAAGGATCATCACCCCGGATGCAACGGGATTGATGGTGGACGTCACTAATTTCGGGGGCGTCTATCTTGTCGCGTTTGTGGCAGGCGCCGCCGCGTTGTATCTTTTGCATAAAAGGCGCTGGTGGGAGCTTTTTACTCTCTTTTGGGTCGTCGGCGGGGAAACCATGCTGTTTCTTCTCAAGCATTTGTTTCAACGGCCACGGCCGACCGGGCAACTGGTGGCGGCTTACGGTTACAGCTTTCCGAGCGGCCATGCCTTTTTTGCTGTGGCGGTCTATGGTTTCCTGATCTATTTGACATGGAAACTGACAAATAACGGGGCATTGAAGCTTACCATCTTCACCGCCTCAATCCTGCTGATCCTTTTGATCGGCATCAGTCGCATCTATCTGAACGTCCACTGGCTGACGGATGTCCTCGGAGGCTATGCCGCCGGTTTTTCGTGGCTTGCCTTCTGCGTGATCATGGCAAATACGATCAAGCAGTATTACAAGAAATCGCCATAGGGATGCCGACGAGAGGCCTGCCGGCCAAAGAGGGCTTGGACGGAAAAACAGTTCAATGAAAAGATTAGCGAAGACCACCGAAACAGGATAGAATTTTATGAAATACTTCTCTTCTTTGTCGCCTTTGTTGATCGCGTTTGTTGAAACCGCGCTATTGGGGTTCCTGATCGGACTGGAGTGGCATAGTTTCCGGCGCGCCACCAGTAAGGATTTGGGCTTTGGCACCACCAGCACCCTTACGCTGCTGGCGGTTTTCGGTTTAGGCTTGGCGATTGTTGATTCCACCCTCAAGGTTTACGGCATCGGCTTATTAGCGCTGGGCGCCTTGTTGGTGTTGGAATACCAGCAACGATTGCGCACAGGCGATAACCTGCTTCTATCAACGCTGATTGCTCTACTGGTTTACAGCTTCGGTCCCCTGGCGTTGCATGGACCGTTATGGCTGCCGATTTTATTTGTCATCGTAATTTTGCTGGTTTTGGGTGAAAAACCGGGGATTCGCCGGCTGTCCGATGCCTTTCGCAATGAAGAAGCCATAACCCTCGTTAAATTCTTCATTATGGCGGGGGTAATTTTACAGTTGCTGCCTGATCAGGAAATAGCGCCTTTTATTTCCGTCACGTGGTCTCAGGTATGGCTGGCAGTAATTGTGGTCTCGGCCATTTCGTATTTCAGCTATTTAGCGCAAACGTATTTTTTCCCGTCCCGAGGGGTGCTTTTGACCGGAGTACTGGGGGGTCTTTATTCAAGCACAGCGGCAATCGTGGTGCTGGGTAAGCGCGCCCATGGAATCAGTACCGCCGAAACCCGGATGATCGGCGCAGCAATCGTGCTCGCCATGTTGATGATGTACCTGCGGTTATGGGTGATGATCGTGGTGCTGGGTCATTTAGAAACTGCCGTCCGACTTGCGCTGCCCTTTAGCGTGGCCGTGGTTACCTCGGCTTTGATCGCATGGCTGATGCTGAGGGCAGAACTCATAAGCTCCGCACCTCAATCCGAAGCGCCGCCCCGGCACCCATTGGAATTTTCAACGGCCCTGTTGTTTGCGTTTTTATTTGTGCTGTTTGCCGGCCTCACCCATTTTGCGGTGCAGCATTTTGGTGCCAATGGACTGCATATTCTCTCATTTATGGTGGGATTCACGGATATTGATCCTTTTATTCTGTCGCTGCTGGACGGCAAATTTCATGTAAGCGAGGCCGCACTTGAAGCGGCAATTCTCATTGCCACCGGCAGTAATAATCTCCTAAAGGCGGGCTATGCCGTAGCGTTATCGCGCAACCCGGCGCTCTATGCCGCGGCCGGCTGGCTGGCACTGACTTTTCTGCTGTCGATTGGCTATGCCTGGGTGCGGCTTGCCGGTTAGTCTCTTGGACGCGGCAAACGCCTGCTCTTCAGCAATAGCGGCGACTCCTTTATCATGTATGCGGTGCAGGGTTTGAGCTGAATAGCCATGGGCGAACAGGTCGGCAAACCAGAAAAGCGAGCCGAACTTGTCTGGAAGTTCAAGGAAATATGTGATCTGCACGGTTTCCAGGGGCTGCGAACCTACAAGGAAAAATTCAAGCCGGTCTGGGAACCACGGTATCTGGCCTCTCCCGGAAGGCTGGCTCTTCCCGCGATACTCTTTGACACGGCCGCGCTCATTTCCGGCGGCGTCAAGGTGGTATTTTCAAATAAACCAATGCATAGTCAGCTCGCGGCCGGCGTTTTTTAAGGATATCTTTGGCCCTTGTTCAATCACAAAATTTTCGACGTAGCGCTGCTGTGTTTCACGGTTTTGGCATACCAAGCGAGCAGATCCACCCCTAATCGTAAACTCCATCCTGCCTTTGTTTATCTGTTGGCAGGCGCTGAGCCGGCGCCGCTTTTTCCATGTTGCGTAAATCTTTATAAAAAGGGGGCAATCCAGCTTTTAGTGACTTATTCTACACCCCTTGAAGGTGAGGGAGGTTTTGGATGGTGGATCGAAAAAATGGGTTGCGGGCGGTAACCTGCTTTAGATGCAATCATTTCGGATGAAATTTCCGCCAGAAGGTTTTGATGATGATTGGTTCGGGGCGCGGCGAAATCCGCAGATGGGCAGGGAAAGCCGTCGGACGACGAAATTGTGGAGGAGGGGAAATTTTTTTTGTTTCGTTCATGTTCCTGTAATCTTCGTATTGCTATAAGGGCATCGCAAGCTGAAACAAGGTTTGCGATCCTGTACGGAAAGGAGGTGATAAAAATGAGAAAAACAGGAATAGTCATCGGTGTTGCAGTGGCGACGGTTCTGGCGATCGGCGGGCTTGCCGTCAGTTCCCAGCAGGCCAAACTGACCGGCAGCATCGCGGTAAAAGGCAACGACGAGGCCGGATACGCGGGGATGGCGAAAGTGTCCCTCGATGAGGCGGTAAAGACAGCCCTTCAGTCGGTTCCGGGAAAAGTCTTGAAGGTCGAACTCGAAGACGAGGACGGTTATCTCGTCTATGGCGTCGAGATCGCCAAAGCCGACAGGCAGATTGCGGATGTGAAGATCGACGCCGGCAACGGCAAGCTGTTGAGGATCGACAATGACCGCAACGACGGCGACGACGGTGAAGATGCGGAAGATTCAGAAAACGGGGAAAAAGAAGGAGGTAAAAGGTAGTCATCCCCTGGGGGGCGGAAGAAATTCCGTCCCCCCATAATATCTGCCGGCGGCGGTCGGCACGCTCATCCTGAGCGGCGTTGTGTTTTTATGCTTATGCACAAAACTGGTTGCCATGTAAAAAGAAATAGCTTTTAATATCTTACAGTTACAAAGAACTGTCTAAATCAAAAAGGAGATCGCGCCATGAATACCCAGGCAAAGAAAAGAGGCAAGATGCAAACAGTTTCAGAGGACGATACAATGAAAACCAGATTCGCACTTGAAGTTCGGGACCTCTACCGGTTCTATCACACCGGTGAGGAAGAGACGCTGGCCCTGCGCGGGGTCAGTTTTGAAGTCAAAAACGGCGAACTCGTGGCGATCATGGGACCCTCGGGAAGCGGGAAATCGACGCTCCTTTCCTGCATATCGGGAATCGCCGAACCGGATGGTGGCTGCGTGACCATCTCCGGAGTGCGCATCACGCGCAAAACGGACATCGAAAGGGCGGCGATCCGCGCCGCGAAGATGGGCATCATGCTCCAGTCGGGCAGTCTGTTTGACCAGCTTTCGGTTTACGACAACATGCTGATGAAAATGTGGTTGGCGGGAAAAATCAACCGGAAGCGGATCGACTCCCTCGTCGCGGCGGTCGGCCTTACGGAGCGGATCCACGCGCTTCCCTCCCGCATGTCCGGAGGCGAAACGGCAAGGGCGTCGCTCGCCGTGGCGCTGGCATCGGATCCGGATCTGCTTCTGGCCGACGAGCCTACCGGCGAGGTGGATGAAGCCACCGAGGAACAGCTCATCCGCCTCTTCGAGTCGTATCGGGAAAACGGCGGAGCGGCGATCATAGCAACGCACAGCGACAGCGTTATTGCGCGCGTGGATCGCGTCATCCGCCTGCATGATGGGAGGATCGTCGATGAAAAATGAGATCTATGTCAGGGCCGAAAATCTCGGCCACACGTTTTATCAGGGCAATATCGCCATACCGGCGTTGAAAACCGCCACATTCACAATCGCTCCCCGCGCGAGGATCGCGATTGTGGGTCCTTCCGGAAGCGGAAAATCGACGCTTCTGCACATCATTGCCGGCCTCGCCGACGAAACGTCCGGCACCATCGAATGGCCGGCCCTCGGCCCCAGAGAAACCCTGCGTCCCTGGCAAATCGGCTTCATTGCCCAGGAACAGAGCCTCGTGACATCGCTCAACGTGCAGGAGAACATAGAGTTGCCCATGCTCTTGATGGGTGCAAAACACAGGGAAGCCGAGGCGCGGGTCAGAGATATTCTCGATCGTCTCAACCTCGCGGAAATAGCGGACAAACTCCCCGACGAGCTGTCGGGAGGACAGATGAAACGCGCGGCCTCCGCGCGGGCTCTCGTCTCGAAACCGAGGCTGATCCTTGCGGACGAACCGACAGGCCAGCTCGACCACGCCACGGCGCGTCATTTTCTCGAAGCGCTGTTCGACTGGATCGAAGGCGCCGACACAGCCGTCGTCATGACGACGCACGACAGGGAGGTCGCCCGCTACATGGACACGATATGGACAATGGACCACGGCATTATGAAAGAAGGTGCAAAATGATGATCATCACATGGCTCAAAGGCAGTTTTACGAAACGACCCGGCAGGATGCTGGGGGCGATCGCCGGAATCGCGATCACGATGGCGCTTTTGTCCGCGATAGGTTCATTCATCTCTTACAGCGGCGCCTCGATGACCGCGCGGGCTATCCGGAATGTTCCCGTTGACTGGCAAGTCCAGATGGCGCCGGGCATTTCCCCGGACACCGTGCGAACTGAAATAGCAAAGGCGACAAAATTCAGCGCCTTTGAAACAGCGATTTATGCCGACGTGAAGAGGCTTGCTGCGAAAACCGGCAATTCCACCCAGCAGACCGGACCAGGCAAGGTCGTAGGTCTCAGCGATACGTACAGGAAAAACTTTCCCGCGGAATTCCGGAGTCTCATCGGCGCGCAGGATGGTGTTTTGACGACCCAGCAATGCGCGGCCAATCTCCATATTCAGCCCGGCGACAGCGTCAGTATCCAGCGCCCCGGCCTGCCGCCCGTACAGGTAAAACTCGCCGGCGTCATTGAGCTTCCCTACGCGGATTCCTTTTTCCAGGCCGTCGGGCTGCCGCCGAACGCGGCACCCCAGGCGCCGCCCGACGACGTGCTCATCATGCCGCTTGCCCAGTGGCATTCGCTCTTCGACGAGCAGGCGAAAATACGACCCGATTCGGTACGCACCCAGTTCCATGTCCGGATAGACCACAACTTCCCCGCCGATCCCAGCGCGGCGTACATCCATGTTCAACGTCTGGCGAACAACCTCGAAGCCAGAATCGCCGGGAGGGCCGTCATCGGCAACAACCTCGCGGCCAGGCTTTCGGCTGTTCGCGGCGACGCCTTGTACGCGCGGGTGCTCTTTTTATTTCTGGGGCTTCCGGGCGCGGTTCTGGCCATACTCCTTGTGCTGTTCATCACGGCATCGGGCGAGAAGCACCGGAAGCGCGAACAGGAGCTTCTGCAGAGCCATGGCGCCTCCTCATCCCGGATACTCGGGCTCCAGTCGGCCGAGGCGATCGGGACCGCAACAGGCGGGATTCTCGTCGGGGTCGTCCTTTCGCTTTTTGTGGACACGCTCCTCATCCCGTATTCGGCCGCCACCTCCAGCCTGATTTTCGGCTGGATCGCCTTCGCCGCCGCGACCGGACTCGTTCTGGCCATTGTTGCCGTCGTGATTCCGGCCTGGCGCGCCCTGCATGCCGGCGCCTCTTACATCCTTGCCAGCGAACGCATCTTCGCAAAACCGGTCTGGCAGCGCATCTACCTGGATATGATCTTTCTCGCCCTTTCCGGAATCGAATTCTGGCGGACGGCAAGCTCGGGATACGCCGTCGTCGTGGCCCCCGAGGGGGTTGCCTCGATAGCGGTGAACTACGAGTCCTTCATCGCCCCCTTCTTCCTCTGGGTGGGTGGGGTGATGCTCGCCCTCAGAATTTTCGATTGGTTCCTGACCCGAAAACGGACATTCATGGGCGTCTTCATCGCGCCGGTTGCGGGGCGTCTTTCGGGTATTGTCGCGGCTTCCCTTTCCCGGGACAGGCGATATCTCACGAGAGGCATCCTGCTGGTGTCGCTTGCCGTGTCGTTTGCCGTGTCAACTTCGATATTCAACACCACCTACAACGCGCAGGCCCGCGTCGATGCGGAACTCACCAACGGATCGGACGTGACTGTGACCGGCTATGCGCCGTTCACCCCGAATGACCCCCGCATCAAGCAGATTGCCGCTCTGCCGGGCATCGCCGGCATACAGCTCATGCAGCACCGCTTCGCCTATGTGGGCACGGATATGCAGGATCTCTACGGCATAGATCCCGGCCGTATAAGCGAGGCAACCACTATCTCCGACGCGTTTTTCGGCAACAGAAACGCAGCCGCCACGCTCGATGCCCTCCGAAAGCTAAAAGACGGCGTGCTCGTGTCGGAGGAGACCATCAGGGATTTCCAGCTCAAGATAGGGGATCCCGTCAACCTGCGCCTCCAGTTTGCGGGCGATCACGCCTACCACGCAGTTCCGTTTCATATCGTCGGCATCGTCCGTGAATTTCCGACGGCGCCTAAGGACTCGTTCTTCGTGACCAACGCAAGCTACGTTGCCGAAGCCACCGGAAACCCGAACTCGGAGGTGATCCTTCTTCGCGCCGCCCAAAGCCCCGAAACACTCGCGGCGGCCGTAAAGGGCGCTCTCGGATCAACCGGGGTGAAGGTCAGCGAGATCGGCTCGGTCGAGCGGATCATCAATTCCGGCATCACGTCGGTGGACCTGCGCGGGCTTACCTCGCTTGAGCTTGTCTTTGCAATCATCCTCCTTGCCTGCTCCGTGGGCCTTGTGCTGGCGCTCGGAATGGCCGAACGGAGGAGGAACTTCGCCGTGCTCAAAATGATCGGCGCGGGGAAAAAGGAACTCGACGCCTTCATCCGCGGCGAAACCTGGGTGATCTTCGCGGGCGGAGCCTCTGCGGGGTGCATTCTCGGCTTCGGCGTGGCCTGGATGCTCGTCAAGGTCCTGAGCGGCGTCTTCGACCCGCCCCCCGAATTTCTGAGCGTGCCGTGGGTTTACATGGGCATTCTGCTTGCGACGGCGCTGATTTCCACAGTCGCTGCCTCGTCCCTCATCAGCCGCCTGACGCGGCAATCCGCGGTTGAAGAAATTCGAAAACAGGCATAAAGTACAAAGAGAAAGAGGCGGGGTAAATCCTGCACCTGTTGATTGTGGAAGATGAAAAATCGCTGGCTAACATCATTAAAAAGGGGCTCGAAGAGGAGGGATACGCGGTGGATGTCGCCTACGACGGTGAGGACGGGCTCTTTATGG
>DYLD01000021.1 GCA_020722315.1 Syntrophus aciditrophicus
CGGCGGGGTACCTAAGAAAAATTAATGAATTTGCGCTTCAGGCGCCATTTTTCAAAGGTCTCGAATAACCGAGAAATCAGTCTTCCGCCATTCTTTCTATCATGTAAAGCAACGAGAGAAAGACGCCATAGAGGCTCATCTGTTTCTCAATGCTCTTGTCGAGAATAATCCGGGCCTCGCTGTCGAATTCTTCATCCTTTTTCCAGATCGCGAAGATAATCGGCACCCGGGGCAGAAACTGCAGCCTTACGGCGGCGTCCGCGAAGTCGTGTTTTACTCCGCCGAGCTGAAAGCCTCTCTTTAGGAATTGATCGAGGTTCTCTCCGTATTTTTCAGTAATCTTCGCCATCGGGAGTTCGTGACTTCCCCGGAAGAAGAAGCTGCCGTCGGTAAGCTGGTTCGGCGAAACGAGGGTGTTAGTTAGCGGCACATCGCTTGCGTGTGCCAGATGATGGAGTAGAATCTCGTTCAACAATCCGGATCTTTTTGTATCTTCAGGATTTACGATGACTCTTTGTTTGATATCGACAACGTACTTTTTGTTCAAAACCTTTATCGTGAATCTCTTTCCGTCTTCATCGTATTCGGCTATCGCGCGTACGGCCACGTCGTGCGGGGAGATGTTTTCCAGCTCCTGCCAGAGCTCATCTTCTGCCATATCCATTCCTTAATTCGTTTGTCCTGTTACGGTACTTCCAAACCCCCTGCAAACAGCTAATTTCCTGCTGCCATAAAATGGCCGGCAAGTCAAGCCGGTATCGTTTCCAAAATCCACCACTTTTACGCCGGGCTGTTTTTCTCCAGATTGAAGAATGCTGCCTGACGCGCGATTTCAAAGATTTTTCTTAGGTACCCCGCCGTCAAAGCCAAGGCTGTAAAGGCGTTAAGAACGCAAAGCGTTCCCAGAGCGTTTAGCCTGTGTAGAGTCTTTTTTAGAGACGCTGCGGGGTCGAAAAAGATTTATGAGCGCGAAAGGCGGCGTTTTGCAAAGGTCTCCTTGATTTATCAAGACCAACGAGGTTTCTATCTTTTTTGCTGGTGAATTAAGGACAGGCTGCTGGATTGACAAAATCGTGTTCATCCTGTAAATCACGTCAGAAAATGATCTGTGTGGTTACTTTTGAAAAAGCACCTACGTTCCATCTCCAGCCTGATCGCCGCAGCGGACTATCGGATCGAAGATGTGCCGGCCGGTTATCCGGAAATAGATCCGCTGAGCGGCGTTAATTCTTTAAGCGTTGGATGGCTTTGTTGCTTTACCGATGCCCGTTTGTTTATAAACAGGCTGCTCAAGGCATTCAATTTGGATAACAGCTGCTGCCTCCTTCAACTTTCTTCGGCTATCTGTTGGTATGATCTAAAGTTGCCAGACAAACGAAAGCGAGAAAAAACTGTGAAGTTAAGAGGTTTGAAAGATGCGTTCGTGCAGGTCTGTTTGTGCCTATCAACAGGGGTTGTCCTGAATGGCGTGGTACAGTATCAATTACTAAGCCCGTTAGGTTGAGGTCGTTTGATTGAGACCAAATGGTTTTTCCAAGATCGTCATCATAAGGGCGGGTTTGCTGTTTTTGCTCCTTTTTTTCAGCTTTGCGCTTATATTTACGACTTATCAGAATTACCAAAGCGCGAAGGAACTTGCCGATCAATCGTTGAAAAATACTGCCCTTGCCCTGGCGGCAACTGCAGAAAATGTCTTAACGGCCACTAAACACAATAATGCCATAGAGAAATTGCGGAATATTATGTCCGACAGGGTTATTGCCTACGCGTTAATTACGGATCGTAACGGGGTTATCATTTACCACACTAATGAAAGGTTGTTAGGCGGCAGGATAGATGATCTCGGAGAGAAAGCAAAAAAGATCGAAAATGGCAAAGGGCAATGGATAACCCTAGGAACAGGAATCTCAGCCTATGAATTTAATTCACTTTGCCGCTTGCCGAATGGCGCGTTTGGAATACTTCGCCTCGTGCTTCACACCCATTCAGCCGAACGGATCATTTCCCGGGCTAACCGTCAATGGGGTGTTGTCGTTGCGATATTGTTGCTTTTGTGGACTTTAGGCATCCTGCTGGACCGTTTCTTTGTCCGACAGATTGACCTCGAAAAGGAAATGGCCAGGGAAAAGGAGCTTGGGCTTATTGGCCAGATGAGTTCAGTTCTTGCCCATGAGATCCGCAATGCCCTGGGAAGCGTAAAAGGTTATGTCCAGTATATGGATGAAAAGACCCCCGCCACGGATAGTAAAAAGGGAATTTATTCGCTCATTCTTCAGGGGACCGATCGGATAGAAACCCTTGTCGGGGATATGCTCACTTTCTCAAGGAGAGAAGATTATCGGTTGGAGAGTATTTCCATTGAGCCGCTGCTGAAGGAATCGGTTTCGTTGGCTCTCGGTTCCTGGCCAAGAAAAATCGATTGGAAGGAGATCAAAGGAAATGTACGCGCCGATAGAGAAAAACTGTTGCGGGCGCTTATCAATCTTATTCGCAACGCGATGGAGGCGATGCAGGACACTGCCGGAACGGTGCATATAGCGACAACAAAAAAAGGGGGGAATCTGGTTATCTGTATTGAAGATGACGGTCCAGGCATATCCGATGAGGTTAGGGAAAGGCTTTTTGTGCCGTTCTTCACGACAAAGGCGTCTGGAACAGGGCTTGGTTTGGCCATCGCGAAGAAGCTTGTCGAAGGCATGGGGGGAAAACTTACGTTAGCCAATCGTCCTGATAAAAAGGGGGCTGTGGCCACAGTGCAGCTTCTAAGCGATTGATGTTATCAAGGGGAAAAGATGGCAAAAAGCATTTTAATTGTGGATGATGACAAACTGATGCGCTCGTTCCTCAAAGCGCTTCTCGATGATGACGGGTATGAGACACTCCAGGCGGCTAGCGGCAATGAAGGTCTCTCTTATCTGCGACAGAGGGATGTTGATCTTGTCGTAACGGACTTAAAGATGCCCGATATGGATGGTCTGGAACTCCTCAGGCTAGGCAGAGAAATCAGGCCGGATGCTCGCTGGGTTGTCATTACCGCCTATGGTTCGATAGACAACGCCGTCGAGGCAATGAAGCTGGGTGCAGCGGATTATCTCACGAAACCGTTCAGAAGCCCCGAAGAATTTAGGCATGTCCTCAGAAGAACGCTGCGCGAGGCCCAAAAGGATAGAAAAATAGAGATTATTTCCGAGGAGCTTGAGCAAAAGCTGCCTCCTGTGGAGATGATCTTCCTCGGCGAGAAGATGGCAAAGCTGCATCAATTGGCGTTTGAAGTTTCCCCAACACAGGCTACCGTGCTGATTACCGGACCCAGTGGAACAGGGAAGGAACTCGTCGCCCGCGTTATCCATAATTACAGCCCCCGTCGCAACATGCCGTTTATCGCCGTTCATTGTGCCGCCCTTGCCGAAAGCGTCCTCGAAAGCGAACTTTTCGGCCATGAGCGGGGCGCATTCACCGGCGCTGCGACCCTGAAAAAGGGACGGTTCGAACTGGCCGAAGGGGGCACGATATTTCTTGATGAAATCGGCGACATCTCGCCGGCGGTCCAGGTGAAATTATTGCGCGTCCTTCAGGAAAGGCAGATCGAACGCGTCGGCGGCACGCGGACGATCTCTGTTGATGTTCGGGTTATAGCGGCGACAAATCGAAATTTGCAGCAGGAAATTGCGGCAGGCAGGTTCCGGGAGGATCTGTTCTATCGTCTGAATGTGTTTCCCCTTGTTCTTCCCAGTCTCGCCGAACGCAGGGAGGCAATCCTGCCGTTGACGAGGTATTTTATGGGTCGGTTTGCCGCAACGCTCGGAAAAGAAATTCCTTTTCTTACCGAGGATGCCCAGAACGAGCTTATTAACTATCCCTGGCGGGGAAACATCCGCGAACTGCAGAATGTCATCGAAAGGGCGATGATACTTGCGCATGAAAAACTGGACGTCGAGCACCTGAATTTAGAAAAAATAGAATCCTCCACAGTGTCTTCGTCAGGTCTGTTGAAGACGAATGAGGCGCAGACGATCCGGCAGGTGCTGGCGGAGGTGGCGGGAAATCGCAAGGAGGCTGCAAGACGTCTCGGCATTTCCGTCCGGACGTTGCAGTACCGGATACGCGAGCTGAAACTGTGATATCGCCTCATGCAGAATTTGCACCTCAGGGTGCAGATTCTGCATTTCACGTAAGAATTTTTAAGATAAAAAGGGGGCATTGAGCTGCCGGTGCGTCAGAGTCTATTATAGTGAGAGTTTTGCACGACCGCAGAAAAACGCTTCCGGAAGCGCGATTCTAAAGATTTTTCGGGGTCGCAAAATATTTATGAGCGCGAAGGCAGCGTTTTTGAAATCTCTCATAGTATTTTATGTTGTAAATGAATCCTTGGCACGGATTCTGATATCCTTCCCGTGAAAAAGGCCTTAACGTTAAGGCCCACAATAAAAACGTAGGAGGATATAAACATGCAGGCAAAGAAGTTAGCGGTATTGGGCCTGGCGGCGATGTTTGCTGTCACCGTTGCAGGCGAGGCAATGGCTGGTCGAGGCGGTGGAGGAGGGTATAGGTCGGGCGCGGGAAGCGCCAGTGTAGCTCGTCCGGCTCATTCACAGAGACGGGATGGAAGCTTTTTGACAACCGGGACAACGGCCAATGGTGCGACGACCCGTCCGGATCGCGGCAAAGGGCTTCGAGACGGAAGCCGGCTGAACTCCCCGGAGACAACCCCGGTTCCAGCGCACTAACCGGCGAGGTATTATTGGAGAAATCGGAAAACCTCCGGTAGAAAAACGCAGCTTGTTTTTTTGCGCTGTGATGGGTAAAAGAGCTTTTACGAAGGCGCCCTTCCGCCTGACGGGAGGGCGCACTTTCGCTATGAGAGGCTTTTCACAGCCCTTTTTAGAGCTCTTGCTATGCTCGATCATGTAAGAGGTTGCAATGAAACCGTTTTCTCCGTATTTGCCGATTTATTTTCTCTTGATTCTTTCCCCCCTGATCGTCGTTCCTGTCGGGTTTTCCGGAGCGCTGCCCGCTCAGGATTTTTTCTTGCAGGAAAGCAAAATACGCTACCCCGGCGGCTTTGATCCCAATACCGTCGGCCAAATTGATGGGACCGCGTTTGGTTTTTCCTTTCCTGAAACGGGGCCTGTCAGCTTTCATGTGTCCTTTTTGAATGAGACCTATACCGTCCTGCTTTCTCCCGCTGCTGCCTGGAATGAGGATTTAAAGGAAATTCTGAAGGAAGGTGTGCAGGTGCGTATTCTTGGTTCAAAAACCCTCGGCGCGGATGGACGGCTGTACCTGATCGCCCAGCAGGTCGAGATACCGCATCTGGGCAGAACGATTAGTTTCCGCTCGGAACGGGGGGACCCGCTCTGGAAAAGCTCCGCAGCGGGCCAAACCCCTAAAAAAGGTTTTTCGCTGCGCAATTTCTTTGATGCCATAGGCAGGGGAAATAAGGGATTGGGATCTTCCCATGAAGGAGGAATGGGCACAAGCAGCCGTGGTGGAGGCGGCGGTAGAAAATAGCCAAAAGAAGCTGAGTCGGATTATTTGACCGTGTACCCGCGGCCATCGAGGCATGCAGCCATTGCCCTCTGATAATCCATGCGTTTGTCCATTCTTTGGGTTTCCACGCCGCCAGTTTGTGGTTGCGTCGGATCAAAACCCGTTTGGCTTACCGCCCAGCGATGGCATTGATAACGGTCTTCCGCCTGCTGTTGTTCGTTCTGGCCGTTGCGTGGATAGATGAAAAGCTCATCCACTGGCGGAGACGCTTCACTGACCATAGCTTCTGGCGGAGGTTCGACGATTTTGTAGCCGCTTCCGCAGTGCGCGTAATACACCTCGTTTGCGTAGTAATAGGGAACGCCCCGTACCCAGATTGTCGAGTAGTACGGAGGTAGAAAAGATACAAAAAGACCAATGGGAGGAGCTACGACGACAAAACTGTTTCCGTGCGGCCGATACCAAACGCCGTCATGAAAGCGATAACCGACACCTCGATGAACTACTACGCGACAGTTGCCGGGAATTATCCTGATGATTTGTCCCCGCGCCGGATAAGCGCGGTTAAGATGGTGGCGTGAATCATGGAATTCGCGATATCCGGCGCTATGCTTTTCGGCATTTGCTTCCGGGGTAACTGCTAAAAACGATGCCGTTGAAAAAAGTGTTATAATCAGCGGGATCATCCATCTTGACTTGTTCATAATGATTACCTCCTAAAAATCGTTTGTTTTGAACGAAAAAACTTATCGCACGGTGTATCCACGGCCCTCAAGACAGGCGGACATCGCCCTGCGGAAACGGAGTTCCTTTTTGGCGAATTCTGCGCTGTATGTCTGGTTTTGGGCGTTGTAAACCTCTTCTTGTCGTCGCGCGGCTTCCTGCCTAACAGAATCCGAGACGGCACCTGCCAGCGCTCCTCCGGTTGCTCCGATCAGCGCTCCGGCGGGGGCGTTTCTTCTTCCCCCGATCAGCGCGCCCAACACGGCGCCTGCAATGGCCATAGTCGCAGTATCATGGCCGGGCGGGGGCATCGGCACCAACCGGACGCGATCGTTCACGGGAATCTCTGACAGTCCCGGGTCGAAGCCGGTTTGTTTAACCGCCCAGTTGAAGCATTCGTAATGATCGCGACCCTGCTGCTCAACTGTTTGGCCTTCTTTGGGATAAAAATAAATCTGAGTTGACAGGGATTCTTGTTTTTGTTTCATTGGCGCCGCTTTGGGCTCGTGCACTACGCGGTAGCCGCCATTGTAACACCCTGCCAACACAAACATTGCGCCCAAGAAGCCAACGAGCGCCGCATCTTTAAACCTCCGTTTTTTCATCCTTCCGGTCCGGGTTTCTAAAGAGCTTCGCAAACCGGCTCGTCTATCTCTAAAAAAATTGTTCCAGTCCAATAAGGCGGGAATCTTTATTTTGAAATTTGCGATAATCATTTTTCACCTTTTTTCGTCTCCCTTCATTATCCGGTTTGAGTGGAGCCCTTACGTAGCTCAAGCGTAAGCCAGATAATGATTTAACGCTGTTTCTCTTTTAAGTGGATGCTCCTTTTTCATAAAACTCTTGACGTATCCTTTCCGCTCTTGTTACATAATAAAAAGCAAAGGACATGCCAGAGAAACATTAGTGCTTACACTTTCTAAGTCATAATCATTATCCTTCTTCTTAAGCTTAAACTTTGCCCATCTTCGACGTCGTAAACCTCCGCCCATTGTTATTTGGATTTCAAGCCGGTTTTTATGGTATAGGAACATAGGAATCTGGAAGGAAGGAACAAAAAGGGAGATACAATGCAAACAATAGAAGGAATTCTTAAGGCAAAAAAGGGAGCGCAGACAGCGCTGACAGAAGCTGAGTCAAAGGAGATTCTCAAACAATTCGGTGTGCCGGTCGTAAAGGAATACACGGCGGCATCGCCCGAAGAGGCAATTCAGAAGGCGCGCAAGACAGGATTTCCCGTTGTGCTGAAGGCCCTGGGTGCAAAGTTGACGCACAAGACCGAGCGCGGACTGGTTTTTCTGAATTTGAAAAATGAACAAGACGTGAGAAAGGCCGCCGATCAGGTTTCAATGGCCGCCGGAGCGGATCTGGAAGGGTATCTTGTTCAGCCGATGCTTTCCGGACACCGGGAGTTTGCGGCCGGTCTTTTTTATGATCCCCAGTTCGGGCCGGTCGTCATGTTCGGGCTTGGCGGCATATTGGCCGAGGCAATCAACGATGTTGTATTCCGTATCGCCCCGCTGACGCGAGGCGATGCCGAACAGATGATCGGGGAAATCCGTTCTTTTAAGCTTCTCGGGCCGTTCCGCGGTGAACAGGCGGTCGTTCGGGAAGGAATCATCGATACACTGATGGGGCTTTCGCGCATCAGCACAGAGGTTCCGGATATTACGGAAGTTGACGTCAACCCCCTTTTGATTGATCGCAGTGGCTCTGTTACCGCGGTCGATGCGCTGGTTGTTCTCGGACAAAGAGCCGTTGCAACGGAGTATTTTCCGCCGGTGGATCCCGCCTCGATCGGCAGATTTTTTTACCCGCGATCGATAGCCGTCATCGGTGCCTCGAACACCTTTACGAAGTGGGGATACCGCGTCTTCTGCAATATCATTGCCGGAGGGTTTAAAGGTGACGTTTATCCGGTTAACCCGAAGGGTGGAACCATTGCGGGGAGGAAGGCCTTCAGGACGGTCGGGGAAATTCCCGGCCCGGTTGATTTGGCCGTCGTAACTGTCCCCGCGGAAAAGGTCTTTGATCTGATACCGCAACTCAACGCGAAGGGTATCAAGCGTATGCTTTTGATCACCTCGGGATTTGCCGAAACTGGGGAGGCGGGAAGAAGGCTTCAGGAAAGATTGGTGCGTGAGGCGAGGGCCGCCGGCGTCTTGATCATCGGCCCGAATACGATGGGGATCTTCAATCCTCATGAAAATCTGATGTGCCTGGGCGGTTCGAACGTGCACCCAAAGCCCGGGACGACGACACTGATTTCACAATCCGGCAACCTCGGTGTCCAGCTCCTGGAGTTTGCGGAACGGGAAGGGGTCGGTATCCGCGCGTTCGGAGGTTCGGGAAACGAGGCGATCATCACGATCGAGGATTATATGGAGTCTTTTGAGGTTGACGATTTGACGCGGACGGTTGTCCTGTATCTCGAAAGCGTCAAAAACGGCAGGCGTTTTTTTGAGTCCGCCCGTCGTGTCGGGATGCTGAAACCTGTCGTCATGCTGAAGGGGGGGCGCACCGAAGGCGGCCACCACGCCGCGGTAACCCACACAGGGGCGCTGGCGTCGGATACGAAGATATTCAACGCCGCTGCCCGTCAGGCAGGGATAGTAATAGCGGAGCAGCCGATGGATTTGCTTGATTTGTCCGCCGCATTTTCGTCGCTGCCGCTGCCGAAAGGCAACCGCGTGGCGATCATGACGCTCGGCGGGGGTTGGGGGGTTGTTACGACCGATTTGTGCGCGGAAAACGGCCTTGCGATTCCCGATCTTTCGCCGAAACTGATCGATATTATCAACACGATCCTCCCTTCTTATTGGAGCCACTCGAACCCTGTCGATCTGGTAGGCGAATTCGACCCGGAAATCCCTACGCGCGTGATCGCGGAGCTGGCGTCCTGGGATGGGTGTGACGCGGTTTTGCATTTAGGAACGCTGGGACGGCTTTCGTCGCTCAAGAAGATGATCGTTGACGTTGAGAAGGCCGATCCGGTTGTGGATAAGGATTTTCTGCAGAAGGTTCCGGCACTCCTTGAGGATTTCGAAAGGAGGTTTCTGATTCACACGGTTCGACTTATGGAAAAAACGGGGAAACCGATTATCGGGGTCACGCTCATGCAGGAGGAAAATATCCGTACCGTAACCCAAGTAGAAGGAAGCACTTACAAGGCGGTTACGTTCCTCACGCCGGAGCGGGCGGTCAAGGCGCTCTCGCGCTTGACAGCGTACAGCAGATGGCGAAAGCGGCAGAAATGACGCCTATTTTCCGTTTGTTCCCTTCCATCTTGTAAAAAGCGAGTTTTCAATCCCGAAAAGATCTAATATTTTACCCAACGTGTGGTTGATTAAGTCGTCTATCGTTCGTGGAGAATGGTAAAAGGCCGGTATCGGCGGCAAAATGATGCCCCCGAAATCGTCCACCCGCGTCATCAACTCCAGGTGCCCTTTATGCAGCGGTGTTTCCCTGACGACAAGAATCAGTTTGCGTCTTTCCTTCAGCGTCACATCGGCGGCCCGTATGATAAGATTGTCGTTATAGGAATGCGCAATGCCCGAAAGCGTTTTGATCGTACAGGGGGCGATGACCATCCCGTCCGTTTTAAAAGAGCCGCTGGAAATCGGGGCAGCCAGATTTCTTTCCTCGTAAACTTTAAAGGCGAGTTTTTGGACCTCTTCGACCGAAAAATCCGTTTCGAGGCGGATGTTTTCTTTCGCCGCCGCGGAAAGCACCGCATGCGTTTCGATCCCTAGCTCTCTTAAAACCTCAAGAAGTCTTATTCCGTAGATAACCCCTGTAGCCCCTGTAATACCGACGATGATTCGCTTCAAGTCTTTGCAGCCTCCACAACGATCTTCTTTGTTAGCGCGTCGCACATCTCTAAAATCAATTCAATTTCGTTTGGCTTCAGCTTGTCCCAGTGGATGCCGGCGGCGACAACGACTACACGGTTTAAATCCCTGGAGAGCTTCTCTGACATCGACTTTGCGACGACGTCCTCCTTATGACCGAGGCGGGTAAAAACAGAACTGGTCGCGCTTATCTTTTTCGGAGTCTTCAGGCTCGGCCTCGGCTGGGCAATCGCAAGAGCACCGATATGGGCGCGTCCTCCCGTCACGACAACAAGAACATCATCGCCGACCATCATCGTGTGCGCGAAGACCTCGAGACGTCCTTTCTTTTCCGAGACATCAAAGGAATCCAGCATATCAGAATATTTTTGGTGCTTGCCGCCTGTTTTTTACCATCCCGTCAAGAAGTTCGACGGCCCTTTCGGCGAACGCCGGGTCGCTGATGTGGGCGTTCATCAGCTCGATTGGGACCTCAGGTCTTAGAATCTTTTTCAACTCATCAACAAAAACCATATCCGTATCGGGATCGTAGAGTTCTGCACCGGGTTTATCGGCCTCGGACCAGCCCCTCTGAGGGATCAGGACGTGCGCCGGACCGCGGAACTTGTTCAGCTTCTCTCCGATGATCCGCGCAAACTCGATCATCTCCTGCTTTTCCATCCGAACGCAGAAACGGACGTCGTGGGTGTATTGTTTTCTTCCAAGCAGCTTATCCGGCATCGGGTAATAGGGGCTGAAAACCGCGTTGTCGAGCCCTCCCGGCGCCAGAAGCAACGGGATCCCCATTTCACCTGCCGTTTCGAATCTCTTCGGGCCGATTCCGCTGCAGTATCCACGGTACATTTCATCCGCCAGTTCATGCGGGGTGCTCTCGAGGATGCCGACGAGCAGCCCCTGTCCGATCATCTCTTCCATTGCCATTCCGCCGACTCCGTTGGCGTGGAAGCCGATCATCTCGTACCCCCTTTTTGCGAGAAAAGGCTCGGCGTTCAGCGCGAAGAAAGGGCTCACGCCATAGGCGGTGACTCCGACCATGGGTTTTGCCTTTTTAACGGTGTCACTTGCCTGCATCATTCCGCATACGGCATGGGCGGCCTGCGCGAGGATATGGCGGATAAATTCATTCGAACCGAGGATGTCGGCTACCGAATGAAACATTACGATGTCCTTTGTCCCGACGTATTCGCGGACATCTCGGGAAGCCACGGTAGAAACAACAACCTTCGGGATGCCGAAAGGCAGTGAGCGCATGATATGCGTCACAATGCCGGTCCCCGTGCCGCCGCCAATTCCAAGCACACCGTTCAGCATGCCTTTTTGTAGCAGCCGGCGGGCGATAATTACACCACCCTCCTGCATCGCCGACACTGCCCGTGCGCGATCGCGTTTCTGCATCAGTTCATCTGGATTGTACCCGGCGCTCCGGGCGATCTCATGACGCGAAATATTCGCCTTTGTCAGCGGGTCGCCGAGCGTGCCGATATCCATCACTACCGGGACAACGCCCAGCTTCCGGACGCAATCTTTGATATGTTTTGCTTCCCTTCCCTTTGTATCGAGAGTCGCAATAATGAGAAGGTGTTTTTTCACCCGTACATCCCCTTTCATCGGAGACCTTTGCCAAACGCCGCCTTTCGCGCTCATAAATCTTTTGGTGAAAATTAAGCTTCGCTTCGCGAAGTTTTCAACCCCGCACGTCTCGCTCAAGGCTTCAAAGGCTAAACGCTCTGGGATCGTTCGCGTTCCTGACGCCTTTAAAAGCCTTGGCTTTGACGGCGGGGTACCTAAGAAAAATCAATAAATTTGCGCTTCAGGCAGCATTTTTCAAAGGTCTCAATGGATGAATAATCGTCTGTTTCAGCAAAACGCTTGTTGCTGTATACATTTTCTCCTACCGTTGCACAACCCCAGACAAGGTTGCACCCATCAAAATCGGTTTTCTTGCCGCGAGAGCGATGCAGAACTGTCCAAAAACGATTGCCGGCCTACATGATATCCACGGCAGTTTTGACGACGGTTTCGGCGAAGAGAGGATCCTCCATGTTCGCGTCCACCTCAATCAGCTCAATGGAGGGCTTCAGTAGCTCCCGGAGCCTTCTCGTAAAAATTTGGTCTTCCGTTGGATCATACGTCTCGTTGCCGACCATATCCGCGGCCGACCAGCCCCGAAGCGGGATCAGTATTTTGACAGGACCTTTTGCCCCGTTTAGCTTCTTAGCGAATTCCTCGGCCACTTTCTTTAGTTCATCCGGAGTAAGACGCAGCCATGTTCTGTATTTGTCGACGTTGTATTTGCGCCGTTGGAAATCCTCGGGTTTGTACTTGGATTTAGCCGGAGTCATGTGGTTTACGCCGCACGTGGAGATGATCTGGGGAATCCCGATCCTGCCGGCGGATTCCATCCGCTCCGGACCGGCATCCCTCATAAACCCGAAGAGATGCTCCCCGACCCCTCCCGGCGCAAGATCAATGACGCCCTGAAAAAACCCCTGCGTGATCATTTCCTCCATTGCCCTATCCCCTATTCCGGCCGCGGAAAAGCCGATGACCTGATACCCTTTTTCTGTAAGCGACTTCCTTGTCATGCTTGCGCATTTCTCGCAGGGACCCATCATCGTCAACGCAATGCACTTTCCTTTTTCCATCGTAGGCACGGCTATATGCCCGTGAATCATTCCGGCCATTGCGCAGGCCGCCCTGTCTATGACGTTTTTTAAGAGCTCCGTGATGCCGGATATCTCGATCACGGAGTGGAACAGCATAATATCGCCCGTCCCGATATAACGGGTGGCAAGACCGGGTAGGGCAGCCGTCGAAGAGATCATCACTTTGGGGAAGCCGAAGGGAAAAGTGCGCATCACCTCCGTTGCCATCAACGAACCTGTCGAACCGCCAATTCCTATCGCGCCTTTCACCTTTTGTTCCTGCGCCAATTTTTTTGCAATACGGGCAGCCCCTTTGATCATGATGTCGGTTATTCGCGAGCGTTCCTTCAGGCCGCGGATCTCTTCAGCACTGCTGCCCGCCGCTGAAGCGACATCCCCAGACGAAATATCGGCCTGCGGATTCGTTTCGCCCCTCAGCGAGAGATCCAACAAAACGGATCTGAGATCAAGCGACTCGATTTTCCTTTTGAGATACATCGTTTCATCGAATTTTGTATCGAGTGTGGAAAGGATCAGAACGGTATTTTCCATTTTAAGCGCCTTAGTTTAATAGTTTTACAAACGGTTAACTTCGCGTTGAGCTATTGGCCTTTGCCGGATACTTTTTTCTCAATGTCGGCCTTCAGCACCTTTTTGTCGATCTTGCCCGAGTCCCCCACAACCGGAAGCGCGTCCATGATCTCCAGCCGTTCGGGAAGCTTGTAGGCGGCGAGTTTTTTCTCCTTCAGAAACGAGATCATCTCCTCTTTGGTGAAGGTCTGCCCACTTTTCGGGACCACGTACGCGCAGGCTCTTTCCCCCATTTCGCTGTCGGGGTACGCGACAATCGCGACATTTGCGACCTTCGGATGCTCGTTCAGGATGCCCTCTATTTCCGTAGGATAGATGTTCTGTCCTCCGCGGATGATCATATCCTTCGCCCTTCCCATGATCCAGAGAAACCCGTCCTCGAGCTTGACGATGTCGCCGGTTGTTGTCCAGCCGTCCTTGTCGAATACGGTGGCGGTCGTTTCGGGGTCGCGGTAGTAACCGGCCGGGGCATGAGGCCCCCTGAACCATAACTGGCCGGGATTCCCTTCCGGAACTTCGTTTCCTCTGTCGTCGAGCAATTTGACCCTGTTGCCCGGCAACATCTTTCCCACCGTTCTTCTTCGGATTTCTCCTGGATCATCGATCGAACAGCCGGAAACGGAACCGACATCCTGGGTGCCTAAATCGCTCGTAATAATCGCCTTGTATCTCCTCTCAACCTCCTCTGCAACCTGCGGTGGCAGATAACCTCCGGCGGAGCGTATGAACCTCAGCGAGCTGAGGTCGTATTTTGTTTCGTCGGCTTCGAGCATCCTGACCAGATGAGTGGGGACAACGCCTATCGCTGTTACCTTTTCTTTTTCGATCAGCGCGAGCGCCCCCTCTGGCTGAAAATCCTCCATAAGGATGGTTTTTGCACCGGCCAGCGGGGCCGCAAAATAGGTTAATGTCCCTGCGGCGCCGCCCGCGTGCGGCGCAATGGCCATCGTGATGTCGTCTTTGGTCAGGCGCCAGCTTTCAATGCGCGCCTTTGACGTGCAAACCCTTGAGGCAATGGGCCATTCCACCAGTTTGGGAAGACCTGTCGTTCCTGTCGTGCTGGTCAAAAGGCCGACATCTTTGGTCGAGTCGAATCTCCTTTCGTCGAGGAGCTTCAGCTCAGAGGCATCAAAGTCCTGTTCGGCCAGCTTTATCAGAGAAAATGTCCCTTCCGGGGCTCCGTCCGGAACATCTTCGTCGAAAAGAAAAAAGTATCTGAGGCCTTTGGATTTTTCCTTAAGGTCTTTGTACATCTGGAGATAGTTGAATTTTCTGTAGATCTGCGGGATGCAGACCGCTGCGGCCTGTGTTGTTTCGAGCATATAGGTCAGTTCCTTTTCTCTTAAGTACGGATAGACGGTAAGAGAGATCAGACCGGCCCTTTCGCTCGCGACGCGGGCAAGAAAGCCGTAAACACTGTTAGGCGCCTGAATAATCACACGGGCGTCTTTCGGTATCCCCATCTTTACCCACGCCAGGGCCAGCGCATCGATGAGTCTTTTTGCCTGTCCCCAGGTGATTCGGTATCTGGAGTCTACAAGCGCCTCTGCGTCCCTCAGCACATTCGCATTATTAGCCCAGAAATCATAGAAGGTCTCGTCTGTCCAGTATCCGTCTCGTTTAAACTCCGCTATCATTTCGTCCGTATATCTTATCGGTCGCATGGATTTTCCTCCTTTTTGACAAGAATTCCCCTCTCGGCTGCCGGCAAAAGAATGCCCGCAGATCATTTGGTTTTAAAATGGGTATTCGTGGTCGATCCGCGTTAAAGCCCCAGCTCTTTCCAGCGCGCCTGGACACTCTTTACGATTTCCGGATCGAGATCGATAGGAATAGGCTTCTCTTTCCATTCGTAAGGGATCGTTGCGTCAATGATCAGCCTCCCTGTAATATCCCTGTTCTCGATCGGCAAAGACGGATCAAGGGGTGTTGAACGGCCCCGATGGATAATCTGGCAGCGGTTTGGCTGGAACCGGAAAGCCACCGCATAAAGGACGCGGGGAATATCCCACGGGTCGATGTCGTCATCGACTACGATGACGGTCTTGAGTCCGTAGGCTCCCATCTCGGTTGAGATCGCCGCAGTGCCGACCTGATCGGCATGGCCGGGGTACATCTGTTTCACGGAAATAATGGCGATAAAACGTCCTGCCGCCTCGGGCGGGCAGTAAACCGCTTTAATACCGGGGATCTTCATGTCGGTCAGTTGCTGCCACAGCGTTGCTCCGTAGCTGAGAGCCATTGTCATATGGGTGTCGGTTACGGCCTTGCCGACGGTGGTTCCCCAGAAGATCGGGTTGTTTCTATACGTCACGCAATTGACCTTGATGAAATTTCTGTCAACCGTTCCCACGCCGGAGTAGTATCCGGTGTATTCTCCGAAAGGCCCTTCGGCCATAAATTTGTTCGGGTCCACCTCTCCTTCAACGACAATCTCGGCGCCTGCCGGAACGGGAAGATCCACGGTCTCGCCCTGTATAACCTCGATGGGTTCTCCGCGCACGGCGCCGGCGACGTCGTATTCGGAGGTATATGCGGAAATGCGTGCCGCGCCGGTAAGAAAGAGCAGAGGGTCGCCTCCGATGACGGCGGCCACCGGCATCGGCTTATTCATTGCGGCGTATTTTTTCAGCATGATGTCGGCGTGCTTGCCCTTGATGAACATCGTGCCGATGTGGTTTTTATCGAGAAGCTGACCCCTGTAGGTGCCAAGATTGACCCATCCGGTTTCGGGGTCTTTGGAAATGACAAAATGCGCCGTTCCCCAGTATCTTCCACCGTCTTTGGAATAATATTTGGGCACCGGGAATTTAAAAAGGTCAATCTGCTTTCCCTTCATGATATTTTCCTTGCAGGGGGCGCTTTTGACCCATTTCGGAGGAATGGTCTTTTTGCCTTTTTCAACCCATAGTCGCATCAGATCAACCAGGCTGGCCTCTTTGCGCTCGCCCATGATCAGGGCAAGCCTGCTGGTGGTCGTATTGACGCTCGTGATCACAGGTGTTTTGTAACCCTTTACGTTTTCAAAGAGAAGCGCCGGCCCCCCCTTTTCTTCGTTGAGCTTGGCTATATGGGACAGTTCGAGGTCCCAGTCCACCTTTGCCTTGATCCGTTTGAGTTCCCCTTCTTTTTCCGCCAGCGCAATAAACTCTCTCAAATCTTTCATAAATAACTCTCCTCTGAAATGTTATCTTATGTCATTTTTCTTGTTTACAGCGAAGAAATAGTTTTTTACATGTTGATCCTTGTTGTTTTCATTGCCCGTTCCATGATGAGTTCATAACCGCTCTTCCTGCCGATGACAGGTTTTTGCAATCGCTGACTCCAGACCGTCTCGGGACGGCTCTGCACGATAAATGCGTTTTGGGGGAATGACAGGTCCTTATCAATCGCCCATTCTATATCCTGTGGCGAGCCGTAATGATCTTCAATTTTTTTTGCCAACTGGACAAGCTCGATAATTTCTCTATTCTCCAGGCACGGAAGGTCGGAAATATCGGAAGGCGTTTCGGCTTCCACAACTTCCCCTCTGTCGCAATCGAAGATGCATTCAATGTGCTTATGCGATACCGTTCGGTTGCTTATCTCCAGGAGGATCTTATCGACGACGAATTTATCCGGATTGACGTGTCCGGCTACGACCGTCTCTCCCAGCCCCCAGTTCCCTTCAATGACGACCCTCGATGGGTCGCCGTTCAGCGGATCGAGCGTGAACATCACGCCTGCCGCCTTCGAATTGACCATTTTTTGCACGCCGACGCTTATAAGAACCTTTTCGTGGGGAAATTCATTCTTGATCCGGTAGGCTATCGCCCGCGACGTAAAAAGGCTGGCCCAGCACCTGCGGATATTCTTGATGACGTCGCCGGATGTTCTGACCCACAAATAGGTGTCCTGCTGTCCGGCAAAGCTCGCCGTCGGCAGATCCTCCGCCGTGGCGCTCGAGCGTACCGCTACCGGAAGGTCTCTGACGCCGCATCGATCCGAGAGCGAAGCATAACTTGCGTTGATGCTTGCCTCAAGCTCCGGCGAGATCGGAGCGCTTTCAATCAGCTCGCGGACCGCGGCGCTGTGGCTATCAAGCAGATCTGTGTCGTTAACGTCAATACCGTCCAGCAAAGCAAAGATCTTTTCTCCGATACCCGCTTCCTCGAGGAAACGGGTATAACCTTGAGTAGTAACGGCGAAGCCGGGCGGCACGTTAATTCCGGCGTTAATTAATTCTCCCAGGCTCGCGTTTTTCCCTCCCACGATGGGAACCGAAGCCTTGCTTAGTTGATGAAAATCAAGGACATACTCTCCCACTTCTTACCTCCTTTCTTCTTTCGAATGAGGCGGCCTGGGCCACGAAAGACCACAGGCCGCCTCTCGGTTTACTGCCCGGCGCGCTTGACGATGGTGACGGTGCCGTCATCACCGCTGACCCTGATGGTATCCCCAGTTTTTATTGTCAGTGTGGCAACGCCGGTGCCGGTCACAGACGGAAGGCCGTATTCGCGGCAGACGATGGCCGCGTGGCAGGTCAACCCTCCGATGTCGGTTACCGCCGCTTTAATCTTCGTAAAAATAGGCGCCCACGCAGGATTCGTAACGGGGCAAACCAGGATTTCGCCGTCCTTGAGCTTGCCGATTTCGTCGACGGATTTGATCACCCGCGCCGTCCCTTCGGCAACCCCTGCCGAGGAGGCGAAGCCTTTGATCTCGTTTACGTTCTCGGGAGCTGCCGTCGTGCCTTTCAGCCATTCCTCAACCTTGTCGGTCGTGATCCCCCAAAGCATGATCGTAAACGGCTCGGCTACCTCGGTTGGCGGGACCCCTAAAGCAGGGGAAGGCGACCAATTCGCGGCGGCTTTCAGTATTTCCCGACGCCTTTTTGCCTTTGCCTTCCAGTTCAATTGCGGTATACCCTCGCCCAGAGCCCAGCAGGTGACAGTTTCCTCGATCAACGTCGGAACCTCTAACCTGTTGAACATAAAGATATCATCCTCGTTTTCCAAGGTCCCGTATTTCACCAAGACCCTGGCAATCTCCCTGACCTTAGCCCACCATATGGTATGAAACCAGTGTTCCACCCAGAAGAGGTGATCTTCGGCGTATTTATATATAGTCCGGCAATCCTTGTAGGCGTTTTCAAAAGACTGCCTATCCTCGTCGGACTTGATCAGTTTGCTGTACTCGGCAACCAGCCTCTCCCGGGCCGACGCGAGGGAGGTAAGCGCCCTTTCAATAGTTTCTCCCCTGTCCAGGCGCTGGATATAGCTCTTCAGGTAATCGAAGGGCACATCCAGTTTGTTCACCCAGCTCCCCTCGTAGTGGTACCACCCACTGGCACTTGAGATGTAAAGCCAGGGGTCCTTGATTTTTTCTATTTCGTCAAGCCAGACCTGTCCGGCTTCGAATTTTTTCAACTGTTCGATTTTCTGTTCGGCGGATCCGTCCTTGCGCAGGATTTGGGCAACCTCGGGTTGGGCGTGGGCTTGTCTGGCCAGACGGCAAAGTTCTTCCTCCGGTCGGAACATCGACACCTCGGCGCCGGCGACCATCTTGCCGATCACGCTCTCGCTTATGCCGGGGAAAAGCCTTCTTGCCGTGTCGACAAACATTAAATAGTAAAGGTAAGAGAGATTAAGATAGTTGAAGTGATACTGCCATCCCTTGTAAACGCAATTGACGGCTTTGTCGAAGGCCTCCATAAGCTCATAGGCCTCGGTGTATCCCTTGTAAGGATTAGGGAAAATCTCCTGGGCCGGCGTGTATTTGGGCAGTTCCGACGGTACCTTTATATTTTGCAGTTCCCGGCCGAGCTCCTGCATCCTGTTGAGCCATTCATCCCAGAGCTCCTCGTAGTGTTCGACGGGGTAGTGTGCCCTGACCCCAAAAAGTGCAGCCTTTTCCTTGATCACCTCCTCGGAAGGGGGGGCGATGGCACAAATATATTGGTAACACCCTACAATACGGTGGGCTATCCCCTGGGCAGGTGGAATGCAAAAAACCCTCGTGGTGTGCTGAGCCAGCGATATTTGCCATGCCTGCTGAAATATCTGATCCAATGGGGGCATCGGTTCGGGTGCGTGTATCTTGTCCAGATACCAGAACTGGCTCTTTTCCCAGCCTTCCCTTTCCTTGCCGAAAAGGAAATGTTCCGGGTACATTTCCTCCCAACCTTCTAATTCCGCTGGAATTTCCTTTTCCACGTATTCATGCGGATCGGGAAACCTGTTTGTTGTCCCTTGTTCTTTTGCCATAACTCCCTCCTTTTTCATGTTGGTTCGGTCGTTTTTCGATCAATCGACTTATGGAAAATCCCGCAGGTCCTGTTGCTTGTTATCATCCCCTTTGTAGTAGTCGCACTCTGTCCTTCGTTAAACTCCGTTTCGTACCAGATCAGAGCAGCCCCGTTTTACGTTTCCTCACCTCCCTTCACGTAGAAAAATTCCTCTTACCGAAAAACCTTTAAATCGCGCTTGATGAAAGCCTCTGTGTGGGTTTTTCAAAGCCCTATTTGCCCCAAATCAATCCCGGAAGACCTTTTTGAAAACGCCGCCTTTCGCGCTCATAAATCTTTTGGTGAAAATTAAGCTTCGCTTCGCGAAGTTTTCAACCCCGCAACGTCTCGCGGCGTGTTCAAAGGCTAAACGCTCTGGGATCGTTCGCGTTTTTAACGCCTTTAAAGCCTTGCTGCGACGGCGGGGTACCCCGAAAAATCAATAAATTTGCGCTTCAGGCACCATTTTTCAAAGGTCTCCCCGGAAGAAGCCGGCAATGGAGAACCTTTGTTAAGAGTCTTTTTTGAGGAGCAACCTCTTTTAAAAACTTGCAACTACTCTATCGGAAAAATCCCGGAGAGTGTGACAATCGCCGTTTCAAAAAAAGGGTCTTTCAATCTGATGATTTTTGCTGATAATGAACTTGACAGCTTTTCTTAATTTATCTGAATGCAGGTGCTTGTCAAATATATAATAATTATGCTACCCATATACAATAATTATGGAATGAGCGACCATGATCAATCTTAATCATTTAAGGATATTTTACGAATCAGCCAAAGAGATGAATTTCTCGAGGGCGGCCGAACATCTCTGTATATCCCAATCGGCTGTCTCTATCCAGATAAAACAGCTCGAAGAGGCCCTGCAGATCAAACTTTTCTATAAACGGGGGAACAAGGTTTTTCTTTCCGAGGCGGGAGAATTGCTCATCCAATACGCGCAAAAGATGTTCGAGCTGGAAAGCCTGGCCGAGAAGGCGCTCAGTGGACTGAGAGAAATACGCAAAGGTACACTCCATATCGGCACGACGAAAACCTACGCGCGCTATCTGATGCCGAACTATGTAGCCCGTTTCCACGCTCTCTATCCGGAGGTCAGCATCCATTTGAACGAGGGAAGCTCGCTGGAAATGATTCAATCCCTGCTCAACAGGCAAATCGAACTGGCCGTCGTCGCAAGAGGCATAGAGTATCCTAAATCTCTGGATGCTGTTGCGTTTAGAAAAGAGGAGGTTCTGTTGGTCGTCTCCTCCGATCATATCCTTGCCAAAAAGGATGTGATCGCTATCGAAGAGGTTGGCCACATTCCTCTCGTGATAAATGAGGAAGGTTCAGCCACCCGTAAGGCGGTCATGGATGTCTTTAAAAAGATGCGTGTTGTGCCGGCAATAGTCTATGAGGCAAGCAATCCCGAATTGACCAAGGAGCTCGTCGAAAGAGGCCAAGGGGCTTCTTTCATGGTAAGATCCGCCGTTGAAAAGGAACTCGATCAGAAAATATTGAAAGAAATCAAGATAGCCGATGTTTGTATATCTCTGGATACCGATATCGTTTATCTGGCAGAAGATCCTCTGTCGAAGATCGCCCGGGCCTTCATCGACACTCTGCTTGTTTTGCCCGACACATGAAACAGGTTTCTGACTGGACGCCTGAAATGGCCGATGATGATAAGAAGTTGACAAATATCCTGATTGTTTGCTGTGGCAACAGCTAGAGAAGCGTCATTGCCCAACATCTGTTGCGCATGAAGATAGACGAGTTTTGTTCCGGATTGGCAACCAATATTGTTGTCTCTTCGGCGGGCATATTTCCCCGGGAATATCTCAAGCATGCCAGGGAAAACGGGGTGGAGTTTACCTATCCGCTTTTCGGCAAAAGCCCGAATGTCTATGCTATAGCTTATCTGGCCGGGAAGGGCGTCGATATCTCCGGTTACCGCTCCCAGGGACTCGACAAAGCGATGACCGCTGAAGCCGATTTGATTTTGGCGGTTGACCGCTTGATAAAGAGCGAGATTCTTTTCTTCTACCCCGAGACCGCGGGGAAAATCTTCACGTGCAGGAATTTGTTTTTGGAAAAGACTGTGTTAACCCGGATATCGGCGATCCGATGAAACTTCCCGGACTTGACGAGACAACTGGGATGTGGGTATGGCCGGAGAGTTACCCCGATAGTTATATCGCCGAGATAGAGGAATGTATCACTCAGGGCTTTGCGAAATTGATATCTCACATCAAAACGGCGGGATGATCATCAAAGAGGTTAGATACGGATCCTGCAGATGCTACGATTGCCGTTATAGCACCAGCGCCCTTGCGGGAGCTTATCCTCGATCTGAAGAGAAAAAAGGGCTTGACAGGGCATCAAAAGTTGGCCATAAGCCCGGACAATGAGACAGCTTTGCGCGGATGATAGCCGGGGTTCGGCAAATCGTTCCTATTTGTAGAAGGTTGCCGTGCTGAAAGACCTTGGAAAAATGGTGCCGGAAGCGCAAATTTATTGATTTTTCTTAGGTACCCCGCCGTCAAAGCCAAGGCACTAAAGGCGTTAAGAACGCAGAGCGTTAAGCGTTCCCAGAGCGTTTAGCCTGTAGAACCTTTTTGAGAGACGCCGCGGGGTTGAAAACTTCGCGAAGCGAAGCTTAATTTTCACCAAAAGATGTTATCAGCATAAAAAGGCGGTGTTTGGCAAAGGTCTCGGGACACTTTTAGGGGAAGGTCAACTATGGCGGAAGAGACACAAAAGGGGTTGTCGGAGGTAGAGAGGTTATACCGTGATTACGGGGTCAGGACGAGGGAACTCAAAAACCAGGGCGAGAGGATCATTGCGTATTTCTGCGCGTTTGTTCCGCTGGAGATCATAGCCGCTGCGGGATTTGTCCCGCTGAGGATCAGGGGGGACGTCAACGAGCCGATAACCAAAGGGGATGTTGAACTGGAGACGATAGCCTGTCCTTACGTCAGAAGCAGTTTTGATGTGGCCCTCAAGGGAAGATATGGTTTTTGCGATGGATTGATCCTTCCGCACAGTTGCGACAGTATCGCCAGAACGTACAGCGTCTGGAGGTATGTGCTCGGTTTTCCGTATTCCCATTTTGTCAATTTGCCCCATACGGCGAATTCGTCATCGATGGAATTTTTTAAGGAAGAGATCAAGATGTTTAAAAAAAGCCTGGAGCGCTTTGCGAAGAAGGAGATCTCGGACGGCGATCTGGCTCGCTATATCACGCTTTACAATGAAAACCGCAAAAAGGTGAAGGCGTTGTATGAGTTGAGAAAACAGGATCCCCCTCTGATCTCCGGTAGCGAAATGACGAAGATTCTGGTGGCCGGGTTGAGCCTTCCGGTGCAGGAGGCTAACGATCTGTTTGATCAATTACTTGAGGAGATCAAAAAAAGGGAGGCGACCAAAAAGAAGTTGCCCCGGGTCATGATCGTCGGCTCGACCGTGGACAATCACGATTTTATCAGCCTGGTGGAGGAAAGCGGCGCCAGTGTCGTGGTTGACAGCCTTTGCATCGGGACAAGGGAGTTCTGGCCTGAGACACAACTTACAGCAGACCCGCTGGATGGGATAGTTGATCGCTACCTCGGGCGGATCAACTGTCCCCGGACGTACATTGAGCGCAAAAAGGGGGATACCTACCAGGACGATCTCGAAAGAAGATTCGGCGACATCGGTATGTTTGTAAGGGATTACAACGTGGACGGGGTGGTTCTTTATATGTACAAATACTGCGACCCGTTCGGCTTTGAGATTCCGGCAAGGAAGGCGTATGTCGATTCGCTGAATGTGCCGGTTCTTTATCTGGAGGATGAGTATCTATCCGGGACGACCGGTCGCTTGAGAACAAGAATTCAGGCTTTTCTTGAAATGATAGAGTAGCTTGCCGTGTGAACGGCAGGCTCTCGACGTTGGGTGCAAGGAGGCAGGGGGCACAGATGGCTGAAGGAGAGGCAACCCAGGAAAGAAAGAAGCGGAAGACCGCGACCGAGGCGGCGAGCCGGATAAGCTCTATGGTAAAGGCCGCGATAGGCGGGACGGTAAAGGCAAAGCAGGAAGGGAAGAAACTCGCCTACACCTTTATCTGTTGCAGCTATGACGAGATCATCCGGGCGATGGATATTGTTCCTGTCTGGACGGAGAACTACGCCGGAATATGCGCGGTAAAGCGCGATGTGAACAGATTTCTGGAACGGGCGGAATCTTTGGGTTTTTCGCGCTCCCTTTGCACGTATGCGCTCTGCGGACTGGGCTTTGATCATATGAGAGAGGAGTTGGGCGAGATGCCCCCCAATCCTCCGTGGGGAGGGCAGGCAAGGCCCGACGTGATGTTGTCGAGCGGCCAGATCCTCTGCGACCCGCGGAACAAATGGTACCAGGCGGCGCAGCAGTTTATGCCGGATGTCCCAATCTATAATGTCGGTCTTCCGTGGCCGCTTTATGAGGACGATATAGAATTGGCGGAGGTTACCGATTATTATATCAAGTATATTATAAGGGAATTGCGCGGGCTTGTCGGCTTCCTCGAAGAGCAAATGGGGAGGAAAATGGATTATGACCGCCTGAGCGAGCTTGTTGCGCTCAGCGAGCGGACCTGGGATCTGATGTGGGAGACCTATGAACTTAGACGGGCTGTTCCGACCCCGATGGATACAGGCGATGCGATGAACACGATGGTTCCCGAGGCATTTATGATGGGGACGCAGGAAGCATATGATTTCTACCTGGATCTCAACAAAGAACTGAAAGAGAAGATCGCCCGCAAGGAGGGTGTTGTCGAGAACGAAAAATACAGACTGCTCTGGGGGGGCGGCCTGCCTTCGTGGTTTGCGCTGACCGATTTCAACTATTTTAACAGCAAGGGGGCGGTTTTTCCGGTCGAGACGACCTATCGCCTGATTGAGCCGATGGTCAGGTTGGGAATACCGGATACGAATGATCCTATTGAACGGCTCGCCTGGCGATGGTTCAAATACTGGACATACTGGTATGACAAGGCAAGGAAAAGGCCGGGGTCGGAGCCGGATGTCGAACGCCTTATCCAGTATATCGAGGATTATCAGATCGACGGCATCGTGATGCACGAAGCATTTTCCTGCCGGACATGGCATCTCGGGCTGATCTGGCAGTTGAACCAGTTGAAAAAGATATACCGGCCGATTCCTATTTTACATTTGGGCAGAAAAATGGCGAGGGAAACCCCTTCGCTGATACTGGAGAGCGATATCGTTGATATGAGTTCGTATTCCGAGCCGGAGACGAGAAGTAAGATCGACGCGTTTATTGAGACGCTGGAGTCCGTCAAGTCACATCAGACGGCATAGAATGAGACCTTTTTGAAAACGCCGCCTTTGCGCTGATCGGATCTTTTCCGATCCCGGGGGGTCTTGGGACTTGGCCCTACAGGCTAAACGCTCTGGGATCGTTCGCGTTCCTAACGCCTTTAGAGCCTTGGGCTTCACGGCGGGGCACCTAAGCAAAATCAATAATTTGCGCTTCAAGCAGCATTTTTCAAAGGTCTCAGAATACCATGCATAACCTTGACTTATGGAGAGCTTGGTTCATAAAGGGGGTTTGTGACGGAATATTTCGCCGGCCTTGACATCGGTTCGACCACGACAAAAGCCGTTATTCTCAATGGAGGAATCGTCTCATCAGTTATAGGGCCTACCGGTCCCGAACACAGAAAATTGGCCGTCGAGGTGATGAAGAAGGCCCTGGACGATGCCCGGCTCACGTTCGAATCCGTAGCCTTTCTGGTTGCTACCGGCTATGGACGGATCAATGTACCGTTTGCGGACAAACAGATCACCGAGATCACGTGCCATGCTAGGGGAATAAAGAGTATTTTTCCGAGTGCGAAAACGCTGATTGATATCGGGGGGCAGGACGTAAAGGGGATCAAGATAAACGAGAAGGGCAAACCGGTCGATTTTGTGATGAATGACAAATGCGCGGCAGGGACGGGCCGGTTTCTGGAGGTTATTGCCGACGTTCTCGGCCTTACGCTGGCGGATATGAGCAAGATCGCCGAGGAAAGCAAAAAACCGGCCCAGATAAGCAGTTTTTGCACGGTGTTTGCAGCTCAGGAGGTATCCGCCCGTCTGGCGGAGGGGGTTCCTCTTTGCGATTTGGCCGCGGGCATCTACGAATCGGTGGCCGACCGTATTTTGAGAATCGTCAGCCGGCTCAGGATCGAAAAAGACGTTGTGATTACCGGCGGCGGGGCAAAAAGCAGGAACCTTATCCGTATATTTGCGGATAAGCTGGGCTACGGGGTTTTTGTCCCCCCTGAGCCGTTGATTACAGGGGCTCTGGGTGCGGCGATACTGGCAAGGGAGCACTATGGCAAATCCGAGAGAACGCACAGTGAGGTCAAACACCGCCGTTTGACGGAGGTGACGTTTTTTGATTAAAAGGAAGTCTTTGAAAAAGGCTGCCTGTAGCGCAAATTTATTGATTTTTTTAAGGTAGCCTCCGTCAAAGCCAAGGCTTTTAAAGGCGTTAAGAACGCGAACGATAGAGAGCGTTTAGCCT
>DYLD01000178.1 GCA_020722315.1 Syntrophus aciditrophicus
GGTAATTTTTTTGATTTTTTTCGGATATGGTTACTAAAAAACAGGGATTTCAGGGCCATACGCGGTATGCCAGAGCACAAACAGCAAATTCAGCAAATCTCCTGGCGCAGGCAACTTGTCCTGGCTCTCCGGCAGCGCCGTCTGGAACTACTTCGCAATAACAAACGTGATACTGGGAATAAAGCCCCACTACGACGGCCTCGAGATAAATCCATGCATGCCATCAGAGTGGAACGGATTCCGCGCCACGAGAAAGTTCCGTGATTGCGAATTCCACATCGAAGTGTCAAGAACCACGCGACCAGAAAAGAAGTCGCTGCTGCTGAACGGAAGGAACATGGAAGGCGCAATAATCCCTGCCAGCCAGTTCAAGAAAAAGAACAAAGTCAAACTCGCGATCCATACTCCATTGTCCGGCTAAAATGATATGGCCAATGCTTGAAAAAATACAGGAGACCACCATTATGAAAAGAACAATGCTCGCCGTGGCGGCAATAGCGCTGGCCGCGTCGCAGGAAGTTTCCGCTGAAGAGCATTGCTGGACGAAAAGCAACTCGGATCTCATCGAGACAGGCGACATCAAGTGGAAACCGGAACCGTTCAAGTTCGCAAAAGGCGAATCCGTCAGATTCATAGACTTCGAGGGAGGCAGCGACGACAACGACGGCTTGTCCGAGAAGACAGCATGGAAGCGCCATCCGTGGGACCCGGCCGCAGGCGCAAAGGCGAAGGAATGCACCGGAATCCATACATACGTGTTCAAGATAGGGGGCTTCTACAGGGGGCAGCTGCTTCCGAAGGACTCCGGGACAAAGGAAAACCCCATCAGGCTCACTTCGTCTCCAGATTGGGGCGATGGAGAGGCGACAATCGCCGGCTCCGAGCTTGTCTCGGGATGGCAGAAAGGATCGAAGCAGAAAGACATTCCGGAAAAAGAGAAGACATGGACTGCGACGTTGAATTTCGCGCCAAGATGCATATGGGTGCTCCACAAGGACGGAACAACCATAAGAATCCCGCTCGCCCGCACGCCGAACTGGAAGGCCAGTGATCCGGACGACATCAAGAGCGAATGGTGGGTATGGGACAACCCCAGGAAACAGTTCGACAATTTCATCACCGACAAAAGTGGCAAGAAGCAGAATCTCGGCATTGACACGAAGAACATAAAAGGCGATCCGGATTACTTCCAGGACGCGATAGTATGGTCCGAATACGGCTGGGTCATGGGAACCCCCTACCCCACCACGGTCCTGCTCGTGGACATGAAACAGCAGGGGCTCGGATTCAGCGGGCAATGTGGCGGAGACGCGGGGAATTCCAAGATAATCAGGAACTGCAGATACTATCTCGAGGACAAGCCGCACTACCTGGACGATCCAGACGGTGAATTCTGGTTCGACAAAATGGGCTCGGGGGGAATACTCCACTTCCGCCCGCCGAAAGGCGAGGATCCTAACATCCTGCGCGTAGAGGCGGCAAGACGCTTGAATCTCATTGACTCGGAGAAGATGGAGAACATCGAAATCAGCGGCCTATCCTTCAAGTTCACGAACGTCTACTGGAAGCTCGATGCCGCGCCATTCGCCAACAGGGACGTGGACCCCGCATGCATCCGCCTGCTCGGCTCCGGCGGCAATATCACCATAAAAAACTGCAGGTTCGAACACGTCAACATGGCCGTCCGGATGAAGGCGCTCAAACTTGAAGACAAGATCGAAGACATCATCATATCCGACAACGAAGTGACCGAGACCGACCATGGCGCCTTCCTGCTCGAAGACGGCGGAGGATGGGGCAGGACGAACACCGAAGTCGGAAGGCTCTTCAACGTGAAGATACTGCGCAACCATCTCCGGGAGATAGGCATGCGCCCGACACGCTACGGACAAGGGCATGCTCTCGTTGTGGATTCGGCCGAAACACTGGAAGTATCGGGCAACATCCTCGAGCGCTGCTATGGCTCCGGAATACACATATTCGGCTCGAAGCGCAGTTCCCTCGCGGCCGACAGGCCCCTGTGCAGGATACTCATACACCACAACAAAGTCACCGACTCGATGCTGAACACAAACGACTGGGGCGGGATCGAGACCTGGCAGGGAGGCCCGGCATACGTCTTCAACAACATCTCCGGCAACCCAGGCGGATACTGGAACTGGAACTTCAAAAACAATCCCGGCGAAGCGGCTGCCGCACGCTTCGGACACGCATACTATCTCGACGGCGCATTCAAGAACTACCACTTCAACAACATCGCATGGGGCAAATCCAAGGATCCATACGACAGGCTCGGCAACACATCCGCATTCCAGGAGATTCACAGTTACCAGAACAGCTTCTTCAACAACACAGTCTACAATTTCGTGATAGGATCCCGCAGGCAGGCGCCCGCCGCGGGAAGAAACAAGTATCTCTCCAACATCTGGGACGGGATCGGGCACATGGTCTTCAGACATGCCGACCCGGCAAAGACGGCGGCCGAAGCCAACCAGGCCGACGCGGGCGAACAAGGCGGACATTTCGCATACGGAACAAATGCGTATGCGAAAAACATATTCCACGATGCCGCTAAATTCGACGACAAGGCCATCTTCGGAGTCTTCGAGGCCAACGGAAGATGGCTAAAGACCTTCGATGAGTTCGGCAAAGCGCTCTCCGAAAGAAAGGCGATGCTGTCCGACATCGGCATCGTGTCCGACAGGAGCCCGCTCCTCGATCCGGCAAAACACGACTTCAGGCCGGCGGCAAACTCGCCGGCCATCGGCCAGGGATCGAAAGTCTTCGTCCCATGGAGCCTCTATGCCGTCGTCGGAGAATGGAACTTCTACCACAGCGGCGGAGATCCTGCGGACATCATTGATGAACACTGGTACATGGCCCCATACTACACCGACAGGACAGGATACCACGATCAACCCATGTTCCCGCTGAAGGGAGTCAATCTGACATCCGCCTCCTACATCAAAGGCGAACTCGAAGACTGGATAGACGGCGCAGTGTCTCTGAATGGCGCGACCCAATACGCCGTCCTCCCGGACAAGTCGCTGGAATGGCCGCGGGCCGCCGCGCAAAAGCCATTCCAGAGACAGCCCTGCGACTGGGCAAAGGTCGAAATCGCGGACTCGCTCGAAATCGGGGCAAAGACCGATTTCAAGGTCACGCTGACAAAGGACCTGCCCGAGGGCTCGACACTGCAGGCCGACTTCCACTGGCATAGCAAAGGAAAATACGAGGGGATGAATTCCAAGGCGGGGGCTCATAAAATTCAGGGTCGCGGTCCATACACTTTCTCCGTCGTTCCCGTTGACAAGCAGGGACTGGCCTTTCTGGAGCTGATACTGTTTGTTACTCCGGATGGAACCTGGCGGAGCCACACCCATCAGCACGGACAGAGACTGCTCCATCTGGATTCGCGATACGGACAACGGCTCCGCTCACCGGAGATCGAGAACGACAGCTTCATCGTGGAGGCATATCTCAAAATCGAGAGCGGATGGAAGGACGCGATAATCGCTGAAAAAAAAGACGACGCAGGCTACTCCCTCACCCTCGACGCGAACGGCAAGTTCAGCTTCAAGACTCTCGGCAAAGGCTCTCTATATGCAATCACATCGAAAACAGGGGCGAACGACGGCAGATGGCATCACGTCCTCGCCGAATGCGATAGAAAAACCAGAAAGATGAACATCTTCCTCGACGGGAAACTCGACTCCTCCGGCGAAGGACCCGGCCCTGAAATCTCGCTTGCGAATTCCGCAGACCTCCTCGTCGGGGGCGGCCCGAAGGGCGGACACCTGAAGGGCAGCCTCGACTTCCTGCGAATTTCGCAGGGCTCCCTCGCCGACGCAAAAACCAGCATCGAGGAACTATACGCCTGGCAGTTCGACGGCCCATTCCTGCGCGACTTCAACGGCAGGAAGCCGGACGGCGCACGTGACGCAGGCGCGATGAACAGCAAGTAGCCATCGCAATTCGCAATTTCATCGAGAGCCGCCAGCCCGTTTTTCGCACGAAAAACGGGCTGGGTGTAGTCCACCGGAGCGGCAGGCTCAAGTTCGCCCCCGATGCAGCCAGGGAAAGGATAGAGGAGATCAGGACGGCGAACAAGGCCCATCCCGGAACCGAGCTGCATTTATCGTTTGCAAAAAAGAAAAAAATAGAGCCAGACCCCATACCCCACCTATATTCTTTTCATCATGAAAGGAATAGTAGTTTCGGTTGAGAAATTAAAAAAAAATGCTTTTTAATAGTTTGGGAACGGATCAAGATTTGTTTCAATCCAAGCAC
>DYLD01000179.1 GCA_020722315.1 Syntrophus aciditrophicus
CAGCATTTTTCAAAGGTCTCATCCCGGCCTGTAATGCGATCCGGTTATTTCAGAACGCCTTTTTCTTTATAGTAGCGAACGGCTCCCGGGTCGTACGGGACAACCCCGCCGTACGCCTTTAGCGCATTGGCAAGTGTCGTATCCTTCGCTGCCTTTACGGCGGTATGCAGCCGATCCAGGTTTTCGAATACAGCCTTTGTGATCGCGTATGAGTATTTTTCCGGCAAGCTTTGGGGTCCCATGACCCAGTTTCCGGAGGACACAGTAAGCCCGTCTTTTTCGGTGCCATAGACCTTTTTGGGAATTATCCCCGGACTCATGACGCCGGCGTATTTTTTGACAAGTCCTTTTACCATCTCGCTGTTCGGATCCATCTCAACGAACTCTAATTTTTTGCCCCTGCGTGATAGTGTCGTGGCAAGCTCTAAAATCGAGCTCGTCGGCAGACCTCCGGTCCAGAAATACGCGTCGATATTTCCCTGGGAAAGCGCCTGTGCCGACTCGGCCGCTCCGAGGCGTTCCTGTTTGGCAAGATCGGATACCTTGACGCCGGCGGCATCCATTATAATGAGCGCCTCAACCTCGGTGGCCGATCCCGGGGCACCCGTTGCGACGCGTTTCCCCTTTAAATCCGGTACCGTTTTTATGCCTGATCCCGATGAGGTGACCAGATGCACGTAGGCCGGGTACATATCCCAAAATATTCTGAGTTCCTTGGGCGGTTTATCCCCGAACCGCGCGTTTTTCCCGGTATAGGCGAGAAAACCCGTATCGGCCAGAACCAGTCCCATATAGTACGTGTTTTTCGCTGGGTCGGTCCGTTTCTGGATCAGAAGCATGTTGTCCACCGAGGCGGCCGTCTGAATCGCCGTTGCCTCGACGCCGGCATGTTTCGTCATAATTTCAGCGATGGTCGTGCCATAATAATAGTAAACCCCGCCGATGCCGCCGGTTGCGATAATGATTTTAGGAGGCTTGTCTGCGCCGAAAGATATGCCGGCCAGTCCCAACAGTGCAGCTAAAGCGATACCCACGATCTTCTTCATAATGACCCTCCTCCTTTTTGAATGGTTGCCTTTTCCGGAAACGGGATTCGTTTATGAGTCCCGAATATATGGTTGTGCTTTTCTTTCTTATATCTTTTTCAGCGCATCCGGCCAGTATTTGCCCCGGAGTTTTTTCTTCTCGATTTTTCCCGAGCCGGTCTTGGGCAGCTCGGCCATAAACTCGATGGATTTGGGGGATTTGTAGCGGGCTATTCGTTCCTTGCAGAAGTGGATCAGTTCCTGTTCGGTCGCGTTCATTCCCGGCTTCAACACCACGACCGCGTGAACCGCCTCGCCCCATTTTTCATCGGGAATGCCCACGACGGCGCATTCAAACACCGCGGGATGCTGGTAGAGCGTGTTTTCCACCTCGGTCGAATAGACGTTTTCACCACCCGTCACGATCATGTCCTTTTTGCGGTCAACGATCGTCAGATAGCCCTCATTGTCGATCACCGCCATATCGCCGGTGTATAGCCAGCCGTCTTTCAGCGCCTTTGCGGTTTCTTCCGGCAGCTTCCAGTAGCCCGGCGTGACGATATCCCCGCGGACGATGATCTCACCTACCTCTTTTTCGTCCTTTTTGATTTCATGTCCTTCGTCGGTCACCACCTTCAATTCGACGGCGATGAACTCCCGTCCGGTCTTCGACTTGAAACGGAGCTGTTCTTCAGGCGGTAGTGTCCGCAGATGTTGTTTGAGTATCGAAAAGGTCAGATACGGGCACGTCTCCGTCATCCCGTAGGTCTGTATGTAATCGCACCCGAACGTCTCGACGATGCGCCGGACGACCTCCGGGGCGATAGGGGCGCCGCCGCTGAGCAGAACCCTCAGGCTGCCGAAGTTGTAATCCTTGACATGGGGATAGTTTATCAGCATGTTCAGCATCGTCGGGATCAGGTTTGTCAGCGTGACCCTCTGTTGTTCTATCGCCGAAAGAACCGCCGGAGGATCGAAATCACCGATCATAACGTGGGTCCCGCCGACCCATGTGATCGCCCAGCTTGCCCATGCGTCGGCAAGATGGAACATCGGGGCCCCGTGCAGCCAGACATCACGGTCGGTAAGCTGCAACTCCGCGATTGTTCCCAGCGCATGGGTCGCAACGTTTTTGTGGGTCAGAATCACCCCTTTCGGGCGGCCGGTCGTCCCGCTGGTGTAGTATATCTGGGCGATATCGTTTTCTTCCAGATCGATGTCGATCGATGCCTCGTCCGGACGGGAGGCGATCTTCTCATAGGATTCGTCGGATCCGAGACCGGGCAGGCCGTCTGTTGTCTTCCCCGTCCAGATGATCTTCTCCAGTGTGCTGATGTTGTCCCGGATTTGCGCCACAATGCCGGCGAACCGGGGGTCAGCGATCAGGATCCTCGCGCCGGCGTCGTTCAATATGAATGTCAGTTCGGCGGCGGACAGACGGTAGTTCAGCGGAACGGCTATCGCCCCGATCATCGCGATCGCGTAGTAGCTCTCCAGGTAGTAATGGCAGTTTGGGTGCAAAATGGCGACCCGGTCGCCTTTTTTGATCCCCCTCGCCGTCAAAAGATAAAAAGAAAAGGCGCTGAGACGGTGAAAGAATTCGCCGTAAGTCCAGCGCCGGTTTCCGCAGACAATCGCAGATTTTTGCGGGAAAAAACGATACGCCTTTCGTAGAGAATCGGTAAGAATCATCTTTGAGCCTGAATTGCGTGAACCTTAGACAAAAACACACCCCCTCCGTAGAAGCAGCAAGGGGGTGCCACTGATCATTGAACTTTCCAGTTCAGCATGAATTTTCTGAAAGCTAACACAAAAAACCGCGCCGTTATTCCGGTAGCATCGTCTTGCTATCTTTCCCGGGTTTCCGCCTGCAAATGGCACTTGTCTCTCATGCACTCGGCGAGTTTGGTTGTATCTTCTTCCCTGACGTGGATGATAAGATCGCGTTGTTCACCCCTGCGGCTTTTGAAATAGGACGCATTAACCACGTGGAATCCGTTATCCGCAACGCACTGGAAGGCGGCGGCGATTTCGGGGGTCGTCTCGCAATGGCGGATAATAATGCGGGACCCCTCCTCGCCGATTCCGAGTATCGGGTTCAGGATCATATAGAAGAAGTCGTTTGTCGTGACGATGCCGACGACTTTTCCGTCGTCTACTACCGGCAACGCGCCGACCCGTTTTTCCTGGGCGAAGCGGACGGCATTTTCTATTGTCGTATCCGGGGTGACGGTGGCCACATCTTTCTGCATAATATCCTTCACTGTAAGTTTTGCGTAGAGATACTGGATTTCCCAAATGCTCAGGCTTGTGGCCGCGGACGGTGAGGAGCGAAGCACCCGGTCTTTGGTGACAATGCCCTTGAGTTTGTCTTTGTCTACGACGGGAAGCCTTTCGATGTGTCTTTCTTTCATGATCTTTGCCGCTTCAAGCACAGGGGTGTTGCTGGGAACGGTCACTACCGGGGTGGACATTATGTGTCGTACGCGCATGGTATCCTCCTAATTTTGTGGTTGGATCAGTTCTGTTTCCTTTTTTAAACCTCTTGGGCCCTGACAATAGCTTCTAACTTTCCGGCCCAGGGACGACTAATTGTGAAACTATCACCTGACCGGGACGGACTTACCATCGTTTGTTATGCTAAAAGAAGTCATGATTCCTTGTCAAGGAGATTTTACTATCATCGTCCCCCTAAAGAGTCAGGGGGCAATCATTTTCATGGTTTTTTGGTATGCACGGGCGAGTTCGACGTAAATATTTACTCCTTCCGTGATCTCACGGATCGTCTTTTCGGATGCTTTCTTGATGATTTTTGCCGGATTTCCGCCGACAATCGTACCGGACGGGATTCTCATACCCTGCGGCACAAACGACGCGGCGGCGACCAAGGAGTCCTCTTCGCATACTACGTTGAACATCAAGACCGATCCCATACCGATGATTGCGCGCGGCATGATGTGGACATCGTGGAGCAAAACCGCATGCCCGATGATGACGTCGTTTTCTATGATGCTTGTGGCTCCGACATTGGCATGGATAACGGCATTGTCCTGAAGGTTCACTCTGTCTCCAAGGGTTATCGAACCTACATCCCCCCTGATCACGGCTCCCGGCGCTATGAAACAATCGTTTCCGATTTCAACGTCGCCTATGATGACGGCATCGGGGTGCACAAAAGCGGATGATGAAATCCGTGGTCTTTTTCCGTTAAGTTCATAAACCG
>DYLD01000022.1 GCA_020722315.1 Syntrophus aciditrophicus
TTCTTATGAAAATCATAGCGCCCTCGATTCTTTCGGCGGACGGGAGCCGCCTCGGCGAAGAGATCGCCGCTGTTGAACAGGCGGGGGCCGACTGGATCCATATTGATGTTATGGACGGCCATTTTGTTCCCAACATTACGATCGGGCCGGGGCTAATCTTTTCGCTGCGCAAAGCGACATCCCTGCCTTTTGATGTCCATCTGATGATTGAAAACCCGGAGCGATACATCGAAAATTTCGCCGGGGCGGGGGCGGACTGGCTCACCGTCCATGTCGAGGCGACCGTCCATTTGCACCGCGTTGTATCGCTGATTCGTGAAAACAAATGCAAAGTAGGCGTTTCGCTCAACCCGTCCACGCCGCTATGTCAAATAGAGCCGATATTGCCCGAGATTGACCTTTTGCTGGTGATGACTGTGAATCCCGGCTTCGGGGGACAGAAATTCATTGACGGCTCTCTCAGCAGAATCCGTCAGGCCAGAGAGTTGATCGAAAAAACGGCGTCAAAGGCGCTGCTTGAGGTCGATGGCGGTATCTCGCTGAACAATATTCGGGATGTCGCCGCCGCCGGCGCGGATGTAATCGTTGCCGGTGCGGCGGTATTCGGCAGCGCAAACTACGCCGAGACGATCAGCGCAATGAAGGCCCTGTTGTGAGCTGACTGAGAGACCTTTGAAAAAAGCTGCCTGAAGCGTAAGGTTATCCCGCCTGCAGAACGCGGCCGATCGTCATAACTTCGGCCTCTTTCGTCCCCTCGTAAAGTTCGAGAATCTTCGCGTCCCTGTACCATTTCTGGACGGGGTATTCGTCTATGTACCCGTAACCGCCGTGCAGTTCCACCGCAGCGTTTGCGCAGAATACCGCCGTTTCGCCGCCGAAGTACTTCGCCATCGCGGACAGTGTGTAATCAGGATTTTTGCCGTCGAGGAGCCAGGCGGCCCTGTAGACAAGTCCCCGGAGCGCCTCGATCTTCACCGCCATTTCGGTAAGTTTCAACTGGGTCAGCTGGAAAGAGCCCAGAGGTGCGCCGAATACAGTGCGCTCCTTGACGTATTTTATGCTTGTCTCGAGGCAGGCCTCGGAGAGCCCCAACGCCTGGGCGCCGATCATGATCCGGGTGGTATCGAAAAAGTGCATCAGCTGGCGGAAGCCGTTGCCCTCTTTGCCGACGAGGTTCGACTGCGGGACGCGGACGTCCTCGAATGCAATCTCCCCGGTGTTGCTTGCGCGGATTCCCATCTTGCCGTGAATCTTATTGGTCGTCACGCCTTTGGCATGAGCCGGAACAATGATCAGACTGAAGCTGTTGTGTTTTTTCTGCTCCGGGTTTGTGATGCACTGGGCGACCATGAAATCGCAGACCGTCGCGTTGGTGATGAACATCTTGTTGCCGTTGATCAGATAATCGTTGCCGTCCTTCACCGCCCGGGTCTTGTAACCGGCTGCGTCGGTGCCGGCGTTTGGTTCGGTAAAGGCCCCGGCGCTGACCTGCTCTCCCCGGCATACCGGAGGAAGATACTGTTTCTTCTGTTCTTCCGAACCGTATTGATAGATTGCCTCACACCCGAAAGAAGCGGCTGTAACATTCAGCGCCAGACCCAGATCGACTTTCGAGAGTTCTTCGGTAATGATGACATTTCCGATGCTGCCCGCTCCGGCTCCGCCGTATTCCTCGGAGATCCAGGCGCCGACGAGACCGTTCTCGCCCGCCTTTTTCCTGATTTCGGGTATGTATTTTTCTTCCTCGTCGCACTCTTTCACAAAAGACGCAAATTCCGTTTGCGCGAAGCGATATGCCATGTCCCTCAGCATCTTTTGTTCTTCGGTAAACTCGAAATCCATGTTGGAATCCCCCTTTTAATTTTTCTGTTTGTTGAAAATCTTTGCTGTTGCGGCCCTTTTTTTTGGGACCGCCAGGCAATGTGCCGTCGTTACTTTGCTGTGTAATCGTAGACGCCCTTCCCTGATTTTCTGCCGAAACGACCGGCGCGGACAAGCTGGACCAGGAGCGGGGCCGGGCGGTACTTGTCTCCGAGCTCCCGGTGCAGTCCTTCCATGACATGGAGCATCGTATCGTTTCCGACCAGATCAGACAGCGCAAGCGGCCCTATCGGGTGATTGCACCCAAGGACCATCCCCTTGTCGATATCCTCCGGGCTTGCCAGCCCCTCGCCGAGGACGAAAAAGGCCTCGTTGATCATCAGGCACAGTATTCTGTTTACGACAAAGGCAGGGGCCTCTTTAACGACGATGCATTCCTTTCCGAGTTTTTCTCCCCATGCCTTTGCCGTTGCAAGTGTCTCGTCGGATGTCTCGTAGCCGCGGATGATTTCCAGAAGCCGCATGACCGGAACCGGGTTAAAAAAATGGGTGCCGATGAAACGATCGGGCCTTTTGGTCACCGCGGCCATTTCGGTTATGCTTAGGCCCGAGGTATTTGTAAAGAACAGGCATTTATCGGGGACAATCGTTTCCAGTTCGGCATAGACCTTCTTCTTTAGCTCCATGATCTCGACGACGGCCTCGACAACAACATCCGCATCGGCTGCGGCCTCTTTCAAATCCAGTGTCGGCGTGATCCTTGCCAGAATCTCATCCATCTGCGCCTGCGTTTTTCTGCCCTTCTGCACATCGCGGGACAGGTTTTTGGTGATCGTATTCATGCCGTTGTCGATAAAGCGCTGTTCGATATCCCTCATCTTGACCTGAAACCCCGCCTCGGCGCAGACCTGGGTGATTCCGTTACCCATCAATCCTGCCCCCAATACGCAAACCTTTTTGATCTCCATCTGTAGCCCTCCTTGTTTTAGTGCGGCTCAAAGGCGGCCAGCCGGCAAAATTGGTGAGGCCGTCCAAGCCATTGTGACAGAAAAGACGATAAAAAAACCGGCATCTACAACCGATTTTTTGTTTCGACGTCGCTTTGGTTCGCAACGAACCTGTAGCAACTCGTCGTTCGCCTATATCACAACCTGAGATGTTCGCACAACTGCTAAAAATCGCCTTGAGACCTTTGAAAAATGTTGCCTGAAGCGCTATTGATTTTTCTTGAGCTACCCCGCCCCGTGAAACCCAAGGCTTTTAAAGGCGTTAAGAACGTAAGCGTTTCCAGAGCGTTTAGCCTTCTATAGCCAAGTCCCCAATACGCCGCGGGGTCGAAAAAGATTTCATTAGCGCCGAGGCGGCATTTTTCAAACCTTTCCTTTTCGTCTTTTTGGTGCTAAAAAAATTTTGTCGGTTAGAATGCCCTCGGGGGGGGATGTGCGAATCATTGTTGATGGTTATAATCTTATCCGTGTTACCGAGTTGCGGCAATACGAGAGGGTTAGTCTGGAAAAGGGACGGGACGCCCTTATCGGACTTCTTGCTGAATACCGGAAGAATAAAGGGCATTCCATCACGGTCGTTTTTGACGGGTGGAAAGAAGGCTCCTTTGCTGAGGAAAGGGATCGTCGGCAGGGTGTCGAAGTGATCTACTCGCGCAAAGGGGAAAAGGCCGACGAGGTCATAAAGCGGCTAATAGAAAAGGCAGCGGAGGAAATCGCGGTCGTCACGTCCGACCGGGAGATCTCCAACTATGCCGTCCGCCGGGGGAAAAGTTCGATAGACTCTCCGACATTTGCGGCACTGCTGAAAGGCAGATTGTCGATTTCTCCGCAGATTAAAGAAAACCCCTGCAGCAAAGAGGAAGACGAAGGACAGCGCGGGACGACGAGAAAAAAAGGACCATCGCGGAGGCTTTCCCGACAAAAAAGGCAGACGCTCGCCTCCCTCAGGAAACTCTAAAGAGGCTTTCGACAAAAGGAAACAAGAAAGCGCTCGAGCAGAAGGACGGGCTGCGTCGCCGTGGTCTTAAGCTCCAGATCAATCTGTGCGAGCGTTTCGAGGTGGGCGGCAAGCTCTTTTGTTTTGAAAGAATGTCCCTTTTTTAGGAAATTATACAGGACATAAGGATGCTGAAAGGCTAAATCGGGTTTACCTTCTTCATTTTGCCTGATTAACGGATAAAAATCCTTCTGAAACCGGGCGTATGTAACATGGCCGGCGTCAAACGCCTGGAGCGGTTTGAATTCTTCCAGCAGTTTTGCCTGAAGGAGAAAGCGCACTTCCCTTACTATCATCGAAAAGATCATCAACGGCGCCTCTCCGTGTTCGAGAAGTTCCCTGAGAAAAAAAAGGGCCGAGGAAAGGTCTTTTTGAGACATCGCTTCCGTCAGCGAAAAAACGGCGTCTTCTTTTGTCCTGCCGACGACGGCTTCAACGTCATCTTTGTCAATAACATCTTTCCGTTCGCCGCTGTATGTGATCAGCTTCTCTATCGCGGCGATGGATTCCCTGAGATCGAACCCGGTCTTTTGTCCGAGGACATCCCACGCTTCGGCGGAAAGACGTTTCCCGCTTCGGGATAGAATCCCGGCTGCCTGTTCGACGACAGCCTGTCTTTGTTTATCCTCCCTTTCGATTTTGGGGAATGCAACGACCCGGCCCACGGAGGAGATGATCTTAAAGAGCCTTTTCTTCGGATCAACAGTCTGGGCGGTGAATATGAGATGGTTGCCATCCGGTACGCCCTCCAATAGAATGCGTTCCAATGGCTCTGTGTCGGTGTTTTTGCCGGCCGCCGGGGATAGTCCGCTACGTGCCGCTAATTCGATGATCTTCGGGAGCCACGAAGCCCTTTTTTCCTTTTCGTCACCGGGCGCGATTTTCTGCCATGTCTCCTCGTTAATGTTTTGCCATCCCCCGTCCATGAGATCTTCCAGTCTCCATTGTGACAGCCCGAGAAAACGGATGAAATCCGCCACCGCCCGTTCAGGCTCGGATTCGAGGCGCTCGCGTATTTTTGCAAGCAAAGGGGAAAGGTTTGTTTTGGACTCAAAAAGACGGCTGTCTTCGACGATCTGAACCTTTCTTCCCGGAAGGAGCCCAAAACTCAGCAGCGATTCGCAGATGGCCCCTACATCCTCATTGTCGCCCGTGGCCGCAAAAAGGTTGAAATCCCGATCCGCTGCGTCAGGAAGCAGCATGTCCACGATCTTTTTCAGCGCGTCTTTAAGTTGGAATTCCTCTTCGCCGTACAACAGATAGCAGCAAGCCGCGTTACCGGCCTTCAGCTCGCCGAGAACTTGCGAAAGCGTTTGTCCGTTGAAGCTGTCTTCCTTTCTTGCTGCCATGCCGGTTTTAGACAATGACGTACTTCTTGATGTATTTTACCGCTTCCTCGGGGTCGTCGATGACCTGAAAAAGATCTAAATCATCCGGGGATATCTTGTTTTGACCAAGCATGGTTCCGCGAAGCCAATCCACAAGGCCTTTCCAGTAGTCGCTGCCCATCAGAATCACCGGAAAGCCCTTTATCCTTTTTGTCTGGATCAATGTCAGGGCCTCGAACAACTCGTCCATCGTTCCGAACCCGCCGGGAAGGATGACGTAGGCGACGGCATACTTGACAAACATGACCTTTCTGATGAAGAAATACTTGTAATCGATTGCTATATTTGCGTAAGTATTAGGCTTTTGCTCATAGGGAAGGCGTATGTTCATCCCTACGGACTGCCCGCCGACCGCCGCCGCCCCCTTGTTTCCCGCCTCCATGATCCCGGGGCCGCCGCCGGTTATTACGCTGAACCCGCTTTCAGAAAGAAGCCGGGCCGTCTGCTCGGCCTTTTGATAATACGGATCGTCTGGCTTTGTCCGCGCGGAACCGAAAATACTGACGGCCGGCTGGATTCCGGAAAGGGTTTCGATAGCCTCGACAAACTCGGCCATGATCCTGAAAATGCGCCATGTTTCCTCAATCGACAGGGCGTCGACAACGTACTGTTTTTCTTCCATTGCAAAACCTCAACCGAATCATATAGATAACCGGCGAAAACGGTTTACTTCCCTGCGAAAGGTATGACGGGTTTATCGTTTGGAATCTTCGTGTTGGGTCTGAGACCGCGGGGCTTTTCATAAAGCCCTGCGCCTCTGCACCTTGGCCAAACGGCGGCGCGCCTCTATGGCCTTTCTCTTCCGTTTCACCGATGGTTTTTCGTACGCCCGTCGCAATTTGAGCTCTTTAAATAATCCACTTTTGGAAAGCTTGTTTTTCAGAATCTTCAGTGCCTTTTCTACATCGTTATCAATGACCTTTACTTCCAAATTCTCTCTCCTTTTTGTTATGATTGATGAAACTATCCAAACGGCACAAAAAAAGGCAGTCCAGCGCCTCGCCTGTTGCGCCGAAGACTGCCATTTGTTGTGTCGCCCCTTAGTAGATCACGCCCCTTGCTTTTTTATGCCTTCTTTCAATCCCTTCAGGAATATCTCGTTTTCGTCAGGGTTGCCGACGGTGACGCGCATGAAATTTCGCATCCTTCCCGGCCTGTTGAAATTCTTAATCAGAATCCCCTGTTCCAACAGTTGTTCGTATATACGATCCGAATCGAAATCGCAACTAAAAAAAATAAAATTCGCGTCGGAATGTTTCGGGTGTATCCCGTTGATGGAAAGCATCTCGGAGTAAAGCTGATCCCTTAAGGTGCGGATAGCCTCTGCCTGCTTGAGAAATATCTCCTCATGATCGAGATAAAAGCCCGCAGCCGCCTGCGAAAGGGCATTTAAATTATAGGGAAGCCGGACCTTGTTCAGTTCTGCGACGAGCTCGGGGTTTGCGACAAGGATTCCGATACGCGCCCCCGCGAAGCCGATCTTGGAAAGCGTCCGCAGCACGATAAGATTGTCATGCCTTTCGATAAGCCCCAGAGCGGTCCGCGCGGAGGTTGAAAAATTGAAGTAGGCTTCATCCACGACAACCAGCCCCGGAGATTTTTCTATTACGGCCAGTATCCGATCGAAACTGAAGCAGTTTCCGGTTGGATTGTTCGGGGATGCGAGAAACGTTAGAGCCGGCGCGCGCGATTGGATTGTTTCACCCATCCGGGCAAGGTCGAGATCAAAGTTTTCATCCAGCGGGACTTCGATGAGTTTCAAGCCGGCGTTGACCGGCGTGATGCTGAACATCGCAAACGTCGGAGTGGGAAGCATCATCTCGGCGCCGGGTCTGGCGACGGCGATCGAGAGGATCTGTATCAACTCATCGGAGCCGTTGCCGACGATGACCTGATCGTCGCCTACGCCTAAACGCCCGGCAAAACGGTGAACCAGCTCCGGTGATCCTGCCTGAGGGTATCTATTAAGAGAAACCTCCGACAGCCGGGACAGAAACTCTTCCCTCAGGCTGTCGGCAAGGGGAAACGGGCTTTCGTTTGCATCAAGCCGCAGAGGGTAGTAATTATTTTCCACCGCGTATGCCTTAAGAGAAAGCACTTCGTTTTTAATGATCGATTTTATATCCATTATCAGATGTTGCCTGCCCTGATCCGGTTAGTCTATCTCACCTTCCTGAGCGACAAAATCCTGGTAGGCCTTTGCGTCGAGGAGGTCATCAAGCTCCCCCTGATCCTCCATCTCGACAATGATCAACCAGCCTGTGTCGTACGGATCGCTGTTTATGATACTCATATCATCGAGGATGTCCTCGTTGACATGGATAACGGTTCCGCTCACCGGGGAAATGAGCTCGACATTTGCATCGGAAGATTCGATCGTCCCAAACGGTTCGTTCCACTCGAGGTAGGTGTCCGTTTCGGGAAGGTCAAGCGAAGAAATCTCGCCGAGTTTTTCCTGTGCATAATCGGTAATCCCTATCGTCGCGAGATCTCCTTCCAACCTGACCCAGACATGTTCTCGAGAGTACAGCAGATCATCCGGAAATAATTTCATAATTCATCATCCTATCATTTTAAATAAGTCTTCTATAATTCTACCAGGCCGTTCGGCATTGCCGTCAGCATTTCGCAGCCGTCTTTTCCGACGAGTACCATATCTTCAATCCTTATTCCCCAGACTTCAGGGAAATAGACACCGGGCTCAACGGTGACGACCATTCCGGATTGGAGCTTGTCATCTTTTGCTCTGGAGAGAGTCGGTGCTTCGTGCACTTCGAGACCCACGCCGTGGCCGGTGCCGTGCGAAAAATATTTCCCGAGGCCTTTCTCTTCCAGAAAGGATCTCGCAATGCCGTCGATCTCTTTGCAGGTAACGCCCTCTCTGATAGCGGCAATCGCGCGGTCGTGGGCGTCGAGCACGGCCTGATAAACCTCTTGCTGTCTGTCCGAAGGGGTCCCGACACAGAACATCCTTGTTTGATCGGAGTGATAACCATTGAAAACAGCTCCATAATCAATCAGAACAAAATCTCCCGCCTCAACCCGGCGGTTTCCCGGTGTCGCGTGAGGAAGGGCGGTATTCGGTCCTGTTGCAACGATCGTATCGAACGATATCCTCTCGGCGCCTGCCCTGCGCATTTGATAGTCAAGTTCAACGGCTATTTCTGTCTCACGGATACCCGGCTTAATCAAATTCTTCAAATCTGTCAATGTATTTTCCGCTATCCGGATTGCGTTTTTGATCTCTGTTATTTCAGCCGCATCCTTGACGGCCCGAAGCCAATCCAGGCGGACGGACATCGGCTTTAAGGCCACCCCTGACAGGGCGTCTTTGAGTTTTTGGTATTCACCCAGCGTTATGAAAGACTCCTCAAAGCCGACAAAATCGACTTTTTCATTGTGCAACAGCGATGATATCGCGTCTGCCTTGTTTTGAAACTCAATGATTTTCAGGTCTGTTGTTTCCTGTGATGCCTGCGTCGTGTAACGGCCGTCCACGAGTAAATGGACCTGATCGGGAGTGATCAAAAGCGCCCCTTCCCCGCCGGAAAAACCGGTAAGGTAGCGGATGTTTGTTCCGTTGAGGATCAGCACATGATCGATTTCCGCAATTCGTCGGAGATGATCGATCCTCTTTGTATAGACAGACCTATCATCCCGCATTGCCCTTTAACCTCCCGATATTCTCCAGCCATTGTGAAAGGGTTTTGATGATCTCTCCCTTTGGCAAGGGGTTCTGTTGTAAAGCGAGATAAGAGCGCACATCCTCAAGCAGACGAAGAGCCCTGTCATTTGCAGGATCGCGACGGATTATTTTCAGCAGCAGATCCTCCGCCATTTGGTGATGCCCCTGTCGGATATATAGTTCGGCAAGGGTAACTGTTTCAAAATCCGGCGGCAGTTCGACATTCTCATTTTGCCCGTCCTGGTTTCCCTCGAAGTCAAATCCTTCTTCAACGGCATGTGTCGCTTCAGCCGGTTGCGGGGACAGAGCGGCTAACGACTCGAGCACGTTGGATTTTTGATAAAACCTGACCGCTTTTCCCTCGAGGCCTTTCTTTTTGTAAAGTTCACCCATTTGGGCAAACAATCGCGGGAGGGGGAATAACATTCCCTCAATTTCCTCGAGGGTTTTCGATGCCTCCTCGATCTGTTCCCGGGCGATCAAGGCCCGGCAGATGACGATCCGCGAAACGAGATCATCTGGGTTTTTCTCGAGCCTGCCGAGGGCCAGCTCCAGCGCGATCTGCTGTTGGCCTCGCTCAAAATAGTGCTCCATCTCTAAAAGAAATGATTTTTGCTCAACGGGAATACTGCGTTCCATTTTTTTCTTTCAAAAAGGTGCGAGGATGATTTTTGAGCTAGCACAGCCTATTGCTGCCTGTCAAGAAAGTAAAAACCCATGTCGCGCAAATAATGATTAGCTTTGGAAATGTCAAGGAATTAAAAGAAAAACCTTCAAATCGCGCTTCAGGCAGCATTTTTCAAAGGTCTCACGGCTAAGGATCAAGGGCTCATCTGTGTTACGATCTTTTCAAAACGGCTTTTTCGGAAACAGAAAGGCGCGAGAATATCGAGTCCGTAAAGGATTCAAAAGGGATAATTTCCATAGAAATTCTCAGCAGAGATACATCCGCGAGAAAGTCCGGAAAGTCGACGAGTCTGACGCTGTCCTTTTCTGTCGTGATCAGGCGTGATGTCCCGCTTTTTGCGGCGAGACGCCGGATTTCTTCGATATCGGATCCGCTGTAAGGGTGGTGATCGGGAAAATCACGGTACGAGACCACATCCGCACCCAGATCTGCAAGGGTTTTTCTGAAGGCTGCCGGGGATGCGATGCCGGAAAAGGCAGTGACTTTTTGCCCTTTTAATGACTCCGGCCGGTCGATTTGTCCCGTTTTTCCCGAAACGACTCCGGTCGCTCGGCGCATCCCGCGAAATGATGGGAGCTTGCTATTCACCGGAAGGGGCTCCTTGCGGTTTGCGCCGTCAATCCAGACAACGATATCCGCGCGGTTCAGTGCGCTTGGCCTTTCGCGGAGGCTTCCCCGCGGAAGGAGAAAACCGTTTCCGAACGGACGGTTTGCATCAAGAAGGACGATGTCAATATTTCTGAAGAGGCTGCGCACCTGAAAGGCGTCGTCGAGGATCAGCACAGTTGCCCCGAATTTCTCCACCGCGGCCATTCCCGTTAAAAAGCGATCAGGTCCGGTAATTACGGGGATTCCGGGCAGGGATTTTGCGATTAATATCGGTTCGTCGCCGGCCTCTTTCCAGGTCATCAGGATATTTTGTTTATCCGAGACGATATTGACATGGTTCGTCGCGTTGCCGCCGTAACCGCGGCTTAAGACGGCGGGTTCATAGCCGCGCTGTTGCAGCCGGGAGGCAAGAAGCATCACGGTCGGCGTCTTTCCGGTCCCGCCGACGGTGATGTTCCCGATACTGATAACCGGGCACGGAAGCCTTCTGGGGGTGATCAGACGCCGGTCATAGGCTGCATTGCGCAACCAAAGAGCGCCGTCGTAGGCAAACGACAGCAGACGCAGCAGCATAAAAAAAATAGAGGTTCCGTCAGGCCTTGCGCTATCGTTCCATGCGCGCCAAATGATTTTCTCGGCAAAGGACTTCATTGACGTGATCCCGGCTACTTCTTGCTGAACTGCATATCGTAGAGGCGGCGGTATTCTCCGGACATGGCCAGCAGACTTTCATGGGTTCCTTCTTCTTTTATGATGCCGTCGACCAGAACAAATATCCTGTCCGCGTTTCTGATTGTCGAAAGACGGTGGGCGATGACGAGCGTCGTTCTTCCCTTCATCAGGTTGTCGAGCGCCGCCTGAACCTCTATTTCCGCCTCCGAATCAAGAGAGGAGGTGGCTTCGTCAAGGATCAGAAGGGGGGCGTTTTTCAACAGCGCCCGGGCTATCGAAATCCTCTGTCGTTCACCTCCGGATAGTTTCGTCCCCTGCTCGCCGATCAGCGTCTCGTATCCCTCGGGGAGACGCATGATAAAGTTGTGAGCATTTGCGGCCTTTGCCGCGGCGATGATTTCGTCCTCCGTCTTGACGATGTCTCCGTAGGCGATGTTGTTTCTGACCGTGTCGTTGAAAAGTATCGTCTGCTGCGTGACGATCGCGATCTGTTGGCGCAGCGATTCGATCGTCACGTCGCGGATATCCATGCCGTCTATCAGAATCGCGCCGTCGGTCACGTCGTAGAAGCGGGGGATCAAATTGACCAGTGTGGTTTTTCCCCCGCCGCTCATGCCGACGAAAGCGATAATCTCCCCGGTCTTGATTTTGATGTTGATGTTTTTAAGCACGTCCTTTTTTTCATAACGGAAGCTGACGTTTCGTAATTCGATTTTCTCGGAGATCCCGGGCAGCGTGCGGGCATCGGGGCGGTTTTGGATTTCCGGCTCGAGGTCTATGATGCCGAACACCCTTGCGGCGCCTGCAATACCCTGCTGGATTGTATTGTTTACGCTCGTCAGACGTTTAACCGGCTCATAGAGCATCAGCAACGCGGTCAGAAACGAAAAGAATGTACCCGGCGTCGAATGGCCCTGAATAACCTGATAGCCGCCGTAAAAGACGATCGCTGCGATCCCTATTCCCCCGAGAAATTCCATAAACGGGCTGGAGATTGCGTTGACGGAGACGGCCTTCATGTTCATGCGGAAAAGCCTTTCATTTTCAACCGCGAAACGCCTGTTTTCGTAGTCCTCCATTCCGAATGCCTTGACGATCCTCGCCCCGGAAATGGTTTCCTGCAGCAGCGAGAAGAGGCTTCCAAATGTGACCTGCATCCCGGTCGCAACCCGGCGCATCTTTTGCCCGAATTTGGCGATCGGATAAACGGCCAGTGGAAAGATGCACATCGCAACGATGGCCAGTTTCCAGTCACGGTAGAATATCACGAATACGAGGCCGATCAGCGTAAACGAGTCCTTGAAAAGCGACGTCACCGCTTCCGAAACCGCCCCCTGTATGAAACCGACGTCGTTTGTTATCCTGGACATCAAAATCCCGGTGGGATTTTTTGTAAAAAAGGAGAGAGGTTGTAACTGGATTTTTTTGTAGAGGTCGGCCCGCAGATCTGCGACAATTCGCTGGCCGATATAATTCATAAGGACCGTCTGCAGGTAACTCGAGACACCCTTGACGATATAAATGCCGATGACCGCAACGGGTATCCATTTAAGCATCATCGCGTTTTTCTTCAGGAATATCTCGTCAAGCGCCGGCTTTACCAGAAAGGCAAGCGACGACGTGGTTGCCCCGACAAAAAGCATGCAGATCATCGCGAGCAAAAATCTGCACATGTGCGGCCTTGCCAGTTTCAGTAATCTCTTAAAGAGGTTCACTTTTTTTCGTTTCTCCCTTTTATCGAGCGAACATGTCCAGGGCGATTTCTGCTGTTCTTTTAGCCGCGCCGGGGCTTCCGAGCCTTTCGCGTATTTTGGCCAGCGCGAGTTTCATCTCGCCGGCCTTCAGTTTGTCTGTGATCAACGTCCTAGTCTCGGCGGCGATTCGTTCGGCGTTCACATCGCGCTGAATCAACTCTGGAACGATGCCTTCCTGCGCGATCAGGTTGGCCAGGCTGATATGATCTACATTGATGAACATTTTTCCGAGCATGTACGAAACGTAGGAAACCTTGTAGACGACCACCATCGGCGTTTCCAGCAGCGCCGTTTCGAGCGTTGCGGTACCGGAGGCCACTATCGCGGCATCGGAGGCGGCTATGACGTCGTAGATTCCATTCTGCACAATTTTTACCGGAACCAAAAACCTTTCCACAATATCTTTGATGAAAGAAACGTCAAGCGTCGGAGCGAGCAAAAGCGCAAACTGAACTGCGGGGACCGTGTTTGAAAGTATTTTACAGGCGCCGAGCATCTCCGGAAGGTGTCTGGAAACCTCGCTTTTGCGGCTTCCGGGAAGCAGCGCGATGACAACCTTCTGTTCGTTGAATCCGAGGCTTTGCAGGACGTCGCCGCGGGGATGTTGCGTTTTTACCTCGTCAAGCAACGGGTGGCCGACGAAGAGAGCCTCCACGCCGGCCCGGCGATAAAACTCCTCCTCGAACGGGAGGATGACAACCATTTTATCAACGGTTTTGCGAATGGTGTTGATCCGTCTTCTGCGCCAGGCCCAAATTTGCGGGCTTATGTAGTAGAGAACCTTTATTCCAAGCTTTCGGGCAACTTTTGCGAGCGGCAGGTTGAAGTCCGGGTAGTCGATCAGGATCAGAAGATCGGGTGGGTCGTTTTTCAGCGAGGCCTTCAGGCGGCGAAAAACCCGGATGAACATCCCGATCTTCGCGATCGCCTCGGTCAGGCCCACAACGGCCATCTCGGCTGCATCGCCGATAAGGTTAACTCCGGCCGCCTGCATTTTTACACCCCCAATGCCGTAGAAGCTAATCTCGGGATCGGCTGCATGCATTTCCCGCACAAGGTTCCCACCGTGCAGATCCCCGGAAGCCTCTCCGGCAATAATCATGACCTTACGAATGCCCACGGCGTTTTATCCCTTCACGAATCTTTTTCTTCAGTCTTCTTCGTAGCAGCGAACAACGGCGAGCTCTTCCGGTTGTTTTCAATCGAGTTATTTATGCGAAGGGCCAGTTCCAGCACATCCCGCGCCTCCCCGGCGGATACCAGGGGCGGCGTTCTATCCGCGACGGCCTTTACAAACGATCTTATCTCCTCCTCGAGCGGATCTAGTGGCTTTATCACGACGGGGTTTTCGACAATCTCTAACTTCCCTTCCGCGTTTCGTTGCGTTTTCAGCGAGACGAGTGTCCGTTTGCTGAAATCAACCGCATGGTATCCCTCGGGCCCGAAGAAACGTGTTTTCTGGAGGAGCTTTCCCGTGATCCTGCTTGCAGTGATATTCGCAACGCAACCGCCGGCGAATGTCAGTCGGGCATTGGCGATGTCCACCTTGTCCGACAGAACACAAACCCCGACAGCATCCACCGAAGACGCCGGGGACTTCACGAAATGGGTGATAATGTCCAGATCGTGAACCATCAGATCCAGAATAACATCGACATCGGTGCCGCGTTCAAAAAATGGGTGCAGCCGGTGCGATTCCACGAAAACCGGCCTTTCTATTACGTTCTCCAGGGCGGCTATCGCGGGATTGAATCTCTCGACGAACCCGATCTGGAAGACGAGTTTATTGGCCTCGGCCAGCGTACGCAGTCGATCAGCCTCTTCGAGCGTTGTCGAAATCGGTTTTTCCAGAAGGACATCGACGCCGGCTTCCAAAAAAAAGGACGCAACCTCGTAATGGAGCGCGGTCGGCACGGCAATGCTTACCGCGTCGATCTTTCCGAGAAGGTCGCGGTAATCCGTAAAGATACGGCAGCCGCAGCCCTCGGAGGCCTTCTGTGCATGTTGGGGGACAATATCTGCCACAGCGGTAATCCGGCATGCGAAAGAAGCCCCTTGCCCCTCACAGATTTTCCGGTATTTCTGTATATGATAGCGGCCGAGATGGCCTGTTCCTACAACGCCGATTCGGATTTCTTTCATAATCTCAGCGGCATATTCCCCTTTCCGATTTTCTGATAAAATCGAGAAAGAGTCTTATTTCAGGGATGTCCGCCACCTCTTCCTCGACCCTTTTGATCGCGACAGAAAGCAGCAGCGACGAACGAAAGATGATCCTGTAGGCTTTTTTTAGTGCGATGATTGTATTTTCGGAGAAGCCCCTTCTCTTCAGGCCGATCAGATTCAGGCCGTAGAGCCTGGCGAAATTTCCGGAGGCCATCACATACGGGGGAATGTCCTTCGTTACGGCCGAGGCGCCGCCTATAAAAGAGTGGGCGCCTATCCTGGTAAACTGGTGGATCCCTGTAAGCCCGCCGATGATCGCGTAATCGTCGACGTGAATATGCCCCGCGAGGTTTGCCGCGTTCGACATGACGATATGATTGCCGAGCTTGCAGTTGTGGGCGACATGCGTGTATGCCATAAGCAGATTGTCGTTGCCGATGATCGTGACGCCGATATCGTGGACCGTGGAGCGATGGATCGTTGCGAACTCCCTTATCGTATTGTTATTGCCGATGATGACCCGCGTTTCCTCGCCGGCGTATTTCAAATCCTGCGGTTCGGCGCCGATCGACGCGAATTGAAATATCCGGTTGTTTTCCCCGATATCGACATGCCTTTCGATGACGACATGGGAGGCGATCCGGGTGTTTTTTCCGATATGGACATCCTCTTGGATGATGCTGTACGGACCGATCTCAACACCGTCCGCGAGCGATGCATCCGGGGAAACAATTGCGGTTGGGTGTATCTTCATCGATGTTTCCTTCTTTTCTCCAGAGCCGCGATCCTGTTTGTCAGGTCGGCCAAATCTTTGCGCAGTTGCGGAAGCCTGTTCAGGGCAGCCTCTCTCTTCAGCCATTCCCGGTGGGGTTGATGAGGGGCCCCGGCGACGATCTGCCCGGGGGGAACATTTTTCGTGATCCCGGCGCGGGCTGCGGCCATTACCCCGTCTCCAACGCTGATGTGACCGACGACTCCGACCTGTCCACCTATCAAGACCCCCCTGCCGAGCTTCGTGCTTCCGGAGATTCCGGCCTGGGCGACGATAACCGAATATTCGCCGATGACGACATTGTGCGCGACCTGGACCAGATTGTCAATCTTGACCCCCTTCTGGATCCATGTGCGTCCCAGGGCGCCGCGGTCAATCGTCGCGTTTGCGCCGATTTCAACATCGTCATCAATCCGGACATAACCCACCTGCGGTATTTTCCGGTTTTGGGTTCCGGGAAGGGAATAACCAAAGCCGTCGGCGCCGATGACGACTCCTGCGTGGAGGATGACCCGGTTGCCGATCACCGACCGGCGATAGACACTGACTCCGGGATAGAGGATCGAATCCTCGCCGATCACCGCGCCGGAGCCGATGAATACACCCGGATAGAGCACGGTTCTCTTTCCGATTTGCGCCCCGCGGCCGATATAAACACCGGGGTAAATTGACGCCTCTGGTGAAACGACCGCCCCTTCAGCTATATACGCGTCTCCCTGTATTCCTGCCGTCTCGCCTTCTTCAGGGTAGTACCATTCGAGCAGTTTTCCCAAAGCGGTGTAGGGGTCATCCACTATCAGGAGATTTTTCCCTTCGCAGACGACTCCTGAATCGACAATGATTGCCGAGGCCCGCGTGGTTTTCAGCCACTTCTTGTATTTTTCGTTCGCCAGAAAGGTTATATCGCCCGGGCCGGCTTCGTCAATTTCCCGTATCTGTTCGATAAGAACGGAAGAATCGCCGGTTATCGTACCGCCGAGAAACGCGGCAATTTCATTCAACGGCTTTTTCACAAACACTTTCCATTACTTCTTGGCGGGATAGTTTTTATCCACGTCGGCGGTAACCTGTTTCGTAATGTCTCTTTCCTTGGAGAAATAGGGCAGAGGGATCTGGCTGTAGTCGATGATCAGCGTGTAGTTATCCTTTTCCCCTATCTGGCGGATTGCCTTGAGTATTTCGGGAAGGATCTTCTTCTGTACTTCCTGTTCTTTTGTTTGGAGTTCGTCATTGGAATCCTTGACGAGCAACTGGTAATCGCGCAGCTTCTTTTGATAGTCCCGTTCCTTTTCTTTGAGAACAGCCTCTTTGAGGACCGTTTTTTGTTTCTCCAGTTCTTCCTTGAGTTTTTTCAGTTCGCTTTCTTTGGCCTGGATCGAGGCCTTGCTTTTTTCATAGGCCTTTTTCAAATCCTCCGAGGCCTTCTTGCCGAACGCGGAATTAAGCATGACCGATCTAACATCTACAAAGCCCATCTTTTCGGCTGCGCAGGCCGGCAATGAAACCAGTGTCAGAATCAAAACCGTCAGAACAAGATACTTTTTCATAAATATCGCTCCTTTTTCCCTTTCTTACATGAACATGCCTATTGTAAACTCCCAGCGGCTGGGAGACTCGTCCTCTTTTCTATCCAGCACATATCCCCATTCGAGGCGCAGCGGGCCGATCGGGGAGTACCAGCGGAAACCCGCGCCCGCCGTCTTTCTCATATCGTTGAGGTGATAACCGCTTTCCCATGCATTTCCTGTATCAAAGAAAATCACCCCTTTCAACCCCGCCTTTTTTATCAACGGGAATATATAGTCTATGTTAAAATTCAGCATCGTAAGCCCCCCGATGACGTCTCCGGTCAACGGGTCCACCGGTCCTACCTCGCGAAGCCCTCTCAGGGAATCCATTCCGCCCAGATAGTATCTCTCATAAACCGGCACCTCTTTGCCGTCGTTACCTTTGACTGTTCCCATACGTCCGCGCAGACCGATCACCGTATCTAAAGGCAGCGGGAAGAACCACGTGGATACAACCCCGTAGCGGGTATAACTCACGTCCCCCTGGAGCGGCCCGCCGGTGTATTCCACCGATGCGCTGTTACGCGACCCTCTTGACGGGAAGAGGTTGTCGTTTGTCGAATCTCTCGTCAGCGTGAATGTCAGACCGCTGCTCGTCGTTTCACCGATCTGCTTTTTGATATAATACGAGGCCGTCTCGAGCACGTCTTCGATGTTGTCTATCGAAAAACGGTATCCGACATAGCCGGTCACATAAGGCCAGAGAGGATATCCCAGCGTGGTGCTGAATCCCTTTGTATCGAGATTGTACGAATCGTATTTCCTATAAAGGTTCCAGAGATCAAACTTGCTCCAGAGCGGCATGTCGAAGAGCCAAGGTTCGGTGAAGGAGATATCGTAAAGGGTTGTAGAGCCGCCAATGCTTGCCTTCAGGCTCAGCGTCTGTCCGCGGCCGAAGAGGTTCTGCTGTGAAACCTGTGCCGAAACGAGCGCATGTTCGAGGGCGCTGTAGCCCGCACCAATGCTGAATATTCCCGTTTGCTTTTCTTTGACTCGGATGTTGACGTTCGTCTGCGTCTCGTCGGGGCCTTTTTCGCTTTCAAAATCGATTTCCTCGAAATAGCGGAGTCGGTTGAGGGCCATATAGCTGTTCTTGAGCTTGGTGCGGCTGTAAAGATCTCCCTCGGCTATTTTGAGCTCGCGTCTGATCACCTTGTCCCGTGTTTTGGTATTTCCGCTGATATTGATCCAGTTGATATAGACGAGTTTCCCCTTGCGTATTTCGTAACGGACATTGACCGTCCGCGTCTGTTCCTGAGGTGTTGTCGTCGGGACCACGTCCGCGGCGGCATACCCCTCGTCGTTGCAGACCTCGGTGAGATAATCCATGTCCTTTACCACTGCATCGCGGCTGTAAAAGTCCTTTTTGTTGATCGTGAGTTTTTCGAGAAGCTTCTGACGGGGGGTAAGGAGTTCATCGCCGCTGATCTCGACCGTGCCGACGCGGTACTGTTTTCCTTCCGCGATAACGATTTTGATAGTGATTCCTTTTTTATCATGCGCGATGACCGGGTCGGAGACCTGCACATTGATGAAGCCATGGTTGAGGTAAAAGGCCTTGATCTTGTCGGTGTCCTGTCGCAGTTGCTCTTCCTTCAAAACGCCGGAATCGGTCAAAAAGTGAAAGATCCCCCATTCCTTTGTTGTCATCATCTTCCGGAGCTCCCTGGATGTAAAGGCCCGGTTGCCTTCAAAATTTATTTTCCTAATGAAGAGCTTTTCGTTTTCAATGATGCTGATGACAACTTCAACATCGTGCTCGCCGCTCTTTTCTATCTTGTGCGAGATTTGGGCGTTATAAAAGCCCTTGGCATCATAGAGTTCTTTGATCTTTTCAATATCGGCCTTTAATTTTTCGGGATTCACCGTCTGTTTTTTCTGGACATTCATCACGGCTTCGATGTCGCTTTTTTTGATTTTCTTGTTTCCCTGAATGCGTATTTCCGAGATTAGGGGCTTTTCTTCAACGACAAAAGTGATCTTTTTGCCCTCGGGCGAATCGACAACCTCCGCCTTTACTTCGTCGAAGTAACCCATCTTGTAGATCGCCCTGATATCGGCCGAGAGGTTCTTTTCGGTCAAGATATCGCCCGGTGAGCTTTTGAGGTTCCGCTGTATCGCAGCGCCCTCTATCTTGCGGTTTCCGCGGAATTCGATTCTCGCTATCCTCTGCTCGGGCGCGATTCGAAGCAGTATCTCGAGGCAAAACCTTTCGATGATCTCATCGAGCCTTTTTTCGGCAGGGCCCTGGACAAAAACGGGCGGGATGGTTTTTTTGCTCTTGAGATCCGTTATTTTTGCGTCAATACTGATGATACTCCCGAATTCGGAGATGCTTCCTGAAAGCGCAAAATCCGCGTCGATCTTCATACCGATGAATTTGATTATTGATTCGGTCAGGGGTTTATCTTCCAAAAGGGCCAGAACGGATTCCTTCGCGGCCACGATAAACGGCTTTGTTTTTGACAATTCCAGCGCGGTTTTGCTGTAGATTGCCTCTTCAAGCTGACGGCCCTTCTGTGCGGAGGCGCTGTGGACGTCAAAAGGAAATATGATGATTTTTTTGGTGTTTTCTGTCATTCCGTCCTGGGGTGTCAATACAAAAAGAACAAACAGAACGGCGATGACTGAAACAAGCAGTTTTTTAGCCACGGGTGTATATCCTTCCATCGCGGAGTCCGATTTGTTTTGACATTCTTTCGGCAAGTGATATGTTGTGAGTCGCCACGATCAATGTGATCCCTCTGGTCTGGTTCAAATAAAGAAGGATATCTTCTATCTTTTTTCCGGTCTCTGTGTCAAGGTTTCCTGTGGGTTCGTCGGCGAGGAGAACCTGCGGTTTGAGGATGAGAGCCCTGGCAAGCGCGACTCGCTGCTGCTCGCCTCCCGAGAGTTCCCCCGGCTTGTGATTGAGACGATCCCGAAGCCCGAGTTCGGACAGAATTTCTTCCGCCGTCTTTTTCGCGTCGGTTGTGTTAATTCTACTTATGAGCGCAGGGATCATTGTATTTTCCAGCGCTGTGAATTCGGGGAGAAGGTTGTTGAACTGGAAAACGAAGCCTATTTTCGAGTTTCTGAAACCGGAGAGTTTTTTTTCCGGCCAGGAGAAGACATTGACCCCGTCAAAGAGGATTTCGCCCTCTGTCGGATGGTCGAGAGTACCGAGGATATGCAGAAAAGTGCTTTTCCCGGCGCCCGAGACGCCGACGATCGCTATTGATTGTCCGTCGGATATTTCCAGATCAAATCCCCTGAGGACTTCAATTTTATTTCCGTTCAGCGTGAATGTCTTTTTGAGGTTTCTTATCTCTATCATAAAAACCGAATCGTTTTAAGTTCGTACCCGGGGGGATGCAAAAGGTGGCTTTTCATTCGTACCGGAGCGCCTCTGCCGGGTCGAGGCGGGAGGCCCTCCAGGAAGGGTATATCGTTGCAAGAAAACTAATCAGAAGCGTTCCAACGACGATCGCGGCGACATCGCCATAGTTCACCTGCGACGGTAGCTCGCTTAAGTAATAGACGTCTCCGGGCAGGATCTTGAAGCCGAACGAATTTTCAATAAATCGGGATATATCCTCCAGATTGAACGAGACGACCAGACCCGCCACGGTCCCGAAAAAGGTTCCGATCGCCCCGACGATAATGCCCTGAAGAATGAAGATCTTCATGATCCCCTCCCGTGTCGCGCCCATTGTCTTGAGTATCGCGATATCCTTGTTCTTTTCCATCACGATCATAATCAAAGCGCTGATAATATTGAATGCGGCGACCAAAACGATAAGAGACAGGATGATGAACATGACCCGCTTTTCCAGCTTCAGCGCCGAAAAGAGGTTCCTGTTCATTTCCATCCAGTTGCGGACCCAGTAGCGAAAGCCCAGTTTTCGTTCGATCTGTTTTCCTATTTTGTCCGCCTGGTAGATATCGTCAAGCTTCAGCTCGAGACCGGTCACGGCATCCCCCATATTCAGAAAATTCTGGCATTCCTCAAGGGAGATATAGGCCATCGTCGCGTCGTATTCATAGAAACCCGATTCGAAGATGCCCGCGACGCCAAACACCCTCATCCGCGGAGTCATCCCCATCGGCGTTGAGATCCCGGAAGGTGAGATGACGAAGAGAGGATCCCCAAGGGACACCGCCAGATTTTTTGCCAGCTCGCGTCCGATGATAATGCCCGGCCTTCCGGACGGTCCCTGCTCCCCGGCCTTTTTTCTCTCCAGCCTGTCCAGACTCCCCTCGGTGATTTTTCCGATATTGACGACGCTCGCCGCGTTTTTGACGGAAAGGCCGCGAAGAACAATGCCGGTCGCTGATTCTTTATTCTTCAGCATCGCCTGGCTGTAGATGAACGGGGTTGACGCGACGACGCCGGGTATCTTCTCTATTTGTGTCATCACATGCCGGTAATTTCGCATCGCGCCGCTGTAGTCCATCACGACAATGTGCGAATTTACGCCCAGAATCTTGTCGCGTAAATCCTTCTCGAAACCGTTCATGACGGCCAGCACAATGATCAGGGCCGCAACGCCGAGGAAGATCCCCGCAATCGAGATAAACGTGATGATCGAGACAAAAATCTGTTTGCGTCTTGCCCGCAGATAGCGCAGGCTAATAAAGAGCTCGTAATTCATGTTTCTTCCCCGGAGGATTCCCTTGGCCTCAGCAGCGGGAACAGAATGACATCCCTGATCGAGGCGGAGTCGGTCAAAAGCATCACGAGCCTGTCTATTCCGATGCCTTCCCCTGCGGTTGGAGGCATTCCGTATTCGAGGCTTCGGATGTAGTCCTCGTCCATTTCGTGCGCCTCAAGATCCCCTGCCTGGCGTTCCTTGATCTGCTGGGCGAACCTCTCGCGCTGGTCGGCCGGGTCGTTGAGCTCGGAGAACGCATTCGCCATTTCTCTTCCAGCGATGTAAAGCTCGAAGCGGTCGACAACGGACGGGTCTTTTTCATTCCGGCGGGCCAAAGGTGAGACATCTACCGGGTAGTGGGTGACGAAGATAGGCTGTACAAGTTTCCTTTCGACTGTTTCATCGAATACGGCCATCATGACCTTTCCCGGGGGTTCCCCCTTTTTGACGTCCAGGCCGAGTTTGGTTGCGTAGTCGAACATAAGCCGCGGGTCGGCGAGAATCCCCGGGTCGACGCCGCCGATTTCGGTCAGTGCGTCATGGACCGTGATCCTTTTCCACGGCGGCGTCAGATCGATCGGATTGCCCTGATAGCTGATTTGCAACGTCGAAAAGAGGTTTATCGCGATAAAACCGAACAGTTCTTCGGTCATCGTCATCAGCTCCTCGAACGTCGAGTAGGCCTGGTAGAACTCCATCATCGTGAATTCAGGATTGTGGAACGACGAGATGCCTTCGTTCCGAAAATTTCTGTTTATCTCGAAAACCCTTTCGAGCCCGCCTGTTATGAGCCTCTTGAGGTACAGCTCCGGTGCTATCCTCATAAACAGATTGATTCCCAGCGCGTTGTGGTGGGTTCTGAACGGTCTGGCGGCGGCGCCTCCCGCCTTCGGCTGCATCATCGGGGTTTCCACCTCGAGAAATTCCCTTTCTTCCATGAAGCGGCGGACAAGGCTGATAATCCTGCTGCGTTGTTGAAATACCCGGCGGGCCTCCGGATTCACTATCAGATCCAGATGGCGCTGGCGGTAGCGTGTTTCGATGTCGGTAAGGCCGTGCCATTTTTCCGGCAGAGGGAGAAGCGATTTGGCAACAAGTCTGAGGCCGTTTTGTTCAACGTCTATAGATAGTTCCTGCGTTTTTGTTTTGAAGATTCGTCCGGCGATCCAGACGATGTCGCCGACATCAAGTTTCTTGAAAAGCCAGAAACCCTGTTCTCCGAGGACGTTTTTACGGATAAAGGCCTGGATCCGGCCGTAACGATCCTGAATGCTGATAAAGGCCCCCTTGCCGAAATCGCGGATCGCCATAATCCGCCCGGCAACGGAGAAGCGTTGCTCGATGTTTTCGAGTTCTTCTGCAGAAAGATGTTCATATTGTTCTCTAATGGTTTTTGTATTACTTGAGATATGAATATCGTTCGGATAGAGATCTATCCCGGCGTTTTTCAATAAGTCGGCCTTTTCCCGCCGTTTTTTCAGCAGTTCACTTTCTTCTTCCATAAAGCCCCTGGCGATCGGTTTGCTTAGAAACGCGATTTCCGTATATTTTTCTGGAAAATTAGTCAAGCGGGAATTGGAATCCCCCCGTGAGACCTTTGCAAAACGCCGCCTTCGCACTCATAAACCTTTTTCGACCCCGCAGGTGTCTCGCGGCGGCTGCAAAGGCTAAACGCTCTGGCATAGTTCGCGTTCTTAACGCCTTTAAAAGCCTTGCTGCGACGGCGGGGTACCTAAGAAAAATCTTTAAAATCGTGCTTCAGGCGCCATTTTTCAATGGTCTTCCCGTGACGGACGGTCAGAACGGGCATTTTTTTCCGTTGAAGCAAAGTAGCAAGTCGGGTATGATGGCAAAAAATTTCCGAAGGGGGGAGAAATGATCAACAAGGCTATCCTGGTGGGAAGGCTGGGAAGGGATCCGGAGGTCAGGTACACGCCGGATGGAACGATGGTGACCAACTTTACGATAGCTACCGATGAGCAGTGGAAGGACAAAAACGGCGAGAAGGTTCAGAAAACAGAGTGGCACCGCATAGTGACTTTCGGAAAACTGGCCGAGATATGCGGGAAATATCTTCTCAAGGGCAAGCTCGTCTTTATCGAAGGGCGCATTCAGACAAGATCATGGGAGGATAAGGACGGCGTCAAAAGATCCACAACCGAGATCGTCGCGTCGAACATGCAGATGCTCGATTCGAAGGGACAAAAAGACGCTGACGTCGGACGTGAAGATTCCGCCTCCCCCGGTCCATTGCCGGATGCACCCATCCCTGATGATGACGTTCCGTTCTAAACGATTTTGTGGGATTCGTGGATGTGCTGACACGAGAAAGGTCTGCGGTCTTGGATTGCCGCAGGCCGGAGAAACTGCCAAAAAGTTGAATTCCTGCCTTTGAACAGATCAATGTTTGTCTTCGTCGGATTTCTTTTCGTCTATTTTCTTATCCGGCGTAACGTCAATCTCGTTGGGCTCATGACTGGCCTTCTTGAAGTTTTTGATGCCTCTGCCGAGCGCGCTTCCTATTTCCGGCAGTTTGCCTGCGCCAAAAATGATCAGAATGATAACCAGTATGATCAGCAATTCAGGCATGCCTATTCCAAACATAATCTTCCACCTTCTTTCTCCAAATTTACTGATTTCATCCTAGACGATCCCGGGGCGATTGTCAAACGGGAACTGAGGGAGATTTTTTTTCAACCCTGTTCTTCCTTCGGGAGACGAAGATGAATAACCTCCCCGTGTTTTCCCAAATTGCCCAACGAAGATCCCTGGAAACTTATATCTATCCCGCCGGCATTTCCTATATCAAGCATAAAGCTATCGAATGCTTCCCTCTCAATCTTTTCACCAGGTCTCAAAAGCATCTCACTTGTGTCCTTCCCGTCTTTGAGTATTCTGATCCAGGTCAGTTCCCGGGCAACGATCACGAGACGATAACGTGCATCCGCTTTTTTGTTCGGGGTGGTCTGGTCCACATTCTGTGCTGTCGGGGGCGCCGCCGTTTTTGACGGCGAAGAGACAACAGGAGGTTTAGGTTTTATATCCGCGGCAGCGGAGACGCTGTTTTTCGACACCGGCGGCAGAGAAGACGGATTCGGTTCCTCTTTATAATGGTACAGAAAAATTGCGAGAACGATTAGTCCGATTGCGATCGCTGCGGCAAGGCTTCCGTACAGGACCCAGTAACGCCTGTTTTCCTCAGGCCAGGGTCTTTGCACCTCCGTGATTTTTTCCGGCTGGCTCGCCTCCGCAAGATAGGCTTCGTAAGCGTCGAGGAGGGGCCTTTCGTCACTTCCAATGGCCTGGGCGTATTTGCGTATGAAGCTCTTTACGTAAATGGGCGGCGGGAGATTTTTAAAGTCTCCCTGCTCGAGAGCGGTAAGGGTTGCAATACTGATGCGTGTCGCAGCGAAAACATCGCGCACCGATAGACCGCGTGATTCCCTTTGCCTCTTCAGGGTTTCAAATATGTTTTCCTGAACTGTTTCGGCCGTCTGTTTTTGGATGTCATCCATGTCATTCATGTCGGAAAATCCTTGCCGCCGTTTTTAAGGCTATGTGTTATATTCCATGCATTGAGTAAATGACGAAAATGTCTTATAGAGCAGACATAAAGAACGTTGAATTCGGCTGTTTCGAGAAGCATCAGCACCGACAAACCCCCATTTTATGGCCGGTTAGAGAGCTTTGAAAAAGACCATCTTCGCGCCCATGAAATCTTTTTCGACCCCGTGGCGTCTCACTGGCTAAGGCTAAGCAGTCGCTATGGATCGTGTTCTTGATGCCTTTGCTGCGTTGCTGCGACGGCGGAGTAATCCGAAAAACCCTTACAGTCACCCTTTAGGTGGCGTTTTTTTGCAGTTGCACAAAGGTCTCAATTAAAGATTTCGCCACCGCTAGAAAGACATGATCGGCGGTTTTTCATGGTTCACCCTGTCGAAGTTATTATGAAATCTAACATTAAAAGGGAAGAAAATGCAATAATAAATGGAGAT
>DYLD01000023.1 GCA_020722315.1 Syntrophus aciditrophicus
AAACTTGCCTCTTTTGGCATGATTTTAGCGGAATAAATATGCAAATAGTGCGAAAATTTTACTTCTTATCTTAAGAAAACGCGGGCTTAAGCTGAGAAAAACATTCGGGCTATTAAGGGAAGCTCGATGGATAGAGGGTTAGAGAAAGGCTTATTCTATGTGCAGATTGTTTGCCGTGACCAGCGCCGAACCGCTTTCGCCGATGACGGCGATCCGCGCCCTCGATGTCATGAAAGAGGGGCACGACGGTTCGGGAATCGGGCTGTTCATGACCGATTTGGGCGGTGATTTCGAAAGGTTCAGGGGAGGGCCGATCCTTTCCGGCATCTTTTCCAACGAAGGCATTAAAACCCTTGACCGTTACATGCTGGATAAGGATTTTATGACCAAGTACAAACTGTCGTTCCGTCCGTCAAAACAGCCGCCCGGGGGAACGCCGCGCCGGGACAATTACCTGATTCGCGTCTACGAATACCCGTCGGAGTGGGAACGTCGTTCCGAAGAGGAAGTGCGGCGCCGCCTGATGATGTGCCGGCTCGATCTTCGAAAAATGGGAGAGAAGGACGGCTCGATGGTGATTTTCAGCTTCTGGCCGGACGTGATCATGATCAAGGAAATAGGCGACCCGATGGAGATTGCCGCGTATCTCGGGCTGGACCGCAACGAGCTTAAGGCGCGGGTCATTATGGCCCAGGGAAGGCAGAACACGAACTACTCGATCGATGTTGACGCGTGCCATCCGTTTTTTCTTCAGGGTTTCGCGACGATGACCAACGGAGAGAACACGGCGTTTGTCCCGATCCGTGAATTTCTGATGTCACGCAACGAGCCGGGATACGTCGGCTATAAATCCGATTCGGAGGTCTTCACGCATATCCTCCACTACACCTACAACCGCCTCCATCTCGATGTGAAGGCATACAAACATATCATTACGCCTCTCAAAGACGAGGAGCTGGACAGACACCCGGATGGAGAGTGGCTCAGGCTACTGAAACGGAGCTGTCGGCCTCTGACGATCGACGGGCCGAACTGCGTCATCGGATGCCTGCCGGACAAAACGCTGTTCATGGTACAGGACGCCAAGAAGCTGCGGCCGGGCGTTATCGGGGGCCGGCCGGGTCTTTACGCGTTCTCGTCGGAGATGTGCGGATTGGACGAGGCAATCCCGTCCCGCGATAAAACGAAGGATTTCCAGCCGATGAAATACGATACGGCATTCGTCGGGCCGGGACGTGCGGAGGTCGAAAAATGGAGCCAGATGGCCAGCTTAGACCGTCTTCATTAGGGGTAAAGGATCTTCCGTGGCAGATCCTCTGGGACAAGCAAAAGTGTACGCTGTGCGGACGGTGCACGGCCGTCTGCCCTGTGCAGGCGATTGAAATAGCCGTCCACCGCAGGAGGGTTCTGCAGGCGCCGCTGGGGCTTACGGAAAAACCGTCCAATGTTTACAGAGTCTATCATGGTGTGCGTCAGAAGACCGATGTCGAGCATGCCTGCACCGGATGCGGTATGTGCGCGCTGGTCTGCCCGAACGGGGCGATTATGCCGGTGCGTAACGACGAGCCGGACAAACTGCGGTTTCATATCAACCAAGGAGGGATTCCCCGGCGCAGGGGCGGCCGGAGGAATTCACGCGAAAGCATCCTCGATGCGATGAAATTTGTCCGCATCTCGATGCTGACCGATCCCGCGCTCGACGCAGGCCGTCACGAGTTCGAGCTCCGGACGCTTATCGGCCGCGTGCTTCCGCCCGAGGAGGCGATCGCCGAACACGGGTGGCAGCCGCCGGTCAGGGAGATATACCCGCTTATTATCGCCGGCATGTCGTTCGGGGCGCTGTCCCCGACGATGTGGGAGGGGCTGCAGATGGGTGTCGCGTATCTGAACGAGGAGCTCGGAATGCCTGTCCGCATCGGGACCGGCGAAGGAGGCTGCCCTCCGCGCCTGCTGCGTTCGCGCTTTCTGAAGTACGTCATCCTGCAGGTCGCGAGCGGCTATTTCGGCTGGGATGAGATTATCCACGCCCTTCCCGAGATGAAGGAAGACCCGTGCGCGATCGAAATCAAGTACGGCCAGGGGGCGAAACCCGGGGACGGAGGTCTTCTGATGTGGTACAAGGTGAACCGAATGATCGCCGCGATCCGGGGGGTACCGCAGGGAGTCAGCCTGCCCAGCCCGCCGACGCACCAGACGATGTACTCGATCGAGGAGTCGGTCGCGAAGATGATCCAGTCCATGTCGATGGCATGGGGCTTCCGTGTTCCTGTATATCCAAAGATATCGGCCACCTCGACGTCTCTTGCGGTTTTGAACAACCTCGCCCGCAACCCGTACGCGGCGGCCCTCGCACTGGACGGCGAGGACGGAGGAACCGGGGCGGCGTACAACATTTCGCTGGATCATATGGGGCACCCGATCGCCAGCAATGTACGCGACGCCTATTTGAACCTCGTCAAAATCGGCAAGCAGAACGAAATACCGCTGATCGCCGCCGGAGGCGTCGGAAAAAACGGAAACCTTGCGGCGAATGCCGCCGCGCTCATCATGCTCGGCGCAAGCGCGGTCCAGGTCGGAAAATCCATTCTGCAGGCGGCGGGCGGCTGCGTCGGCTCCGAAACAGACCGCTGCAATCTTTGCAACACCGGGCTCTGCCCGAAGGGGATTACGTCGCAGGACCCGCGTTTGTATCGCCGTCTCGATCCGGAAAAGGTCGCCGAGCGCCTCGTTGATGTCGTCGTGAGCTTCGATACGGAGTTGAAAAAGATCGTTGCGCCGCTCGGCCGCTCGACGTCACTTCCGATCGGGATGTCCGATGCGCTGGGGATCGCCGACGCGAGTGCGGCACAACGCCTCTCTATACGTTATGTGGTTTAGACAGAGTCAAAGAGGTGCAAAATGGTGCCGACGATAGTGATAGATGGAATGGAAAATGGCCTTAGGGTCAGCTCCCGCGTTCTGGACGAACGCATACAAAAGGCAGTTTCCGACGGACACCGGAGGATTGAGGTCATCGCGTACGGCCAGCACGGCCTGGGGGGCCGGATATGGACGTCCGCCAACGACCCGGTCGAGTTGCGTATTGTCGGTTCATCGGGACAGCGCGTCGGGGCGATGGGCCTTCCGGGGACGCGTATTGATGTCGAGGGGGCCGCTTCCGACGATCTGGGATGGCTCAACGCGGGTGCATGCATCACTGTCAAGGGCCACGCAACAAACGGTGTCGGCAACGCGATGGCCCAGGGGAAGATCTATGTCGGCGGCGACATCGGCGGGCGCGGGATGACGATGACGAAGCACAACCCCCGCCTTGACCCGCCGGAGTTGTGGGTCTTGGGAGGGGCAGGGGACTTTTTTGCCGAGTTCATGGCCGGCGGTACGGCGGTTATCTGCGGGTACGATGCAGCGCATGGGGATAATGTCCTCGGTTATCGGCCCTGTGTCGGAATGGTCGGAGGGAAGATCCTTTTCCGGGGGCCTATCGGAGCCTTCAGCGAACGCGATGCCGCACTGCGCGCGTTGGACGATACCGAGTGGGCCTGGCTTACAGAAGGGTTAAAGGATTTTCTGGGGCGGCTGGGCCGAACGGAACTCCTCAAAGGGCTTACGTCAGACCGAAACGCATGGAGGGTTCTTGCCGCCAGACACTCCTACGAGAAGGGCGCCGCGCCGCGGCGGACGATGAAAGATTTCCGCGAGCAGTCCTGGGATGCAGAGCTGGGGAAGGGAGGATTGATAGGAGATATTGCTTTCTCCGATCGGAGCCCCGTGCCGGTTTTGGCGACGGGGAATATGCGTCGCTTTATCCCTGTCTGGGAAAACGAAAAATATCTTCCGCCCTGTCAGGCAAACTGCCCGACGGGCATTCCGGTTCGGAAGCGGTGGGATCTGATCCGCCGCGGGAAGATACAGGAGGCTGTGGATCTGGCCTTGCTGTACACGCCTTTTCCGGCCACGGTCTGCGGGTATCTGTGCCCGAATCTCTGCATGCAGAACTGCACGCGTCATAAGGCGGACCTCGAGGCGGTGGATACAAGGATTCTCGGGAAGGCAAGCCTGAATGCAAAGGCACCGACACCTCTGCCGGATACCGGCAAACGCATAGCCGTCATCGGCGCCGGGCCGTCGGGCCTGTCGGTCGCGTGGCAGCTCAGGCTGAAGGGGCACCGGGTCGAAATCTTTGATTCGCGCATGCGTCCCGGCGGCAAGATCACCGGGACAATTCCCCGCAGCCGGATACCCGAAGAGGTGATCGAGCATGAAATAAAGAGAATCGAGGAGATGCTTGCGTTTCATGCGCTGAACCATCCGCTGACGAAGGATGAATTTGGTGACTTCCGGCATCAATTCGACATCGTCGTGATTGCCGTGGGTGCGCAGAAGCCGAGGATCATTCCGATCCCCGGCAGCGAGCGGGTTGTCCCGGCGTTAACATTTCTCAAAGAAAGCCGGCTTGACAGAGCGAAGGTCGGAAGAAGGGTCGTCATCATCGGCGCCGGCAACGTCGGCTGTGACGCGGCGACGGAGGCCTTTCGTCTCGGCGCCGAATCGGTTGTGCTGATCGACGTCCAGAAACCCTCCTCCTCGGAAAGGGAGCAGCAGAATGCGAAAGATGCCGGGGCGGTGTTTCTCTGGCCGCGTTTTACGAAGGCGATTACGGCGGACGGTGTCGAGCTGAGAGACGGCGAAACGCTTGGGGCCGATATGGTGATCATGGCCGTCGGGGATCTGCCCGAACTCGATTTTCTGCCGGAGGATATCAAAACAGAGCGCGGTTTCATCGTCGTCGACGATACATTCCGGACGACTGCACCCAATGTTTATGCCGTCGGTGACTCCGTTCGTCTCGGTCTTCTCACCGAAGCGATAGGCGCCGGACGCAAGGCCGCCCGGGCAATCGACAATCTCCTGCGGGGAGAGGTTCCCCCCGACCCGAAGGGGAGGGGAAACGTGCAAACAGAGGAGAGACTTTTCGTTATACCGCCCGGGAGGGTAAAGCTCGAATACTATGATCCGCGCCCCCGCCATTTTGAGGATATCGCCTCGTGCGCCGCAAACTGCGCCTCGTGCGGGGGCTGCAGGGATTGCGGGATGTGCGAAACGGCCTGCCCGCAGGGCGCAATCTCGCGAAAGGAGGGAGAAGAGGGGTTTTTTGAATATACTGTCAACGGCGAGCTTTGCATCGGCTGCGGCACCTGCGCCGGCGTTTGCCCGACAGGGGTCTGGAACCTCGTCCCGAACGAGCCGCTCAAATAGCAACACCGCGGCGACAGCACCGTTTCGAGTGAAGCCAAAAAATCGTGCCGGGACGAAATGAGGATCCTAATAGGCCTTAAAAAAGCTACTGGCGGAAGGGATAACTTTGGTGTAAAAAAAACACAATTGATAACTCATCGAGAAAGGACGAAGCCATGTACGAATTAAAAACAAAAGAAGATGTCCTAAAGGTGGTCAAAGAGAAACAGGTCAGCTTCATTCAGTTCTGGTTCACCGATGTTTTGGGGGTGCTGAAGGTTTTCAGCATCACGCCGGACGAGCTGGAAATGGGGCTCGAAGAGGGGATGGGCTTTGATGGATCGTCGATTGCGGGTTTTTGCCGAATCGAGGAAAGCGATATGATCGCGATGCCCGACCCGACGACGTTTCAGATTATCCCGTGGCGGCCGTCGGACCGGCCGGTGGCGAGGATGATCTGCGACATCCAGAACCCCGACGGAACACCATACGAGGGTGATCCGCGCTATGTCCTGAAGAGGGCGCTGAAAAAGGCAACCGATCAGGGATACACATTCTACGTCGGCCCGGAACTCGAATTCTTCTATTTTGCGTCCGACAAGACACCGGAGTTTCTCGATGCGGGCGGCTATTTTGACGGTCTTCCGGTGGACAGGGCGACCGACTTAAGAAGGCAGACAATATTCGCGCTGCAGGATATAGGCATAAAGGTCGAGTACAGCCATCATGAGGTCGCCCCGAGCCAGCACGAAATAGATTTGCGCTACGACGACGCGCTGAGAATGGCCGACAAGGTCATGACCTACCGCACCGCGGTCAAGGAGATCGCGAGGCAGAACGGGGTTTACGCGACGTTTATGCCGAAGCCGATATTCGGGCAAAACGGCAGCGGCATGCATGTTCACCAATCGCTCTTCAAGGGCGAAAGAAATGCGTTTTTCGACGCCAAGGATAAGTACCATCTCTCGAAGCTGGCCAAGCAGTATATCGCCGGCATCCTGACACACGCGCCGGAGATAACGGCAGTCTGCAATCAGTGGGTCAACTCGTACAAGAGACTCGTTCCCGGCTACGAAGCCCCTGTCTATGTTTCATGGGCGAGGCGGAACCGCTCGGCGATGGTGCGCGTCCCGATGTACAAGCCCGGGAAGGAAAAGGCAACCCGCATGGAGTTCCGTTCGCCGGATCCGGCATGCAACCCGTATCTGGCCTTTGCAGTCATGCTCGCCGCCGGGCTCAAGGGGATTGAAAATAATTACAAGCTGCCCGACCCGATCGAGGCCGACATCTTCGAGATGGACGAAAAGGCCCGCGCCGAGGCGGGAATCACCTCACTTCCGGGAAGCCTTTACGAGGCGCTTCGTCTTGTCGAGAAAAGCGATCTCGTACGCGATGTGCTCGGGGATCACATCTTCAACAAGTTTCTCGAGAACAAAAGGGTTGAATGGGATCGTTTCCGCACCCATGTCAGCCAGTACGAGATAGACCGCTATCTGCCGATGCTGTAAGCAACCATTTCCTGGGGGTTATGGTTATAAGGATGGTGTAAATGCCCGGAAAATCGCACAAAAACGCGGTCCTTGTCCTTGCCGACGGCAGTATTTTCCACGGCGCGGTCTTTGCCGGCGACGGCGAGGCTTTGGGCGAGGTGATCTTCAATACCGGCATGACGGGTTATCAGGAGATATTGACCGACCCGTCGTACAAGGGACAGATCGTCGTCATGACGTCTCCGATGATCGGAAACACCGGGATCAACCCCGAGGATATGGAATCGGCCGGGATACATCTCGAGGGTTTTGTCGTCCGGGAGTACGAAGACATGCCGAGCAACTGGCGGTCGCGGCAGACGCTGCGTTCATTTCTCGAAAGTCACGGCAAGCTGGGGATCGATGAGATAGATACGCGCGCGCTGACCCGTCATATCCGGAGCGCCGGTGCGATGGGTGGAATCATCTCGACCCGAACTGCAGATACAAAACGCCTGCTGGAACGCGTCAGGGAGTATCCGGGGCTTGTCGGCCGGGATCTGGTCAGCGAGGTGACCGGCAGGTTTCCGTATGTCTGGAAGAACGGCATGCCCGAGACGATGAGGTCTGGGAAAGGCCTTTCAGCCGGACGGAACGCTTCTCGGCGCGACGGCGCGGGCAGCGGTGACGCCAAATCGCCCGGTGAAAAGAACAGGGCGCTGCGAGTCGTCGTTTTGGATTGCGGCGTAAAATACAGCATTTTACGGAATCTGGAAAAAAGGGGCTGCGACGTTCTGGTGTTTCCCGCGGCGACATCGGCAGAAGAAATTTTGTCACTCAAGCCGGACGGCGTCCTTCTTTCGAACGGTCCCGGCGACCCGGCCGCGCTGGGTTATATCGTCGAGACGGTAAAAAGACTTGTCGGGAAGGTCCCGATCTTCGGGATCTGCCTGGGTCATCAGCTTCTCGGCCAGGCCGTCGGCGGCAAAACGGCGAAACTCAAATTCGGCCATCACGGGCTCAACCAGCCGGTCTATGATGTCAAGAGCGCAAAGGTATCGATAACTTCCCAGAATCACGGGTTTATTGTTCTGCCCGAGAGCCTCTTTGTAGTAATGGATGATTTTCAGCAGAACCTCAACGATCGAACCTCGGAGGCCCTTTATTATCCCGACATTGCGGCGTTCAGCGTCCAGTACCACCCGGAGGCGGCGCCGGGGCCGCACGACGCATCCTTTTTGTTCGATGAATTTGTCCGTTTGATGGAACGGGAGGGCAATCGTTGATCCTCATTATCGATTTCGGATCCCAGTACAACCAGCTTATCGCGCGGCGTGTCCGTGAAAGCCGGATTTACTGTCAGATTGAGCCACCCGGGATCACCGTTGCCGAGATCAAGGCGCTACGTCCCGAAGGGATCATCCTGTCCGGCGGGCCGGCAAGCATCTACGAAAAGGGCGCCCCGCGCACCGACAAGAACTTGTTTTTTCTCGGCATTCCGGTACTGGGTATCTGCTACGGATTTCAGTTCATGGTTGACGCGCTTGGCGGGGAGGTAATCCGTTCGGAGAAAAGGGAGTACGGCCTCGCCCGGCTTGATATTCGGGTTAAAGGAAGCCGTCTTTTTGACGGGATTCCCGTGGCGTCCAACTGCTGGATGAGCCACGGAGATCGGATCGGAAGGCTGCCAGATGGGTTCACGGTTTCCGCCTCGACGGCGAACACCGAAATCGCGGCCGCCGAGGACAGCGCACAGCGTCTCTACGGACTTCAGTTTCATCCGGAGGTTGTCCACACCGCCTACGGCAAAAGAATCCTCGAAAATTTCCTGTTCGGTATCTGCCGCTGTGAAAAAAGCTGGACGATGAAGGCCTTTATACAAGATGCGATCGACGAGATCAGAAATACGACCCGCGGCAGGGGTGTGATACTCGGCCTTTCCGGCGGGGTCGATTCATCGGTCGCAGCGGTCCTGCTCAACAGGGCAATCGGGGACAGCCTCACCTGCGTCTTTGTCGACAACGGCCTGCTCAGGCAGGGTGAGGCAAAGAAGGTTCGGGAGGTCTTCGGACGTCACTTCGGGATGAACCTGCGCTTTGCTAAAGAGGGACAAAGGTTTCTTCAACGCCTCAAGGGTGTAACTGATCCGGAGAGGAAGAGAAAGATCATCGGCCGCACGTTTATCGAGGTCTTCGACAGAGAGGCATCCCGCATCACAGATGCCGCGTTTCTCGCCCAGGGAACGCTCTATCCTGATCTAATAGAATCACGGTCGGCGTTCGGCGGGCCGAGCGCCGTCATCAAGTCGCATCACAACGTCGGCGGGCTACCGAAAAAAATGAAACTCGAGTTGATCGAGCCATTAAAACACCTCTTCAAGGATGAGGTGCGGCTTTTAGGAAAGGAACTCGGCCTTCCGGACGAGTTGATTTTGAGGCAGCCGTTCCCCGGTCCGGGACTTGCCGTGCGGATCGTAGGAGAGGTGACGCCGAAACGCCTTTCTCTTCTTAGGAAGGTCGATGCGATACTTCTCGAGGAAATCGGCAAGGCCGGCTTTTACGACACCCTCTGGCAGTCCTTCGCGATCCTTCTGCCGATAAAAAGCGTCGGCATCATGGGCGACAAAAGGACCTATGAGCATATCGTCGCGATCCGGGCCGTCACCAGCGAAGATGCGATGACTGCGGATTGGGCGAGACTTCCCCATGATCTGCTCGGATCTCTCTCCAATAGGATCATCAATGAGGTACGTGGCGTCAACCGCGTCGTCTACGACATCAGCTCGAAGCCGCCTGCCACGATCGAATGGGAATAAGATGCCGAAACGCGCCGACCTGAGAAGGATTCTGATCATCGGTTCCGGGCCGATCATCATCAGCCAGGCCTGCGAGTTTGACTACTCCGGAACGCAGGCGTGCAAGGCGCTAAAGGAGGAAGGGTGCGAAATCATCCTTGTCAACTCCAACCCCGCGACGATCATGACCGATCCGGAAATGGCGGATAAAACCTACATCGAGCCCATCATTCCGGAAGTATTGGAAAAGGTTATAGATCGGGAAAGGCCTGACGCGATTCTTCCGACCCTTGGCGGTCAGACCGGCCTGAATGTCGCCGTCGCCGTCGCCGAGGCGGGGATTCTTGAAAGATACGGCGTCGAGATGATCGGCGCCTCCCTCGAGACGATCCATAAGGCCGAAGACCGGCAGCTCTTCCGGGAGGCGATGGACAGAATCGGCCTGAAGGTTCCGAAAAGCGGGTTTGCGCGAACGATCGATGAGGCCTTTGGAGTCGCTGAAACTATTGGATTTCCGCTTATTATCCGGCCTTCGTTCACGCTTGGAGGGACCGGGAGCGGCGTCGCCTACAACCGCGAGGAGCTGGCCGACATCGCAAAGGGCGGTCTCGATGCATCATTGATCCACGAGATCATGCTCGAGCAGTCCGCGCTCGGATGGAAGGAGTACGAGCTTGAGGTGATGCGTGACCGTGCCGACAACGTCGTGATCATCTGCTCGATTGAAAACGTCGATCCGATGGGGGTTCACACCGGCGACTCAATTACGGTCGCCCCGGCCCAGACGTTGACCGACGTCGAATACCAGCGCATGCGCGATGCGGCGATTGCGATTATCCGCGAGATCGGCGTCGAGACCGGTGGGTCGAACGTCCAGTTCGCGATTAATCCCGATACCGGGGAGATGATCGTCATCGAGATGAACCCGCGCGTTTCGCGTTCGTCGGCACTTGCGTCGAAGGCAACGGGTTTTCCGATTGCGAAGATCGCCGCGAAGCTCGCGATAGGCTACACGCTCGACGAGCTTCCGAACGATATCACGCGCGAAACGATGGCGTCGTTCGAACCGGCCCTTGATTACTGCGTCGTCAAGATTCCCCGCTGGACATTCGAGAAGTTTCCGGAAACAGAAGATATTTTGACAACCTCGATGAAATCGGTCGGCGAGACGATGGCGATCGGCCGCACATTTCGCGAGGCGCTGCAAAAGGCGATCCGCTCGCTCGAGATCAAGCGCTTCGGACTGCTCGACGGTCCGGCCCTTGATGCCGACTGCTCCGGCGAGAAGCTGGAGCAGCGACTCAAGAAGCCGAATTCACTCAGGCTTTTTTACATTGCCCGCGCGCTTCAATCCGGCATGTCCCTCGAGCGTGTACGGGAGCTGACGATGATCGATCCGTGGTTTCTCGACCAGATCCGAGCGCTGGTCGAAGCAGAGAAAAATTTCCGGGGCGGGTCGTTCTCGCCGGAGCAGCTTCGTGTGGCTAAACGTCTAGGGTTTTCCGACCGGAGGCTTGCGGATCTCCGGGGGAGCTCCGAAGGCGATATCCGCACCCAACGACGAGTCTCCGGAATTACGCCTGTTTATAATCTTGTCGACACATGCGCGGCCGAATTCGAGGCCTACACGCCGTACTACTATTCGACGTATGAAACTCAAAACGAGACCCGGCCCTCTTCGAAAAGGAAGGTCGCAATCATCGGCGGGGGACCGAACCGGATCGGTCAGGGGATTGAATTCGACTACTGCTGCGTGCACGCGTCGTTCGCGCTCAGAGAGGAAGGATGCGAGAGCATCATGGTGAATTCGAATCCCGAGACGGTCAGCACCGACTATGACACGTCGGATAGGCTCTTCTTCGAACCGGTCACGTTTGAAGATGTTATGAATATCCTTGAGGAAGAAAAGCCGGACGGCGTTATCGTCCAGTTTGGGGGGCAGACCCCGCTGAATATCGCCCGTGACCTGGAAAGGGCCGGGGTGCCGATCCTGGGCACGTCCGCCGGCGCGATCGACCGTGCCGAAAACCGTGGTCTCTTCCACGAGATCGTCAAGAAGCTCGACCTTCGCCAGCCCGAAAGCGACGCCGCGCTCGATGCCGAAGGGGCCCTCCGCGTTGCCGGACGGATCGGCTATCCTGTTCTGGTAAGACCCTCGTATGTCCTCGGCGGACGTGCGATGGAGACCATCTATGATGAGGAAAGCTTTCGGCATTTCATCGGCCAGGCGTTTGCCGTCTCCGCCGGGCATCCGGTGTTAATCGACAAATTCCTCGAGGATGCGATCGAAGCGGATGTCGATGCAATCAGCGACGGTCGGAGCACCGTAGTTGCAGGAATCATGGAACATATTGAGGAGGCCGGCATCCATTCCGGCGACAGCGCGTGCGTGCTGCCGGCGATCACATTCTCCCGCGAAATTCTAGAGAAGATCGAGGAGCAGACGAAGGCAATCGCGAAAGAACTCAATGTCGTCGGGCTGATGAACATCCAGTATGCGATCAAAGGGGGCGATCTGTACGTCCTCGAGGTCAACCCGCGTGCGTCGAGGACGGTGCCGTTCGTCAGCAAGGCAACCGGCGTCCCTCTGGCGAAGCTCGCGACGAAGGTTATGTTGGGGAAAACACTGGATGAATTAGGATTTACAAAGCCAGTGCAGCCGACCCATATTTCGGTCAAGGAGGCCGTTTTCCCGTTCAACCGCTTTCCCGACAGCGATATCCTGCTCGGCCCGGAGATGAAATCCACCGGCGAGGTCATGGGCATCGACCGTTCGTTCGGCATCGCGTTCGCGAAGTCTCAGATGGCCGCCGGATTCGGCATACCGCAATCGGGGACGGTCTTTTTGAGTGTGCATGATTTTTACAAGGAACGGGTCGTCGGAATTGCCGAATCGTTCGCCCGAAACGGATTCAGGATAGCCGCGACGAGGGGAACAGCTACGGCGCTGGAGCGTCACGGGGTTTCGGTAGAAATCGTCAACAAGGTCAGCGAAGGACGCCCCCACATCGTCGATCTGATCAAGAACGGAGACGTCCAGATCGTCATCAACCTGAGCCTCGGACGCCGCTCTTCCGCCGACGCGTACCATATACGAAAAGGGGCTCTGCGTTACAATATCCTTTATACGACAACGCTTGCCGGCGCCCGCGCGCTTGCCGAGGCCGTGGCGGCTCTGCAGCGCGAGTCATGGACGGTCGAGCCTCTGCAGAGTTACCACAGAGCACTTAACGGCTGAAACAACCTTAACATGCTGAAGCCCTCAAGAGGCTTAAAAACCCCGGTCGCGGAGTTGGAGAAAGGAACCCGGCCGGTGAGCCGGAAACCGGCCTTCACCGAACAGGCAAAATTTGTTAAGTCTTTTTTCTCTCGATAAGATATCCAGAAACATACTTATGAATGATGCTGGATATCAGAGTCTGGTAAGGAATACCCTCTTGCAGTGCGATGATTTGTACCTGATCCAAGTCTTTTGAAGAGATGCGGATGTTTATCCTCTTGTCTTTTTGCAGGATGTTTTTTGCATACTGTTGAAGCTTCCTTATTTTCAGTCTTCGCATTCTTAACCGGTACAACAGTAGAATGAGTTGCATAATTTTAATGCCCAACGACCAAGCTCACCTCCGCTATGGAGCACAGCGTAATAGCGGTCAGGTGGAGCGCCTTGTTAGGCGTGCCTTAGCTGTTTCAATATCTTGTCGTAATCCGAATGTGAACCAACCCAGAACCAGATTATCTCACCATGCTGCTGTATACCCAAAGCACGATAATCTCTTGAAATGCGAACTGCATAAATCAGCCGCTTTGAATGCACTCGTTTGAAGTGTAACCCCGGATGATAAGGGTCTTTTTTGAACTGAGCATAAGCCTCTCTCGCCTGCCTTTGGGTTTCCTTCGGCAGGTCCGCAATTGGTTGACGAAAACGCTCTGTTGTGTGTGATATCACAGCCGGTCAATATCCAATGGTTTTGTCTTGCCTTGTGCATGCTCTGCAAGTGCCTCATCTGCCAGTTTATCTAATACATCTTCCGACTCAGCGAATGCTTTTTCCCATTTTTTCTCGGATATGATTTCCTCAATCAGCCACCGGGCCAAAGCATTTTGTTCCAAATCCGACAACCTTGACGCCTCTTCAAAGGCTTTTTCAAGAAGTTGTGTCATAGTTTACCTCCAGTATTTTTTTATACGCCTAACGCCGCTGTTGAGCGGAAATTCGGAGGCGGGATGAACGTAGTTCATCAAGCCGGAAAATTTTCAGCTCTAACGGCCTTGATAGGCAAAAGCGCGAGCGGAGCCAAAAAGGCCGGGAGAGCTGATGCTCAACAGCGGCGATAGGACGGATGGCCGAAGGCCGAGCGAGCTTTAGCGAGCGGTCCGTCCTATCAGTGGAATAGATAGAAAGAATTCCAGCGCGCCACCATATATAGGCAGACTAAATTTCCGCTTAATTGTACATATAACACAAAACATGGAAAATCAGTAAAATTAAATTCCGCTTATGATAAAATAACCTGCCATGTTCCGGTTATTAAGATATTGAAATATTCAATATGGAAAACAAGCCGAAGTTCCGTCCGAATCCTAATCTCAAGTTAATGGACCAGCTGCGAGAGGTCCTGCGATACCACCGAGCAAACCGGGATCGCCAAAAGAGTGGGTTGCCACACGCTGCGTCATAGCTTTGCCACGCATATGCTGGAAAACGGAGTCAATATCCGCGTCCTCCAGGAACTGCTCGGCCACGCGGATGTCAAGACCACACAGATCTACACCCATGTCATGGCCCGCGATATCCGCAACCTGCAAAGTCCGCTCGACCGCATCTGAAAACATATGGAAAACCAGGGACATAATACGGGTTATTACAGCTTAAAGTCTGATCACGCGACAATCCATGGTGCATAACAGCAATCCCTCCATCGAGGAGGCTCTGCAGGAGGAAATCAAACGCCATCGAGGGTTAAACAGGAAGATGGCCCGCTCCAGATCGAAGCCGCACTTTCGCTCTGCCAGAAGGCGGCGAATGATCTTGCCGATCTTTAGTTCTTTCCAGAGCCGCTCGCAGATCATAGCCGGTCCGATCTTCTTGGCATCAGCGCGGACGTCGCTCTTTTAGAACAGGATCAGAAGGACTTTCTCGGAAAACCGGGCAAGGGAGCGCACCAGTTTCTCGATCTCTCTCTTTGCCTGGATCTGATCCATCCGGCCGATAGTGGCGACAACCCGCTGGATGTTCTTGGTTCCTTCACGACGGTTCTGGACGATCTGGAGGACTCATACAAACCGGATTTTTCACTCTCGCAAACATGCGAATCCTCCTGAATTAGTCACCTCATATTTAGTGACTTACTCCTCAGCTCCTAAATAAAAAACAACAAATTTTCCCAGCATCGTAAAAAATGCATGCAAATTTAAAATTTTAAATAACAAATTTTCAAACGGCAAGTTGGAGAAACGGGTTGCGGACGTCAGCCCGCTTTAGGTGAATAACTACGAACAAGCTGCCGGATTGACAAAATCGTGTTCATCCTGTAAATTAGGTCAATACCTGGCCTGAGCAGTTGCGATTCGATAACTGAACGTCGCTGTAATATGGAGGAAGGAAAGGTTGTAGGCTGCGGGCAGGGGTTCAAAAGGGGCGGCATTCCGAACGCTGTCAAGTGCCCCTTCGTCGAGCAGAGCGCTTCCGGAACTGGAAACTACCAAAGATTCCGCCAGCCCGCCTTTCGCGTTTATTGAAAACCTGATGACCGCTTCCCCCTCTACCCTTTTAGCAAGGGCGCCCGGAGGGTACAACCAGAAACGTTCTATCTTGCGGCGAAGCCGGTCAAGATACTTCTCATAGACACCGCCCGGTTTTCCGAGATCAACGGACGCCTCGCGCAACAAGCTTGTTTCACGGTTCTTTTTGATTTTCGGCAACAGGGGGCGCTGTACTTTTTGCCGGAAGGGTTTGTCGGTATCCTGTACCGATTTAATTTCGACGTTGATGACCTTATTAGCCTTTTTTCTTTCTGGCAAATCTATCTGGAACGTAAAACCAATAACCAGCAGGTGGACCAGAAGCGAGAAAAAAATAAAAGGGAGAAGAAATTTCTTGCTCATCTCATCGACTGAAAAATCTTTTTAATCCTTATAAATCTGTGACATTTTCCCCGGAATTATCTTTATATACCAGTATGTTTCGATTCCGTCAAAAAGTCAAAGGTTTCTAGCGTAAAGCTGTAAAGATTTAAAAAAGGCTATAAAAACGTGTGGGAAACAAAATTCGATTGTAGCAAAGAAACGGATGAGAGGTGGATGCGCCAGGCCATTGCCCAGGCCGAGATAGCTCTGGCGACCGGAGAAGTCCCGGTGGGTGCGGTTATTGTTTATCATGACAGGCTGCTGTCATCCGCATACAATTGCCCGATCTCCTCGCAAGATCCGACTGCGCACGCCGAGATCATCGCTATACGCAAAGCAGCCGGGGCGTTAACAAATTACCGTCTTGTCGATGCTACGCTCTACGTCACGCTGGAACCATGCCTGATGTGCGCGGGTGCGATCATACAGGCCAGGATCGCGCGGCTTGTATTCGGGGCATCAGATCCGAAAAACGGGGCGGCTGAAAGCCTCTACCGTATCTTCGACGACCGGCGTCTGAACCACGCCGTATCCGTTCAGGGCGGGGTCCTCGGACAAGAATGCGGCGAAATTTTGAGTGGATTTTTTCGCAGGAAAAGATTATCGTCAACACCTAAGTAAAAGTTCCTGTGTCGGTAGATTCTACAGTGCGGAGAGGTACCGAAGTGGTCGTAACGGGATCGACTCGAAATCGATTTGGGGGCCACAAGCCCTCACGGGGGTTCGAATCCCCCTCTCTCCGCCAATAGATAGTCCAGTAAACCTCTCTTTGAGCGCTTATCGAAGCTTATAACGCTGAATCTTTTAGAGTTTGAGCGTCAAAAGACACCACTACCACCCCTGGCCGAACAAGAGGTCATCGTCGACCGCTGGTGCAAGGCGCACAGCGACATTAACTTAATTAAAACCAAAGTTGCAACAAGCACAATTGAACCACCGTAAGCTTCCCCTAAAACCAGACAAGTCAAAAGCAGAGTGTTCTGACATAATACACCCAGAAGGCTCTAATGAAGATGGCACGTTCTCGCGCAATCAGACATTTTCAGCTTGAGCGGGATTAACTAGTTATATGAACCAACACAAGGTGGACACAATAACCAGCGGATATCTTTTGGGCTAATCATTACGGGTTGAACTCTGCTACAAAATCAAATCTATTTCACCCGTTGACTACAATAAATTAGCCGTCAGCTAATCGCAATGGTGGAAATTGATTGTAAATAGTTGAGAGCGAGGTTCAGCAATCCCTCGTTTTTTGCGTAAAGTGCGCATAAACCGGATGAACCAAAAATTGTCCGAGGATTTTTCGGTAGCGTTAAAGGGACTTGCACGAACCAAAGATTTAAGGTATTGCCTCTAAAATCTCGCTTCAGCAGGCATTTTCTAGCAGTTGTCAGGGTTTTTGATAGAACATCGAAGGGAGGAAAACAGATGACCAGAGATGAAGCGGAAGAACTGCTTAAAGCACATGTAAAGAACGACCATATGCTTGCCCACAGTTACGCCTCCGAGGCGGTATTGAGGGCGCTGGCCAGGCGCCTCGGCAGGGATGAAGAGGCATGGGGCCTCGCGGGTCTCCTCCATGATATTGATATAGAGGATGTGGGCGGGGATCTCGGCCGCCACGGCCTCGAGGCTGAAAGACTTCTGAAAGAGGCGGGCATCGCGGATGAGATCGTCGATGCGATCAAGATGCACAACGAAATGGCCGCCGGGCGGAAACGCGAGACGGAGTTCCAGCATGCGCTTGCCGCCGGAGAGACGATCACCGGTTTGATCACGGCGGTTGCGCTGGTATATCCGGATAAAAAGATAGCCGGTGTGAAGGTGAAATCCATTACAAAACGGATGAAAGAGAAGGCCTTCGCGGCATCCGTCAATCGCGATATCATCAGGGAGTGCGAACTGATCGGCCTGCCGCTTGACGAGTTCGCCGGGATTGCACTTTCGGCGATGCAGGCAATCTCCGATCGTCTCGGTCTTTGAGTCACTGAAAGTCTTACGGGACCAGGAAACTTTTGCACCACTACGAAAAAAAATACCACCGGGGACACGATTTTTTAAAGGCTCTTCGCGCTTCAGGCAGCTTTTTCAAGGCTTTGGGAACCTTCTGAGGGCAGGGTAAGGCCCTTTTGGGGGAAGGCTCTCTGGATTTCAGGGATGGCCGGAATGGATCATACGGCCGAATTGCCGGAAAGATCCGACGGATGGCTCTGTTTGGTTGCTATCCGGCGCTGGAGTTCCAGGATCAACGCATTACATATCTGGCTCGCGTCGGCGACAATAGCCACATCGGCCATCTTCATCATCGGGGCGTTCGGGTTTTTGTTCACCGCGATGATGAAATGGGCGTTTTTTATCGATGCAGTGTGCTGGATCGCGCCGCTTATCCCGAAGGACAGAAGAATATTCGGTCGGATCTGTTTGCCCGCCTGGCCGACGAGGGTTTCGTGCCCGGCCCAGTTAAGATAGACGGAGGGGCGTGTTGCGCAGACCTCGCCGCCGAGTAATTCCGCAAGCTCGTATAATTTGGCGAATTTCTTTTTGCTGCCCATGCCGCGTCCACCGCAAATGACGATCTTAGCCTGCTCCAGCCGTCTCACTTTTGCCTCTCTGAGCTCGGAAGAGATAAGGCGGATGCGATCGGGGGGCATGTGCTCCGGCATCGGGACAGTGATGATCTCGGCGACGCGTTTCGGATCCGGCTCGAGTTCCTGGAATACGCCGGGCCGGACGGTCGCCATCTGCGGTCTTCGTTCGGGAATGACCGTTTCGGCGATCAGGTTGCCTCCGAATGATGGAACGCGCTGAACCAGCAGCCCGTTTTCGTCGATATCAAGGCCGATGCAACCGGCGGTGAGACCCGTGCCCAAACGTTTTGCGACATGCGGGGCGAATTCCCGCCCGAACGAAGTCGCGCCTATCAGGATGATCTCCGGTTTCTCCTGCCTTGCTAATCTCTCCATCAGAAACGAATAGGTCTCCATGCTGTATTCGGCGAGACGGGGATGGTCGGTCAGGTATATCCTGTCGGCGCCGTGAGCCGTATAGTTGCCGACAATCTCGTCGACGTTATGTCCGAAGACAATCACGCTGACCTGTGCCCCTATCGGCAGGGCCAGTTCCCGCGCCCTCGAAATCAGCTGCAGCGTCACACGGTTTTGAAAGTAGTTCCGATAATCACCGAAAACCCAGATGGCCCGTCTTTTTTCGTTCATTTTGCCTTCTTGTCCGTTTTGAGGTCTTTGCCGATGATTCCGCCGATTCTATCGTCGAAAAGGGAGAAAAGACTTCCGATGATCTTCTTCGTTGTTCCGGTAAGAACGATATTTTTTTTGTCCATTCTCGGCGAGTAAACCCGGAGAACCTTTGTCGGCGCCCCTTTTGAACCGATCCATTCCGGACTCAGCCCGAGCGCGGCCGCGTCATAGGTTGTGATATCCTCCGCGAACGCCGCTTGAAACCCTGTCATCGAAACATAGCGCGGGATATAACTGCGGGCGTTTATCGTAACGAGTCCGGGAAGTTCCATCTCCATCGTTTCGAGGAATTGGTCGGCGACGCGGCGGACTCTGGCCTTGTTGCCCGTAATTTCTATATCATCAACATACGCGACGCCGGGGATATCGAGCTCCTCTGCAAGCTGAGGACCTACCTGGGCCGTTTCACCGTCGCTTGTCGAAGAGCCGCACAGGATCAAATCGAAACGAGGGATCTTGCTTTGGATTGCCTTTGCGAGCGTGGACGATGTTGTGTACGTGTCCGCGCCGGCCATTTTCTCGTCGCAAAGAAGGATTCCCTTGTCTGCACCCAACGCGATCGCCTCGCGGAGAACCTCCTCCGCGGAGGGCGGCCCCATCGTGATGGCCGCTATTTTCGCCCCGACTTTCTCCCGGATGCTGAAAGCGGTTTCCAGTGCAAAGCGGCATGCGGGGTTCATCATCCCTTCCGCGAGTTCGCGCTGTAACCTTCCCGTGTCGGGATCCCATGGAAGTTCCGATACCTGGGGCACCTGCTTTATACAAACCACCAACCTTAACATCTTCTATGCCCTTTGCGACAGAACGGCTCGTGAGATGACGATGCGTTGAATCTCGCTTGTTCCCTCGAGAATTTCAGTAGCCTTCGCATCGCGGAAGTAGCGCTCGACGTCATATTCCTTGCTGTATCCGTAGCCCCCGTGTATCTGCACGGCTTTGTCGGCGATGCGCATGGCCATTGCGCTGCAGTAAAGTTTTGCCATTGCGGCCTCGCCGGCGAACGGGCGTCCTGAATCCAGTGCTTCGCAGGCGCGGTAAAGAAGAAGCCTTCCCGCGTCGATATCCGTGGCCATATCGGCTAAATAATTCTGAATCGTCTGAAAAGAGGAGAGAGGCTTCTGGAACTGCTTGCGATCTTTAGCATAACGCAGCGACGCCTCAAAGGCGGCCTGGGCAATCCCGGTTGCCAGCGCGGCAAGCCCTATCCGGCCCGCGTCCATCGTTTTCAGACAGAGCCTTATGCCATCCCCCGGATGGCCGATCATATTTTTTTCCGGGACGTGACAGTTTTCAAGAAATATCGTCGCGATCGGATTCGCCCTCATTCCGCAGAGGTCTTCCTTTTCGCCTACGATAAAACCGGGCGTGTCCCTTTCGACAATAAACAGAACGGAGCCCTTTCTGGGGTTTTGATAATCCGTCGTTGCAAACACCAGAGCCGTACCGCAGACGAGGCCGTTCGTTATGAATATCTTCGTGCCGTTGAGGACATAAGCCCCGGCTTCCTGACCGGCGTGGGTTTCAACACCGGCCGCATCGGAACCGACGCTGGTTTCGGTCATGCACAATGTTCCGATCTTTTCCCCCTTGACCATATCCGGGAGGAAACGCTTCTTCTGTTCATCCGTGCCGTAGCGCAGTATCGGATAGACGGCCAGGCTGTTGTGGACCGTAAGACATAGGCCCAACGCAGCGCTTACACGCGAGATTTCTTCGATGACGATCGCGTAGCTCAGAGAGTCCATCTCCGCGCCGCCGAATGTCTTCGGAGCTTGCAGACCGAAGAAATTCAGAGACTTCATCTTTACCACTACATCCCAGGGAAATACGGCGTCCCGATCAATATCATGCGCAATCGGGCCGATCTCTGCCTCGGCGAACATCCGTACCGCTTTGCGCAGCGACTTGCTTTTCAGCGAAGGATTATAGTCCAAGAATGAAAACTCCCTGTTACTTTTGTCCAGGCCGCAACAGAGCCGAATTCTCCCCGTCGCGCAGGTAATATTTCCCCTCAAACACGCGAATAATGTCCTGTTTTATGAGTAGATCCAATGCCTTCGGACGGTAATCCCTCAGACCCATCTGCAGGGGAGACCTTTTGCCGTAATGAAGTTGAACGGCGGAAGCGCGGTCAAACGCCTTTTGCTTTTTTAAATCCACCAGAATCCCGTCGACGGCCCTTTTCAGTTTCCAGCCGGCTACTCGCAAGGCGAGGATGAAAGCCGCTGCCAAAAGAATAAACATCAAAAGAGCATGTATGGTTTCCGTCATCCCCTAAAATCTTGCCCTGTTAGAAAGTATTTTAGAAAATCAATTTGACAGTTTCAATATAACAGAGAATACCTGGTTCGTGTCAATAGTTCTTATTCCTATCCGCAGCTCTCTGGGTCTTTTCGCCTCACCGGGGTAGAATATAAAGCCGTGGGCCAGTTCATGCGGGTTAATCGGCCTTGTTGTCAGGGAGCGGTTTTTCAGATCATCCTGAATCTGGCTTCTGACATCGGATTCCGCCAGGCCTTTGGCCCCACCCAGCGTAAGGCCTGCGGCGGCCCCGACTGCGGCCCCTTTACCGGCCGCTTCGGCGACGTTTTCACCGGTTACTATTCCTATCGCCGCACCAAGGACGGCGCCTGCCGCGCCGGCGAGCAGGCCGCCCTTGCCCGCTTCAGGCAGAACCCTTCCGAGCTGGGTCGCCTTCGTCAGGCGATCGTACGCCAGGCTCTGCTCGAGTATCGGCCAGATGTTGTTCTCTTCGTCAATAAGAAGGGTTTTATTTGCTACGATCTCCAGTGCGTGGCCTCCCTTATTGTCGAATATAACCTGGACAGGAAGAATCCCTGCGCCGCGAACATCGAAACCGAACGCATCGGTCGCTTCTGCCGGTTCATAATAGGCTTTCGCCGCAAGCAAAGCGTCCGCCACGGTGACCGCGTTCGGATAGGCCTCGGGCATTTTGAAAGGTACGACCTTACGTTCGTAGGAGGTACAGCCCGATAGTATTAACGTCCCCAGCAATATGATGAAGGCAACTTTACAGCGTCCCGTCATAGGTGACTCCCTCTTTGAATTTTTTATGTTTTATCTGCCGGTTTGTTTTCTTTTTCGGACTTTTGTTCCGGGTTTTTCTTTGGCTTCGGTTCTTTTTTGGCTTTCGTCTCCGGCGGCTTTTCCTTTGCGTCTTTTTTTGCCGGCGAGCCCTTTTCCTGCTCGATCAGGGGCTTCTCGGCCTTTCTTTTAGAGAGTTCGTCGGTTCTTTTTGTGACGGCCTCGATCGCAAGCAAACGCCTTTCAGTCCTGTTCAGATCGGCCCTCAGCTTCTTTACGAGCACATCCTTTGCAATAGCCTTTTCGTTCAGCCCTTTTTCGGCAAGGACTGAGAGCCGTTTTTGGAGTCTTTTTTCAAGCAATGATTTCTGTTGAAGCCTGGTATTTTTGCCTTCGGATTTCATTTTATCTCCTTTTTGGAAAGCTTTTCCATGAATTGTCAAGCCTTTGAGGCTCTCATGGCAATGGGTGGTAACCCTGATGCACCCAGACACCTTTGCAAAACGCCGCCTTTCTAAGCTGATCAGATCTTTTGGTGAAAATTAAGCTTCGCTTCGCGAAGTTTTCAACCCCGCGGTGTCTTGGGACTTGGCTCTAGAAGGCTAAACGCTCTCTAAAGTTTTCCCGTTCTTAATGCCTTTAAAAGCCTTGGGCTTCAGGGCGGGGCAGCTCAAGAAAAATCAATAAATCTGCGCTCCAAGCAGCATTTTTCAAAGATCTCACAGTGGTTCTTCTATAGCAAAATCTAAAACAAAAATCCAGCATTTTTACCGCTGTCCCGTTCTGAAATCAGCGCCGGGTTACTATCGCGATTCTTGTAAATACCCCATTTTGACAAAAAAGACACCGTCCAATGACATTCCTCTCGGGGCTTTCGTTGATCACGGTTTATTTTGCCGATTGCTGGCCGGTATCGACTCGTCATTGACCTTTTTGGGTTTTCTGGTTATATTCTAAATAAGATGTTGTGTATGGTCAGGAAGATCGAGACCTTTGAAAAATGGTGCCTGAAGCGCGATTTTAAAGATTTATGAGCATGAAAGGCAGCGTTTTGCAAAGGTCTCACATCGCGATTTATCGGTTTTTATGGAAGGGACAGGTAAAAATTTTTTGCCGGTAAGTAGGCGCTTCTTATTTTCAGGAAAGCAAGAATTATGGCGAAAGATAAAACGCCGGTTACACCTGCAATCCTTTTCATGAAAAAAAACGGAATAAAATTTACGCTGCGCCCGTATCGTTACGAAGAGCATGGGGGCACAGGTGTCGCCGCGCGTGAGCTAGGCGTTGATGAACACATTGTAATAAAAACGCTTGTTATGGAGGACGATGGCGGGAAGCCTCTGATCGTTCTGATGCACGGCGATAAAATGGTTTCCACGAAGTCGCTTGCCAGAATGATCGGGGTTAAGTCAGTAAGTCCGTGTGATCCGCAGGTTGCGGAAAAACATTCCGGCTACCGTGTCGGAGGAACATCCCCGTTTGGGACAAAACACGTCCTCAGGATTTTTATGGAAGAGGGTATTGCAGCACTTCCGAGAATATTGATAAACGCCGGAAGCCGGGGACTGCTTGCGGAGATAGAACCCGCGGAACTGATACGTACCCTCCGGCCGGTAAGCGTGAGGGTTGCAAAATGAACACGGAAGAGATGGTCGTTCGGTGTCTCTACTGCGGTGCCAAAAACCGTATCCCGAAGGCAAGAATGCACGACCGCCCTCTGTGCGGCAGGTGCGGCAAGCCTCTGGACGAGATCGTTATCCGCTGCTTGAACTGCGGCGCTAAAAATCGGATCCCCGAAACCAAACTCAATGAACATCCCCGCTGCGGCCGGTGCGGGGCGTCGTTGATCATCACCCAGCATCAGGGACGCCCGTTCGAGGTCAGCGATGCGACGTTTGAGAAGGAGGTCCTTTCGACGCCCGGTTCCGTCGTGGTTGACTGCTGGGCGCCGTGGTGTGCTCCTTGCCGGCTGATTGCGCCGGTACTCGACAAACTGGCAGCCGAGTATGCAGGGGGGATCCTGATTGCCAAACTCAATGTGGATAAAAACCCGTTGACGGCGTCGCGTTACAATGTCCTCAGCATTCCTACACTTTTGTTTTTCAAAAACGGGGAGCTTGTCAACAGTCTTGTGGGTGCGTTACCGAAGGAGACAATCGAACAGAATATCATCGCGCTGATGAGAAAGAACTGAACGGTCTTGAAAGGCCTCCATTCACCGCGACCGAGGAGGAAAAATGGATGATTCAGGCGAGCTTTCCCGCAAACAGCTCTACCACTGCCGTATTTTTGATCTCTATGAAAGCGACGTACGTCTGCCCAACGGCAGGACCTTCAAATACAACTGGCTCGACCACCGACCCACTATTGCGGTCGTTCCGGTGAACTCTGCCGGTGATGTGTTGCTGATAGAACAGTACCGCCAGGCCGCCGGGGGAATGATCGTTGAAATACCGGCCGGCACAATGGACAGGCCCGATGAGGGTGTTGAAGGTTGTCTGCAGCGTGAGCTCGCCGAAGAAACGGGATTTCAGGCCCGAAAGCTGGCCAGGCTTTTCGAGGGCTACCTCGTTCCGGGATATTGTAACGAATACATGTATTTTTATCTGGCCACCGATCTTTATGCAGCCTCGCTTCCCGGTGATCCGGATGAATATATCCACGTAATGCCTGTTTCGTTTCCCGACGCAGAGCGGATGATCCGGGAAAAGAAGATTGTCGATGTCAAAACGGCGCTCGGCATCCAGATGGCGAGAGATTTCTTGAAAAAGGGGAGCTCTTATGAAGTATGAAAATGTTGTCATTGAAAAGGGTGAGGATTTTGTCGCTTCGATCACGCTTAACCGTCCCAAGAACCTCAATACCTTCAACATGCCGCTTGCGAGTGAACTCAACAGCGCGCTTCTCGAACTCGATGAGGAAAAAAATGTGCGGGTTATTATCATCAAGGGCAGCGGAAGGGTCTTCAGCGCCGGGATTGACGTGTCCGATTTTTTTGGCATGGATGTGATGCACTACCGCGAATGGATTGAATGCATGGAAAAATCTCTTGTAACGGTCAATCAGATAAGAAAGCCCGTTATCGCGCAGGTCCATGGCGTTGCCGTCGCAAACGGCGCCGGCCTGGTAGCGGCGTCCGATCTGGCGATTGCAGCCGACAACGCGCGGATCGGTCTGACCGCGATTAATGTGGGCCTAAACTGTATAGGGCCTGTTGTCCCGGTCGTAAGATCGGTGGGAAGGAAACGCGCGCTTGAACTTCTTTTTTACGGTGATGCGGTTCCCGCCGCAGAGGCATTGAGGATCGGATTGATCAATCGCGTCGTTCCCGAAGCCGATCTGGAAAGAGAGACCCACCAGTGGGCGGCCGCGCTTGCGCAGAAGAGTCCGATCGCGCTACAGATCGCAAAGAAGGCGTTCTACGCAGCCGAGGATATGGATTATAAAAAGGCCTTTGAGTACATGAATGAGGCCTTTGCGAGACTCTGCTCGACAAAGGATGCGGCAGAGGGTGTCAGGGCGTTTCTCGAAAAACGAAACCCTGTCTGGAAAGAAGAATAGAGACCTTTGCAAAACGCCGCCTTCGCGCTGAGTGGATCTTTTTCGACCCCGCAGCGTCTCGCTTGCGGCGGC
>DYLD01000180.1 GCA_020722315.1 Syntrophus aciditrophicus
AGAGAGCGTTTAGCCTTTGAAGCCGCCGCGAGACGTCGCGGGGTCGAAAAAGATTCGATCAGCGCGAAGGCGGCGTTTGGCAAAGGTCTCGCTGAGAAATAGTTACACGCCAGTGAAGTTCGTAGGCCGCCCGAGAAATGTCAAAGGGCGGTTCTCCAGCCATTCTTCCCGTTTGGGATAACCCGGCCGTCGGCTAAGACAGCAGCAATCGATAAACACGACTTCTGGATACCCCGGTCTCGCGGACAATTTTGTCGACGGCATCCCGTAGCGAGAGATTTTCGTTCTTTTCGAGAAGCTCTTTGGCCCGGCTGATGATGTCCTCGTCACAAATTATTTCGCCGGATGAGCCGGCGACAATCACCGTTATTTCGCCTCTGACTGTCCGACCCCGGATTTTGGCCAGTACCTCTTTGATTGAACCGCGGATAAACTCTTCATGGATCTTTGTAACTTCGCGGGAAATAACAACCTGCCTGTCCCCCCAGATTTCCAGCATGTCTTTTAGTAAATCCAAAAGCCTTTGGGGGGCTTCGTAAACGATGACGGTCCTCTTCTCGGCTGCCGTTTCCTTGAGAAACGTCCTTCGCCGCGATCCCCGGGACGGCATAAATCCCACAAAGACGAACGTGTTCATCGGAATTCCGGAAACACAGAGCGACGAAAGCAGGGCCGACGGGCCGGGAACCGGTGAAACGCTGATACCGACCGAAACCGCCTCCCTCACCAGGAGAAAACCGGGGTCGGATATGCCGGGAGTGCCCGCATCAGAGACATAGGCCACATCGTCCCCAGCGAGGAGTCTGTTGATAATCAAGCGGCTCTTTTTCCTTTCGCTCTGGTCGTAGAGGCTCGTCAACGGCGTTGATATGCCGTATTTTTTAAGAAGGACCGCTGTATGTCTCGTATCCTCGGCCGCAATCAGCGAGACCTCTTTCATGATCCGTAGAGCCCGCAACGTTATGTCCTCCAGATTCCCGATCGGCGTCGCTACCAGATAAAGCGTGCCGGAAGGGTTTTTCTTACCCGTTTTTTCCTTCATCATCCATCCCCAACAAAAATACTCGACAAAATCTGAAACAGCGTTTATTAAGACAGACACGCCGACCCCGGAGTGGCATAGTAGCACAAAACAGCCACGAGGGTAACAGAACCTATCGGCCGCCTTGATAGAAAGAAAGGAAGAGTTTTGTCCAACCGCGGGAAAATACCGGCGGGAGCGCAAATTTATAGATTTTTCTTGGGTACGCCGCCGTGAAGCCCAAGGCTCTAATAAGGGTTAAGGAACTCGAAAGCCTTCCGAGGGCGTCTAGCCTCTTAGAGCCTTTTTTAGAGACGCCGCGGGGTACCCCGAAAAATCTTTAAAATCGCGCTTCAGGCACCGTTTTTCAAAGGTCTAGGTGATGCTGCAATGAAAAGAATTCTTGTAACAGGCGGAGCGGGCTTTTTGGGATCTCATCTCTGCGAGCGGCTTCTCGCCGAAGGGGAAGACGTCCTTTGCCTGGATAATTTTTTCACCGGTCGCAAGGATAATATCGTCCATCTGATGAAAAACGACCATTTCGAGATGATCCGCCACGACATCATCAATCCGATCTATGTCGAGGTCGATCAGATATACAACCTTGCCTGCCCCGCATCACCGGTCCATTACCAGTATAACCCGATCAAGACGATCAAGACGAACGTCATGGGAGCGATTAACACGCTCGGGCTTGCCAAACGCGTCAAGGCCCGGATACTTCAGGCCTCGACTTCGGAGGTCTATGGAGATCCCGAAATACATCCTCAGAACGAAAAATACTGGGGCCGCGTCAATCCGATCGGGATACGGAGCTGCTACGACGAGGGGAAAAGGGCGGCGGAATGCCTGATGATGGATTACCACCGCCAGAACCATGTGGACGTGAAGATTGCCCGCATCTTCAACACCTACGGGCCACGGATGGCCGTCCATGACGGAAGGGTCGTAAGCAATTTCATCGTCCAGGCGTTACGTGGAGAGGATATCACCGTCTTCGGGGATGGATCACAGACGCGTTCCTTTTGCTACGTCGATGATCTGATCGAGGGGCTTGTCCGGCTGATGAACTCCCCGGAAGGGCTGACCGGCCCGGTGAATATTGGAAACCCGCACGAATTCACGATCCTGAAACTCGCGGAAATAATCATCGAATTAACCGGTTCCCGCTCACGGATCGTTTTTCAGCCGCTGCCCCAGGATGATCCCGTCCAGCGTCGCCCCGACATAACGCTGGCGAAGGAAAGGCTCGGCTGGGAGCCGCATACGGAGCTCCTTGACGGACTGCAGAAGACGATTGCCTACTTTCAGACATTGGTAAAAACAGGCGCCTAGCGATGCCGCGCCAAGACGTTGAAGACACACCCATTTCTAAAGATAAGAGGAATACGATGAAGGCCAGAAAAAACATTCTCTGTATCGGGGCGGGCTATGTCGGCGGACCGACAATGGCCATGATTGCAAGCAAGTGTCCGGAATGCCGCGTTACCGTGGTTGACATTGACCCGGAAAGAATAGCGGCATGGAACTCGAACGAACTTCCGATCTATGAACCCGGGCTGGACGATCTTGTAAGCAAATGCCGGGGCCGGAACCTCTTTTTCAGCTCCGATATAGCCGACGGAATCCGAAACAACGATATTATCTTCGTCAGCGTCAACACTCCGACAAAGACCTTCGGCCTCGGCCGCGGCATGGCTGCAGATCTCCAGTACTGGGAAAAAACCGCCCGCCAGATTCTGGCCTTTTCCGAATCCCCGAAGATCGTCGTCGAAAAAAGTACGCTGCCGGTAAAAACCGCACTCGCGATGGAAAGAATTCTCAACAGCACAAAAAACAACATACGTTTCGACGTCGTTTCCAACCCCGAGTTTCTGGCGGAGGGAAATGCAATCCACGATCTTGAGTCTCCGGATCGGGTTCTGATCGGCTCCAGGGAGGACGAAAACGGTCTGAAGGCAAGACAGATCATCGCGGACATCTATCTTCACTGGGTACCGAAGGAGCGGATTATCACCTCCGGCATCTGGAGCAGCGAACTGTCCAAACTCGTTTCCAACGCGTTTCTCGCCCAGAGGATATCTTCGATCAATGCGATCTCGGCGCTCTGTGAAAAGACCGAGGCGGATGTCGTAGAGGTGTCGCGGGCAGTCGGCATGGATCATCGGATCGGCGCGAAATTTCTCAACGCGGGAGTTGGTTTCGGCGGCTCCTGCTTCCGGAAAGACATCCTCAATCTGGTTTATCTGTGCCGGTCTCAGGGACTCGAAGAGGTCGCAGATTACTGGGAGATGGTCGTCAAGATGAACGACTACCAGAAGGAACGCTTTTTGCAGACCATGCTCGGCGCAATGTTCAACACGCTGGCCGGAAAACACATCTGCCTGTGGGGATTCGCTTTCAAGGCCGACACCGGGGATACGAGGGAAAGCCCCGCCATTTATATTGCCCGGCGGCTGGCAGAGGAAAAGGCAGTTGTGCATATCTCCGATCCTCAGGCCCTAAAAAACGCCCGGAAAGACCTTGCCGATATCGATGATATCCGCTACATCGAAGACCCCTACAGGGCCGCCGATGGGTGCGAGGCGATTGCGGTTTTGACGGATTGGGACATCTACCGCCGGCTGGACTTCAAGAAAATCTTCAACAGAATGGAAAAACCGGCCTTTATCTTTGATGGGAGGAATATCCTGGATCACAAGCTCTGCTTTCAAATCGGCTTTAATGTCTATCCGATCGGAAAACCCCCGCTGACCCACTTCTAACGGGCTTTTGGGCGGTAAAAAGGCCGGTTAACGGCCGCAGGCGAGCTCAAACGCGTTTTCGAGATGGTCAATCCTGTTGCCCGACGGGGAGAGTACGATCGAGATGACATCGAACCGGGCGTTCACATCCTGTTTTCCTTTTTCCTTGAGATAATACAACGCGACCGTCGAAATTTTTCGTTGCTTTCGATACCCGACAGCGAGCTGGGGCTCGCCGTAACTCAACGAATGCCTGGTCTTGACCTCGACAAATACAAGAACGCCGCGGTATTCGGCGACGATATCGATTTCCCCGAGGGCACAGCGGTAGTTTCGCTCAACAACGCGGTAGCCTTGCTTTACGAGGAAATCCGCCGCGATTTTCTCTCCTTGTTTGCCTACCTGTAAACGTGCGAGTGTCATGGCTGTTGGACAACGA
>DYLD01000181.1 GCA_020722315.1 Syntrophus aciditrophicus
AACTAAACATACAACGAACGACAGTACCTTTTTCATGATTAGCCTCCTGATGATTGGTTTTAAAAAAGTTCTAGAAATGATTGATAACCTCCAATGTTACTTTTACCTCCCTGTCCGGCGGAAACACAGGATTCCGGCTTATCCGGAATCATTGTTGTCCTGAATTTCCACAGCAAATGATTTTAATGAGAGCCTTACAGTACTGTTCCCCGCAGTTTCATTCGCGCGAGGGAACCTTTTCAAAACCCTCTTAACCTGAATGAATCTTCTATCTAAGAGGGAGGGTGTTGTCAAGGGAGTTTTTCGGAATAATCATGCGGTAATCGCTGGTTATTTTATTTTTGATTCAACATCTTATCAAGATCCGGCCGATGGATGTCATCTTCCGTTTCATGAATCCGCCGTGTTCTCGCGGCGATGGCCTGATCTAGCGTTTCTCGAAGTATCTGTTCAGGAAATCGTGGTATTTTTTTTCTGCGTAAATGGTGCCTTCATAATCGACGATCAGTTTGCCGTCGAGATGGTCTATCTCATGCTGGATGATCCGGGCAACGAAGCCCGTATAACGTTTATTAATCTTCCGGCCTGATTCGTCGTCGAAAGCCCTGAGCTTTATTTCATCGAAGCGGTTGATTTCGACGCGCACTCCCGGACAGGAAAGGCACCCCTCTTCCATCCTGACCAGATCTCCCCTTGTTTGCGTTATTCTTGGATTGACAAGAATTTCCGAATCAAGCCTTCGTTTGGACGGATCCCTGTCGTCAAAGTTTCTGGTTCTCACGGCTATGATCCTCAGGTTGATACCTATCTGCGGCGCGGCGAGGCCGACAGAATCATCACGTTCAAGAAAAGTATCCCATAACGCGCGAATCGCCTCAACCGTTTCCGTGTCATAGGGAAGAGGTTTTTCTATCGAGGAGGCTCTCAATATACGGGTATCTTCCTCATTTATTTGTCCCTCGCTCCAGAGGGTCAGCACTCTACGAACCGACATTGTTCCCCTTTCCTTCGCCTTTTATCCAAAAGCCTTGAAAAACCGCCTCTTGGGTCATTGCGAAAACCAATCGCCACTCGAAATCATAAAAAGCGAGATTTTCTCCATGAAACGTTTGAAAAATGCTGCCTGAAGCGCGATTTTAAAGATTTTTCGGGGTACCCCGCCGCCGTAGCGAGACGCTGCGGGGTCGAAAAATATTTATGAGCGCGAAGGCGGCATTTTGCAAAGGTCTCTCCATGCCAATACTTGATTTTTCATAGCATCCCCGTCGGCGCATTTCAAGAAATTTCCAATTATGCGCTTGCAGAAACACAGAAGCTCTGTTAATCCAGCGTAACGAGTTTTGCCCCTGTTGATGAAGGTGTGAACAAACAGCTAAGGAGGGTTATCGGGATTGATCAATTCGTTGATTGCGGCAAAAGCAAGGCAGGAATTTTCGAGGGTGCTGCATTTCCAAGAGGGAGAAATACCCCATATCCCAATCCCGGCGGATTCAAAACCGCGGATGCTCTATCTCCATATCCCTTTTTGTGAACGGCTCTGTCCTTACTGTTCCTTTCACCGGGTTGTTTTTAAGGAACGGCTCTGCCGGGACTATTTTCATGCGCTCCGGAAGGAGATTACCGCCTATCGCGAGATGGGTCACAAATTCAGCGCGATGTATATCGGCGGGGGGACGCCAACGGTTTTAATCGACGAATTGGTCGAAACGATTGCGCTTGCCCGGGAAACATTCGGGATTAACCAGGTATCGGTCGAAACCAATCCCAACCACCTCACCGAAGAGCGCCTGAAGGCGCTCAAGGATGTCGGAGTGAACCGCCTTTCCGTGGGTATTCAGAGTTTCGACGACGGGCTGCTCAAAAGGATGGAAAGGTATGATTACGGAAGCTCTGCGCAGATTGAAGAAAGACTGCGACGCACGCTGGGACTTTTTGAGACGCTGAATGCCGATATGATCTTTAATTTTCCGACGCAGAATGCCGCGATGCTCGACAGAGATCTGGATATCCTCCTTTCGATAGGGGTGGATCAAACAACCTGGTATCCGCTTATGATTTCCGCTTCAACGAAGAAAAAGGTGGAACAGACGCTCGGCAAGGTTGATTACAACCAGGAGAAATTATATTATAATCAAATTGTTAAAAGACTTCTTCCGACATACAGGCTCTCGTCCGCGTGGTGCTTTTCCCGAGGCAGCGCGATGATTGACGAATATATCGTCGATTACGATGAGTATGCGGGGCTTGGAAGCGGGGCGATCGGTTATGTCAGTGGTGTCACCTATGCGAATACATTTGATATCCCGGGTTATATCGATTCGATGATAAAGGGGAAGCTGCCGGTTTTTGTCTCCCGTCGCTTTTCTGATAAAGACGCGATCCGGTACGATTTTATGATGAAGCTCTTCGGGACAAGATTGAATCTTCCCGCGCTGAAAGAAAAATACGGTTCCTCCATGCGTTTACTCTGGCCTGATATCCTTGCCTTTTTTCTGGCCGGCGGTCTTTCCTGGAAGAATCCGTATCTCGTTCTGAGTCCGAGGGGCAGGTACTACTGGGTGATACTGATGAGGGAGTTTTTTATCGCCGTCAACAATTTCCGTGATTACTGCCGCGAAGCAGCCGGGCTCGTGATGCACTGAATTCTTTTTTCACATAGGGACACCCTTTTGTATATTCTCTGTGAGGTTTGAAAATGGACGAACGCAAACAAGAGCTTTTGCGCGGCCTTCCCAAGATCGACGAAATGCTCTCGATGATCGAAAGGGAGCAAAGATGCATGGATGTCATGCGGGATATTGTTAAGGACGCATGCCGCGTTGTCGTCGATGAAATCAGGGGAGACATTCTCGCCGAAGACGGGGTTTCACATCTTCCGACGCTCGAACAGGCGGTGGAAAGAGCTGTGGGGATAGTGGAAAATTATCGAGTTTACCGCCTGCGAAGGGTCATCAACGCAACCGGCGTGATCCTCCATACGAACCTCGGCCGGGCGCCACTCTGCAAAGAGGCGATCGAGAGGGTAACCGCGGTCGCGGGATGCTATTCCAATCTAGAATACGATCTCGATAAAGGCCGGCGGGGGCTTCGCTATGACAGCGTGAAAAAGCTTCTCTGCGCGATTTCAGGGGCGGAGGAGGCGGTTGTTGTCAACAACAATGCCGCGGCGGTGATGCTGGTTTTAAACACCCTTGCCCAGCGAAAAGAGGTTATCGTTTCCCGCGGGGAACTCATAGAAATCGGGGGAGAATTCCGGATCCCCGAGGTCATGGAAAAAAGCGGCGCGGTTCTCAAAGAGGTCGGAACGACGAACCGTACCCGGCTTGCCGACTACGAAAAGGCGATTGGCCCGGAGACCGGTTTGATCCTCAAGGTTCACACGAGCAATTTTCGGATCGTAGGCTTTACCGAGAGCAGCGATCGCGGCACCCTTGTCGAACTTGGAAAAAGACACCACCTTCCCGTTGTCGAGGATCTCGGTAGCGGCTGCTTTATCGAACTTGACCGCTACAATCTGGAAAGGGAACCGACTGTCAGAGACAGCCTTCAGGCCGGCGTGGATGTTGTCACATTCAGCGGGGACAAGCTTTTGGGAGGTCCGCAGGCGGGAATCATTCTGGGAAAAAGGGAATTGCTGGAGAAGATCGCGAAAAATCCCCTTAACCGGGCCTTGCGGATAGACAAGATGACGCTTGCGGCTCTGGAGGGTACGCTGGTCAACTACCTGCATCCTGAAAAAGCCGTCGAGGGCATCCCTGTTTTGCGTGCGCTTACCGAACCGGTGGCTTTGGTAAGAAAGCGGGCGGTAAGACTTGCGAATATGTTGAAAAGGGATTTCGGTCGGAAGGCGGATATTTTTCTTGTTGACGGTTTTTCTATGGCAGGGGGAGGTTCGCTTCCCGACAGGGGAATACAGACCGTGCTTGTCGGAATAACCTCGGCGTCTGTTTCGGCGGCGGAGCTGGAGAGACGCCTTCGGAGGCGGGAACCCGCTGTCATCGTCAGGGTTGCCGAAGAGCGGATACTGATGGATCTGAGAACGTTGCGCGATGACGACCTTCCGGAGTTAAAAAGGGCCATCGGCGAGGTTCTTGATTGACGGAGGATTTTTGAAATTCCACAGGACTGTCGGATCTTTTGCCTCGGTGAGACCTTTGAAAAATGGCGCCTGAAGCGCGATTTTAAAGATTTTTCGGGGTA
>DYLD01000024.1:0-5999 GCA_020722315.1 Syntrophus aciditrophicus
TTGCAAACCGCGGGCGTCGTGCTAAAGGCAGTCTGGAAAGTCCAAGAAAGGCAGTGTTTTTTATGGAAGATAGACACCCGGCCCTGAAATCGGAATGGGTCCTGCTGGTTTCGCTCGTTGCGGTTTTTTATTTGAACATGCTCTCCCGGGTCATTCCCGCGCCGCTCATGCCGGTGATCGAAAAGGAATACGGCGTCGGCCATTCCGACGCGGGGCTTGTCTTTTTGATGCTCGCTGTCGGTTACTGTATCGGGCTTATAAGCTCGGGGCTCGTTTCTTCTAGGCTTGCGCACCGCGATACGATTCTGTTTTCGTCGGTTGCGATGGGAACGCTTCTGCTTTTGATCGCGTTCAGCAAAGGGCTCTGGACGATCCGGATCGAATTGCTGCTGGTCGGATTCTTCTCCGGCTTTTATCTTCCCTCCGGCGTCACGACGATTACGTCGGCGATTTCTTCCGCGCACTGGGGGAAGGCGATCGCCGTGCATGAAATGGCACCGAACCTGGCGTTTATCACTGCGCCGCTGATTGCCGAGGCGCTTCTTGTCTTGCTTCCGTGGAGGATGATCCTCGCCTCGGTCGGAGTTTTCTCGATTGTTATGGGGTTTGTGTTTATATCCTCGACATCCGCCGGCAATTTCAAGGGAAATGCCCCGACCCTCGAAAATTTCCGTCTGGTCGCCGGCAATGCCGATTTCTGGATCATCGCGTTTCTTTTCGGCGCGGCTATTGCGGCCAGCATGGGCGTTTACAACATGATGCCGCTCTATCTCGCCGCGGAAAAGGGAATAGACCGAAGCAGCGCAAACGCCCTTTTGGGCCTGTCGAGGATTTCCGCGATCCCGATCGTCTTTCTTTCCGGCTGGATTGTTGATCACTTCGGAATCCGGTTGACGATGGCCGTCGTGATGCTGTTTAACGGGCTTGCCGTGATTTTGCTCGGCGTCCTTCCGGGCAGGTGGGTTATTCTGATGGTGTTTCTGCAGCCCGTGTTGACCGGAGGCTTTTTCCCGGCCGGCTTCGCGGCGGTTTCGCTGATCGTGCCGGATAAGGCGCGCAGCCTTTGTGTTTCTCTTGCCGTCTTTGTTGCGTTCTTCATCGGCGCCGGCCTTGTCCCGGTTTTGCTCGGCGTTCTCGGTGACGCCGGGATGTTTGGCTTTTCGTTTGCTATGGTAGGCTCCGGCATGCTTGCGTGCGTGTTTTTCATCCCCCGTTTGAAGCTCAAGATGGGAACGTGACCCCGATCGTGGTGCTCGTAAAAAGAAAGGAAATGGGTGCATGAACGAACCAAACTGGCGCGCTGAGTTAATCCTGCGGCCCGTCGGATTTGTGCGGAGCCCGTTAAAGACATCCCTGGTTGGAAGTGAAAAGGGTGCATTGACCGGCGAAGAACAGCTTGAACATATCCGCGGCAAAATCAGGCAGATTGAAAGCCTTGTTTCCGAGCTCGTTATCGCCCCGGAACTGGAGGGGCTTTTGGATGATATAGAGGACTTTTCGCACATCATCGTTTTGTACTGGCCCCATCTGATACCGGAGGAACGTCGGAGGATCGTCCATGTCCACCCGATGGGGTTGACGGATGTTCCTAAAAAGGGTGTCTTCGCAACCCGCTCTCCGGCGCGGCCGAACCCTGTCTTGATCTCGACGGTCGAGCTAATCGAGCATCGAGGCAATGTTCTTATGGTCAAGGGGCTCGAGGCTGTGGACGGCAGCCCGATTTTGGACATCAAGCCGTATGTCGGGCTTTATCCTGAAATCACCAATCCCCGCTTTCCCGGATGGCTCAGAGAGGTTCTGAAAAAACCTTGACTAATCGCACCTAACAGAGCATCATCATTGCGCCGAAGATTCTTCTGTTTTAAAAACGTTTATTTGTGGATTTGTACGGATGTGGAAAAAAAACGAAAAATACAACAGGTTCTGACGCCGACCGAGGCAATTCTTGAGAGCATATCGGACGGCGTATTCACTGTGGACAGGCAGTGGCGCGTCACGTCGTTCAACCGCGCGGCGGAAGAGATCACCGGCATACCCAGGGAGGAGGCAATCGGGCGGTTGTGTTCGGATGTCTTCCGTTCGAATATGTGTGAGACCGAGTGCGCGCTGAGAAAGACGTTCAAGAGCGGCAGGCCCGTCATCGGCAGGACCGGCTATATTATCGACGCCGACGGCGACCGCATACCGATAAGCCTTTCCACTGCGGTGATACGCGACGATAAAGGACGCGTTACCGGCGGCGTCGAGACGTTTCGCGATCTGAGCGAGGTTGAGGCGCTGAGGTACGAGCTCGGGGGACGCTACCGCGTCGGCGATCTGGTCAGCCAAAGCCCTTTGATGCAGAGGATATTCGACGTGATTCCGGCGGTTGCGTCAAGCTCAAGCACCGTGTTGATTGTCGGCGAGACCGGGACGGGGAAGGAACTGCTCGCCCGCACACTGCACGCGCTGAGTCCGAGGAGCCAGAATCCCTTTGTCGCCGTCAACTGCGGCGCGCTTCCCGATACGCTTCTTGCAGCGGAGCTGTTCGGCTATAAGGCAGGTGCCTTTACCGGGGCCGTGAAGGACAAGCCAGGCCGTTTTGCTCTTGCGAGAGGGGGGACGCTTTTTCTCGATGAAATCGGAGAAATAAGCCAGGCCCTGCAGGTGAGCCTGCTGAGGGTCTTGCAGGACAGAACATACGAGCCGTTGGGTGCAACCAAAACCGAAACGGCGGATGTCCGGATTATCGCCGCAACCAACAAGGACCTGGCGAAACAGGTTTCTTCGGGCGCGTTCCGCGAGGATCTCTACTACCGGATAAACGTTGTCAGGATCCAACTCCCCCCTTTACGGGACCGCAAGGAGGACATTCCCCTTCTGGTCGATCAATTCATCTCTCATTTCAATGACCTGCAAAACAAGAAAATCGGCGGTCTTGATGCTGAGGCCCGCGCGCTGATGATGGCCTACGACTGGCCCGGCAACATCCGCGAGCTCGAAAATGTGATCGAAAGGGCGTTTGTTCTATGCAACAGCGGCCTGATCGGACCGGCCCATCTTCCCCAAGAACTTCTCGGACAAACCGAAAACACCTCCCGCGGGGACGATATGCGATCCGCCGTTCAGGTTGCCGAGGCAAAGGCAATCAGGAAGGTTTTAGAGAAGAATTCCTTTAACCGATCCGCCGCCGCCCGCGAGCTGGGTATCGATAAAAGTACCCTTTTCCGGAAGCTCCGGCGGCTGGGGATTACGGTTCCGTCCGGGGAGCGGAAGGCACGCAAATGAAATCTTTTGACGCAAACTGGCACGGACGATGCTTTGCTTTTATGAACGCCTGTGCGACGTTCGAATTGGTCGGATGTAACGGGGAATTGTGCGGATGAAGGCAGGTTTTTCATTCTGGCAGGGCAGGATCGCGCCGGTATTCGATGTTGCGCGAAATATCCGTGTTCTGGATATTCAGAGAGGCAGTATTGTCGGACAGATGGACTCGACCCTGTTTGTTGAATCTGCCGCGGAAAGGTCGCGTCTTCTTGTTGATATGGGTATTGAAACCCTGGTCTGCGGCGCCATTTCACGTCCACTGCATGCAACGCTGTCGGCGGCGGGTTTGCTGGTAATCCCTTTTATTTCCGGAAACCTGGATGACGTCATTGACGCCTGGCTGCACAACAGGATTCATGAGACCTCTTTTGCGATGCCCGGATGCTGCGCCCCTTTCAGAGGCCGGCGTTTCCGGGGACCGTTTCGCTCCCGTTCAGGATTCAGCCGGGGAGGGCGGGGGTATGGTTTTTCTATTTCTGAACAGGATAACTGCCTCTGCCCGGCATGCGGCCACATCGAGCCGCACAAACCCGGCGTGCCGTGCGTGAAAACCCCGTGCCCGATCTGCGGATCTTTCATGGTCCGCGGGTAAAACGCCTGACAGATCGCGCTCTTTGCCTAAATAGCTAAAATCGGCGTTATGAAGTTTCCCCGGCGCACAGTAAAATTTAGAACAGTAGCGAATACGGGTTGGAATTCAATGTGTGCATTTCTGCAATCTATGATAAGGGTTTTAGTTGCAGAAATGCAACAAATGGGACTCGGGCGGGCCGCACATTGCGCTCGATAAGAGCGTTGAAAGGTGCCGCTTTGCGCCCAGAAAACCGTTTTTATGAGTTTATCAAAGCTCGTGCACGGAAGGTGACAGGTTGGCACGGAATATGATAGGGAATCTAATGAGTGATGACAGAGACCGTCTGCAACGGTTTGGATCTGAAAAGGGTTGGTAAAGGGCAGTGAAGTTCGGAGATGGCATATGAAAATAGCGGTTACTTCTTCGGGGGCAGGCCTTGACAGCAAGGTCGATAGGAGTTTTGGGAGGGCGAACTGGTTTATTGTCGTCGATGAAACGGATGGTTCTTTTAAGGCTCATTCGAACAGGGATAATGTCGAGGCGCTCCAGGGCGCGGGCGCCCAGGCCGGTCAGCAGGTCGCTGACATGGGCGCCGAGGTTCTTCTGACCGGGAATGTCGGGCCGACCGCGCTGAAGACATTGCAGGCCGCCTCGATCAGAGTTTTTGTCGTTAAGGACGAAATGACTGTGGCCGAGGCGATAGCCCGATGGAAGGAAGGGAAGTTGCCGGAGACAAAGGAAACGACATTCGAAGGAAAATGGGTGTAACGATAAATCGAAAAGGAGGTGAACACTATGCCGAGAGGAGACGGAACCGGTCCGAGAGGACAGGGGCCCGGAACGGGGCGTGGTTTGGGCAATTGTACCGATAAAGGGCAGCAACAGCAGGATCTAGATCAGGAACCCGGGTTTTTCCAGAGACTGGGGAGAGGTCTGGGTCTTGGACGCGCAGGCCAGGGCCGCCCAATGGGCCAGGGATGGAGACGCAACCGTTGAGACGAAAAGAGTTTTAACTATTCGAGAAAATTGATTTTATCTAAATGCTGAAGGAGGTGTTACAAATGCCGGGTGGAGATAGAAGAGGGCCCGCAGGAATGGGGCCGATGACGGGAAGGGCCGCGGGATATTGCGCCGGATATTCGGTTCCCGGGTTTGTTAATCCTGTTTATGGCGTCGGCTGGGGCTATGGCCGCGGAGGGGGTTTCGGCCGCGGCTGGGGCTTCGGCGGCGGCGGTCACGGGTGGCGTAACATGTTTTACGCAACCGGACTGACAGGATGGCAGAGATCGGGCTATCCGTATTATGGCGGAGCCGCTTACGGTTATGCCCCCTATTACCCGCCGAGTGTGCCCGGATATTCCCGGGAAAGCGAGTTGACCGCACTGAAGGGTCAGGCGGAGTATATGGAGGATACGCTGGAAGGAATAAACAAGAGAATTAAGGAGCTCGAGGAAAAAAAGGGGAATTAACCCGAAGAGAAAAGCCGGCAATCGCGGTGACTGTAATAAAGACAGTATCGGCGATGCCGGTTTTTTTATTTTTAGGCTTGCTTTTTGAGTGGGGGATACATATGTTAGCGCCGTAGTTTTCAGGACGCGTTTTTTTTGTGTCTTGTAATTACTGGATGTTTTGAATATGTTGTGGAAAAGAGGAGAAAAATGAAGATAGCAGTTACTGCAACAGGACCTACGCTGGAGGATCAGGTTGAGGCGCGTTTCGGACGTACTCCCTATTATCTTTTTGTAGATACCGAGACAATGGAATTTGAGGCGCTGAGAAATCCGAATGTTTCGTCGGGAGGTGGAGTCGGGATCCAGTCGGCGCAATTGATGTCGGACCACGACGTACATTATGTCCTTACCGGCAACTGCGGCCCTAATGCCATGCAGGTTTTCGGTGCGGCGGGGATTCAGGTCATCGTTGGCGTCAGCGGAAATATCCGAAAAGCGGTGGAAAAGTTTAAGAGCGGCGCTTTTACCCCCACCGGAGAAGCCAACGTTGCCGACCACTTCGGCATGGGCGGCGGGGTTGAAGGATCATATACAGGAGGAGCTATGGGTATCGGTCAGGGAAGAGGTATGGGCGGCGGGCGCGGCATGGGTATGGGTGGCGGTCGCGG
>DYLD01000024.1:6099-25441 GCA_020722315.1 Syntrophus aciditrophicus
ATGGGTGGCGGTCGCGGCATGGGCATGGGCGGCGGTCGCGGCATGGGCATGGGCGGAGGTCGCGGTATGGGAATGGGTATCGGCGGCGGCTACAGGGCCAATCCGCCGGTTGTCGATACATATCAGCGTGCGCCGGAACATTATAATGAGCTGGACTCCCTCAAAGAACAGGCAGCGATGCTCGAAAAGCAGCTTCAGGAGATAAAAAGCCGGATTGATCGTGTTCAGACCGGTGCGGGCGGTGCGGTGGCGTATGTCAATGCGAAGCAATGCATCGGCTGCGGCATCTGCGCCGATGTCTGTCCGGTCGGCGCGATAACAATGAAGGATATTGCGTATATTGACCAAACCCGGTGCACCGGCTGCGGGATATGTGTTGATAGATGTCCGCAGACCGCTATTTTCATGAAGTAGGAAGGGACAGCGTGTTGAAAATAGCGATTGCGAGCGGCAAAGGCGGAACCGGGAAAACAACGATAGCGACGAATCTTGCGCTGACGCTTGCCGATAGCGGCAGAACCGTTCAATTGCTCGATTGCGATGTCGAAGAGCCGAACTGTCATATCTTCGTCAAGCCCAATATTGAAGAAACATGGCCGGCGACCGTTCTCGTTCCGAAGGTGAACCAGGAGAAATGCACTGGCTGTCGCATCTGCGCTGATGTCTGTGAATTCAAGGCTATTGCGGTCATCAAGGGCAAGGTGTTGATTTTTCAGGAGCTGTGCCACAGTTGCGGCGCCTGCACGTTGCTGTGCCCGGAAAATGCGATAAGTGAAATCCCGCGGGAGATCGGTGTCATCGAAAAAGGCAAGGCCGGCAACATCCCGTTTTTTCAGGGCATGCTTAACATAGGGGAGCTTGCGTCCCCGCCTGTCATTCGGGAGGTCAGAAAAGCCGCCGGGGAGTCCGAAGTTCTTATCATCGACTCGCCCCCGGGGACATCGTGCCCTGTCATTGAGGCGGTAAAGGATTCCGATTTCATTCTTCTTGTCACGGAGCCCACCCCGTTCGGTCTGAATGATCTGGAGCTTGCCGTCGGAATGGCAAGGGAGCTCGGGATACCTTTTGCGGTGGCGATCAACCGCTCCGATATCGGTAATGACGACGTCAAGAAATACTGTCAGAAAGAGCATATCGAGATTTTCCTTGAAATTCCCAATGACCGAAGAATTGCCGAGGCGTATTCGCGAGGTGAAATGGCCGTGCGTGCCCTCCCCGAATATAAGAAGGTTTTTGACAGGTCGTGGAAAAGTATTGAGGCCGTTAGCGGGAAAATCCTTGCGGGCAAGACGGCATGACAGGGTCTGAGAACGCAAAAGAGTTGGAAAGATGAAAGAGATTGTTGTCATAAGCGGCAAGGGAGGCACCGGCAAAACGAGCATGGTGGCCTCGTTTGCGACACTGGCGAAGGATGCGATCCTCGCCGACTGCGACGTTGACGCCGCCGATTTGCATTTGATACTCGAGCCGGTTATCGAGAAAAGGGAGGATTTCAGCGGCGGAAAAAAGGCGCGGATCATCGGGGAAGAATGCATTGCGTGCAACCGCTGCGTCGAGGAATGCCGTTTCGATGCGATACGCTACCGCACTCTGGACGACGGCACAACGGCCGCTAAACCCTCGATAGACATTATTTCCTGTGAGGGCTGCGGCTTGTGCAAAAGGCTCTGTCCCGTCGACGCGATAGCATTCGAGCCGGTAATCAACGGGCAGTTTTTCGTCTCTTCGACAAGGCACGGTCCGATGGTGCATGCGCGGCTCGGAATGGCCGAGGGCAATTCCGGGAAACTCGTCTCCCTGATCAGACAGGAGGCGCGGAAGCTTGCGGAGGGCAAAAAACTTGAGATGATCATCGTCGACGGATCTCCCGGTATAGGTTGCCCCGTTATCTCATCGATAACCGGTGCGGACGGGATTTTAATCGTCACCGAGCCGACCCTCTCCGGGAAGCATGATTTTTTAAGGGTGGCAAAACTCGCCGCCCATTTCGGAATCCCGTCTTTTCTGTGCGTCAACAAATGGGATCTTAATCCGGAAATGGCGGGCCTGATAGAAAAAGAGGCACTCGAAAACGGCCTGAAGATCGCCGGAAGGGTCAGGTATGATGCCGCTATCACAAAGGCTCAGATTATGAAGAAAAGTGTCGTCGAGTATACGGACGCCGAAGTATCCGACGATATAAAAAATGTCTGGCGTAGCGTGCGGGGTTCTCTCGATGTCGGAAGGGAGCCTCGCTCAAAAGAAAACAATTAAGGAAAGGATAAAGATAATGAGCGGTCAAGACAATAAAAGAGGCGCGGACAGCCTAAAGGCGCTTGCGGAGGAAAAGGAACTCAATATCCGCCTGAATCAGATTAAGCACAAGATCATGGTGCTCTCCGGAAAGGGAGGCGTCGGAAAGAGCACCGTTTCGGCCAATATCGCCGTGACGCTGGCCATGGAGGGGTTGAAGGTCGGCCTTCTGGACAGCGATTTTCATGGTCCCAGCATCCCGACGCTGCTGAATCTCGAAGATCACTATCCGGAAGTCCACGGCAATATCATGACGCCGATTCAGTACAACGATAATCTCAAGGTGATGTCTATCGGTTTTCTGATCCCGCATAAGGACGATGCCGTGATCTGGCGCGGGCCATTGAAAATGAACGTCCTCAAGCAACTTTTGAGGGACGTCGAATGGGGGGAACTGGATTTCCTCGTCATCGATGTGCCTCCCGGAACAGGGGATGAACCCCTCTCCGTGGCCCAGCTTATGCCGGACATCGACGGAGCTGTTATTGTTACAACGCCGCAGAATCTCTCTTTAAACGACGTCCGCAAGAGCATCAATTTCTGCCGACAGTTGAAGGTGCCGGTGGTGGGTGTCGTGGAAAACATGAGCGGTCTGGTCTGCCCGCACTGCCATAAATTGATCAATGTCTTCAAGACCGGCGGCGGCGAAAGAATGGCAAAAGAGATGGGCGTGCCTTTTCTGGGCTCTATCCCTCTCGATCCGCGCATTGTCGAAACCTCTGACAACGGAGAGCCGTTTGTTTCCAATTTCAAGGATTCCGAGGCGGCCCGGGCGTTCCGCGGCGTGGTGGGTCCGATTATCGCGATGGGCGGCAAAAGTCTTCCCGAGAATGTTTCTGCATCCGTCGTCCCGGTCGACTCTCAAAAGGATAAAGGCAAATTATACAAGATCGCAATACCGGTTGTCGGGGGACACCTCTCCCAACATTTCGGCCATTGCGACGAGTTCTGGATTTTTGACGTAGATCGTGAAAGCAAAAAGATTGTTGAGCGCGAAACCGCCCCGTCGCCTCCGCACGAACCGGGGCTGCTGCCCCGCTGGCTGGCGGGAAAAGGGGTGAATCTCATCATAACCGGAGGGATGGGTCCTCAGGCGCAGCAGCTCTTTGCCCAGGACGGAGTCGAGGTCTTTCTCGGCGCATCAAGCGACGATCCCGATAAGATTGTGCAGGCATACCTCGACGAATCGCTGGTGCTCGGAGAAAATACCTGCGATCATGAGGATTAAGCTACCGGACAGCCGTTAAAAGACACCCGGCCCTCAACGTGTTGGGCCGGGTGGGCCAGCCCCCTTTTTTTCAAATCCAAAAACGTCCTATTCCTGGTATTTGAACGATAGGGATACTCTGGCACGGTACGACGCGACCGTGCCCTTTTCGACCGTCATATCGAGTTTGACGATCTCGGCGATGCGGAGGTCTGTCAGCGATTTTCCCGCCATTTCAACGGCATTCTTCGCCGCATCTTCCCATGAAACCTTGCTTGTTCCTACCAACTCGATGATTTTGTACGTGCTTTCCATGGCTTTTCTCCTTTCCTCATTAAAAGATCAATCCGAATAACCCCTTGACTTTTGAAAAAACCAGCCCTGCCTCAAGGTCATCAACACGGCCCGCAAAAAAGGGAATGCCTTTCCCGCGGCGCGGGTGATATTGTTTATTGGTCGCGAAAAAAATCTATTCTGCGAGAAGGGACCCCGCCTCTTTAAGAAGATGAAATAAGATTCCAGAATAACCCGTTGGAATTTTATATAACACACTTTTTTCGACCAGGCAAACGCATTTTTTATGATCGGGAGAAAAAATTTTTTCAAGATCCGTTAATAACCGGAAGCAAAGAAAATCGGGCGACAGGAAAGCAGGATTGAACGATATCGTTTGACGCAGTCTGCGGCTGCGTGATAAGAAAATGCATATTGTATCTTTTGATTTCATTCAAGAGAGGTCTGATTGTTTTGGAGAGCATAAGCAGATCGCCATCCGTTGCGCAGCTTAAAAACTGGAAGAAATTGAGGCTGGGGAAGTACCGTCGCAAAAGCGGGATGTTTCTTGCGGAAGGGGGAAAAGTTGTCGGTGAGCTGCTGCAAAGCGGGTGGCCGGTTGGAGAAATCCTGCTCTGCGAAGGTGCCGACTGGGTACAACGAAACAGATCGCTGATGCCGGATGGTGTGCCTGTTTTCCGGCTGACAGCGCGTCAGTGGGATATGCTCAGTCAGGATCCATCGCCCGAAGGGATCATCGCGGTTGCATCGCGTCCGCCCGAGACGCCCCTTAAAAGTGAGCTGGCGTTGAGTAGCGGCCCTCTTCTTTTGCTCTATAAGGTGAACAACCCGAACAACCTCGGGGCGCTTCTGAGAACCGCAGGCTGGTTCGGCTTTTCTTTGGTTTTACTCAGCAAGGATTCCGCCGAAGCGACGAACCCGAAGGTCGTGCGGGCGTCGATGGGAGGGCTTTTTCATGTCAACGTGTTCGAAGATGTTGCATTGGAAGATGCCCTTGACGAGATAAAAGGGCGCTTTTTGATTGTCGGAAGCGATGCCCGTGACGGGATTGCTCCGCATCCCTGCGGCCCAAAGACGGCGCTGCTTTTAGGCAGTGAAAGCCACGGGTTGCCTGAAGCTCTACGGAAGAGAGCCGATGAAATGTGGAAAATCCCCTGTCCGGGAGTTGGAGAATCGCTGAGTCTGCCCCAGGCGGGTGCAATCATGATGTATGAATGCGTCCGAATCGCCCGGGGTTGAACGTGCTGAAACCCGATTGTTTCTGTTTTATTACCTGCTTTCCAAGTTACCCTGTTTCTTACGCAGCTTCAGGCTTTCCTTTCTGCGTTTGCGTTTTCTATCTATCTCTTTTTCCCTGTTGATCTTTTTATGTCTGCTCATCAAATCTCCTTGTTTCTTAACGGTCTGGAACTGTCCACCGAATCTTTCCCTGACGAGACGAATTCCAACAATAACCTTGAGTACTTGCAAAAAACGATTCCATGAAGGTCTATAACCCGCGCAGTTGGGCTTGTCAAGGGTTCTTTTGATCAGCTAGGTTTTGTATCATTCAGATATCGTTATAGAAAGCCCTTTTTTGAAGATTTTGTTGAATGTTGGCTTTGAAACTTGTTATACAAATTTATATGATCTGTGGCGGCCACCATTCTTCGGAAATGAGAGCTGCTGCCCGGGGGATGTATTCAGGTTTCATCGGTAGGTTTTCCTGTCATGCCTGAGGGGGACCATTCTGCATTTGGGGAGCTCAATATGAAGTTGGATACCGAGGTGTTGATTATCGGGGGTGGAATTCTCGGCACGTCGGTGGCGAGAGAACTTTCCCGGTACCGGGTTGATACGACATTGGTCGAGAGAGAAGTTGATTTCGGGTGGGGAAGCACAAAGGCCAGCGCAACCGTGGTTTGCCAGGGAGGGGATTGTCTGGAGTTCCGAAAGGAATATCGAAACAGCCGTTTTGTCTGGGACAGCATTCCATTGATGGAACCGCTCTGCAGGGAACTGGACGTACCGTTCAAGAGAATTGGAAGCCTCTCACTGATAAGGAACAACAACGAGCTGGTAAAATACCAGAAAATGAAAAATCTGGCCGATAAGTACCTGCCTGACCTCGAACCCCACCAGTGGATTGATAGAGATACACTTCGCCGGATCGAGCCCCATTTAACGAGGGATGTTATCGGCGCGCTGTATGACCCGAAACCTGCCGTCACCGACCCGGTGAGGCTGTCTATAGCCCTGGCGGAAAACGCGAGGGAAAATGGAACAAACATCATGTTGGGCACGGAGGTGGTGTCTATTTCCCGTGGAACCGACAGCTTTGAAGTCCAGACGACCGAGGGGCTCATCCGAACCAGGTTTATCGTCAATGCGGCCGGTGTCTATGTGGATAAGATAGCCGCGATGGTCGATGCGGACGAATTCGTCGTCTATCCGGTCAAGGCCTGGATAGGTGTGCTCGACAAGAAGGTCGGAGATATCATCAGGCATGTCGTAACAGCCCGCCCGAGCAGACCCGGCGAGCTTATCTTTGTCAATCCGACCGTCCATGGCAATATCTTCTTTGGTATACCGCTGCAGCTGAACAAGAGGGGAGATTATTCCAGCACGCGCCGGATGTCACAGGCGGGATTCGCAACGATCCGGAGTCTGGTACCCGATGTGTCGGAAAAGGACATTATCAATTCGTTCGCCGGGTACATCATGTACAGAAATTATGAACTCGGCTGGCATGAATGTGTCGTGGCTGCTTCGAGAAAAATACCGAGGTTCATCAACTTCTGCATCGGGTTTCCGGGTGTCAGCGCGGCCCCTGCTGCTTCAAAGGAGGTAATTCGGCTCCTCTCTTCGGAGGGGCTTCAGACGGTAGAGAAAGAAAGCTTCAAGGCGTCCGGGCGTGCGATACCTGATTTCAGCGAGGCTTCCGACGAAGAAAAGAAGAAGCTCATCCAAAAGGACAGCCGTTACGGACACGTCGTATGCCGTTGCGAAACCGTCACCGAGGGGGAAATCGTTGAGGCCATCAAAAGAGGGGCGACGACGATGGACGGGGTTAAATACCGAACAAGGGCCGGCATGGGAAGATGTCAGGGTGGTTTCTGTAGTCCGCGCGTAGCCAGGATCCTGGCAAGGGAACTGAATGTTCCTGAGGAGCAAGTAACGAAAAAAGGCAAAACATCGCGGCTATTGCTTTACAAGAGCAAAGAGCTGCTCGAGGGGGCAGTAAATGAACCTGCATGAGATTGATGTCGCTGTTATCGGATCCGGACCGGCCGGAATGGCGGCAGCCGTCAGGGCTAAAGAGACAGGAGCTAAAAATGTCGTTATCCTGGAGCGTGCGGAGGAGCTAGGGGGGCTTCTGCACCAGTGCGTCCATAACGGTTTCGGACTTTTTTATTTCCATGAGGACTTGACGGGGCCGGAGTATGCGCACCGGTTTATAGAAAAGACGATGGATGCCGGAGTCCGGCCGATGCTCGAAACGATGGCCCTCAACATATCGCCTGATCGGGAGATAACGGCGGTCAGCAACAAAAACCAATTTTTGAAATTCAGACCCGAATCCATTGTTCTGGCTATGGGCTGCCGGGAAAGGAGCCGGGGCGCTCTTAATATTCCCGGGACGAGGCCTGCCGGTGTCTTTACCGCAGGAACCGCGCAGAGATTTATCAATGTTGAAGGGTTTCTTCCGGGCCGGCAGGTCGTCATTCTGGGTTCGGGAGACATCGGCATGATTATGGCGCGCCGTCTGACGTTGGAAGGTGCACGCGTCGAAGCGGTTGTCGAGGTTCTTCCCTATGTGGGGGGACTCATCAGAAACGAGGTGCAGTGCCTGCATGATTTCGATATCCCGTTATTTTTGAAGCATACCGTGACGAACATCTACGGCGAGCGGCGTGTCGAGGGGGTGAGAGTGGCCGAGGTGGACAGTCGGATGAATCCCATCGGGGGTACCGAACGAGATATTGCCTGCGACACGCTGTTGCTGTCCGTTGGCCTGATCCCCGAAAACGAGCTTTCGCTGACGGCGGGCGTGGAATTGGACCCGGTAACCGGAGGTCCGTTTGTTGATGGGGCAAGGCAGACCACGGTCCCCGGCATTTTTGCCGGCGGAAACGTTGTCCATGTTCACGATCTCGTCGATAACGTAACATGGGAAAGCGAGATCGCCGGGGAAAGCGCCGCGCGGTTTGCGATGGGGGAAAGGATCCCGGCATGGGCAGGGATTAAACTTAAGGCAGGCAGAAATATCAGGTATGTCGTGCCGCATACGATCAGCGGCAACGAGGACGTGACGCTGTATATGCGGGTGCGGGAGCCGGAACAGAACGTCAGGATCAACGTCGGCGATATTGCCGGTAAATCGGAGCTGATCGTCAAACCGAGCAGCATGCTGAAAATTGAACTTACTTCAGAACAATTGAAGAAATTGGGGAAGAACGTGACCGAGGTCGTCATCGATTGTCAAAAGTGGGGAGGCAAGTAGTGACCAGGATCGAAACCGTCATCTGTATCGGCTGTCCGATGGGATGCGAGATCAAACTGACAGTAGGTGCGAAGGGTGAAATCACAAAAATTTCCGGTAACAGATGCAAAGAGGGCAAGAGTTATGCCCCGCAGGAGTACAAGAATCCGGTCAGGATTCTGACCGCTACTGTAAAGACCGCAAACAGCAGCCGGCCGCTTTTGCCTGTAAGATCTGCACGACCGATCCTTAAAAGGCTGCTTTTGCCGAGCATGCCGGTTCTGGCCGGAATAACGGTGACTGCACCGGTCAGGGTTGGAGACGTTGTCGTTCCGAATTTGCTCGATACCGGGGTTGATGTGATTGCGACCGGTGAGTTGCTTTCATAGTAATCAGGAAAGATGAGGCGGTCAATGACAGAGATAACGTTGGAAATGGCCAGAAAGGCGCTCAGGGCATCGAGGAGATGGGCAAAGGACATTGCCGGGGTGCCGTGCAGTATTGCCGTAGTTGATAAATCGGGGATCGTTGTCGCCGCGGAAAGGATGGACGGCGCCGGAGCGGCAACGATAGATATCGCAATCGAGAAGGCGTGGTCCGTGATTTCGTTTCAGATGCCGACCTTGCTGCTGGCGAGGATGATTGATCCCCGCTTTATCGGGCAGCAGTTGGGGGATCATGGAATGGGGCTTGTGACAAAGGGCAAGGGCCGTCTGACATTTATCGCCGGCGGCGTTCCGATCCTGAGTGAAGATGCCGAGATTATCGGCGCTGTGGGCTGCAGCGGTGTTCCGTCCGGGGTGGGCGACATAAGCGATACCAGCGTGGCTCAGGCAGGTGTATCCGCGCTGTTTGACTGAATTGACACATGGGGGTAAATCATGCGTATGAATATAGAGCTGGCAACCAAGATCATCGATGCATCTATAGAACATGCAAAGACAATCGGGATTTGTTGCAGCGTCGCGGTCGTGGATGAGTATGGTTGGTTGATCGCCCTGCATCGAATGGACGGCGCACTGAGCCCCACGGCCGATATTGCCCGCGACAAGGCCTGGACGGCGGCTGTCTTCAAAAAGCCGAGCGCGGACGTTGCAATGTTCGGTGTTCCTTCGCAGCCCGGGGCAGGTTTCAATACATCGAATTGGAACGACAGGCTCACGGTCATACCGGGCGGTTTGCCGATCCATCTCAACGGCGAGTTTCTCGGCGGTGTGGGCATAAGCGGCGGAACGCCGGAGCAGGACACGTCAGTATGCAAAGCCGCGATCAGCCGTCTGACGGACGGACAGGTTTGACCGCTGCTGAGCCCGGTTGTAAAGGGCCTTTTTCCATTCCTGCCGGGGATCTCCGGCATTGCCCGGGGCTTCAGCCCCCCGATAGCATAAAATGACAGTATTAGGGCTTTGCGTAAGGCCGAAACGGTTTCCTGCGCTCAGGAGGTTTTTTCGCCCGGAAAATCTTCAAATCGCGCTCTATGAAACCATTTCAGCGAGTTCTTCAAAGGTTTCGTTAACCTGTGGGCAAGATAGACACTGTGTGTCAGAATGAACATGAATGCTATTCGGAAGATACTAGCGGTCTTGCTGCCGGTATTGTCTATCGGCATTGGACCGGCAACAAACTTTTTGTGCGCCGAGCCTAACGAAGCGTCCTTTGCGGTAATGAGGGAACGGATGGTCGAAAGACAGATCATCCGGCGGGGCGTCGATGACGTAGAGGTTCTCCGCGCGATGCGTACCGTTTTGCGCCACCGTTTCGTTCCGCGGGAAGTAATCGAACAGGCGTATGACGATACGCCTCTTCCGATCGGTTACGGCCAGACGATTTCCCAACCTTACATCGTTGCCTACATGACGCAAATCGTCCATGCCGGCAGGAATACCGGCGTACTCGAGATCGGAACGGGATCGGGCTACCAGGCGGCGATACTCTCGGCTATCGGGGCGAAGGTTTACACAATCGAAATCATACCGGAGCTTGCAAAGGCCGCGGCGCTCCGCTTGAAAGATATGAAGTATAAAAACGTTATCGTCAGATGTGCCGACGGATACTACGGATGGAAGGAACATGCCCCGTTTGACGCGATTATCGTCACCGCCGCCGCAGGACATATCCCGCCGCCTCTATTAAAACAACTCAGGCCCGGGGGAAGGATGGTCATTCCGATCGGCGGCCCGTTCATGGTGCAGAACCTTGTTCTTGCAATAAAGGACGAAGCCGGAGGCATCAAGACCCAAAACCTCATGCCGGTCCGGTTTGTGCCCCTTACCGGGAGATGATGATACGAGATGGCTCCTGGCTTATCCGCGGGAAGAATCCGTTTTGTCGTGTTCGTCATTTCGGCGGCGCTGATCGCCTACGAAATACTTCTATTCAAGCTCTTCGCGATAACGTACTGGCACCATTTTGCCTCGCTGATCGTCAGCCTTGCGCTGCTCGGATTCGGTGCGAGCGGTGCATTCATCGTCTTGTTTCATGAGAGCCTGAAGAAACACTTCGCAGGGGTTCTGTACGTTTCCCCTTTTCTGATCGTCCTTTCCGTCTGGATCAATATGTTTCTTAGCCGGATCATCTCGTTCAATCCGCTGATGATTGTCTGGCAGCCGAAAGAGACATTGGCTCTGCTTGCGTTGAGTCTTTTCCTGATGGTTCCGTTTTTTCTCGGCGCTTTGTGTATCGGGCTCAGCTTTTCCGCGAGAAGGGACGATATCTACGGGATCTATTTTGCCAACCTTGCAGGATCGGGTGCAGGAAGCCTTCCCGTCCTGCTCACATTTTTCCACATGGGCCCTTATGAAATCCTGCTTGTCATCTCGTTGACGATCCTCTGCGCCTCGTTCGCCGCGTCGACGAGCCGTGTTCGCACCGCAATTTCGGCGGTTGTCCTTGCTGCCGCGGTGCCTGCTTTTCTTTTGCACCCGACAGCGATTCCGATGAACTCATTTAAAGATCTGTCTGTCGCCTTCAATCAGGCGGGCGCGAGGATCGAGAAGGAGGTGTTCGGCCCGTTCGGGCTTGTCAGCGTGCTGGAAAGCCCCTTTTATCACTATCTTCCGGATTTGAGTCTGAATTGCCCGTTCGCTTTACCCAAACAGAAGGGACTTTTTCTGAATGGGGATGCGGCCGGTGCGATCAACAGTGCCGGCGATACCCGTTTCATGGAGTGGCGCACCGCTTCCGTGGCGTACCGTTTGCTCGACAGGCCTTCCGTTCTGATCATCGGCGGGGGCGGCGGCACAGAGATATTGAATGCCCGTCATCACAAAGCACAAAAGATTTCGGTCGTCGAGATGAACCGCGAAATTGTCGCTCTGATGCAGCGTGAGTACCGCGCGTTCAGCGGAGGTCTGTACGATATCGCCGCGGCCCGCATCCTTGTCGAGGACGGGAGGGGATATTTGGAGCGGACGAAACGGCGATTCGATCTGATCCAGATAAGCCTGCTGGAATCGATGGAATCGGCCTCCGCCGGTGTTTACTCGTTGAACGAAAACTACCTTTTTACAGTCGAAGCCCTGAGAACCGCTCTTGCGCGCGTTGCGCCGGGCGGTATTCTTTCCGTCTCACGGTGGATCAAGAATCCTCCGCGTGACTCGATCAAGATGCTGGCCACGATCATCGCGGCGCTCGGCCCGGAAAAAGCCGCCGGATCGCTCGTCGTGATCCGAAGCTGGCAGACGGCGACGTTGCTCATAAAAAACGGCCCTTTCACGCCGGCGCAGATCGCTGCCGTCAAGGATTTCTGCCGGGAACGTCTGTTTGATTTGTGTTACTATCCGGGGATCAGCAGCGGGGAGACTAATCTCATCAACAAACTGGACGAAAACTACTTTTTCAACGCTGCAAAGCGTCTGCTTTCGGGCGATCAGGAACGCTTTTATGACGAATATCCGTTTTATGTCCGGCCTGCAACGGACGACCGCCCGTTTTTCGCCCACACGTTCAAGGCATCGTTTATTCGGAAATACCTCATCCCTTATGGACGGGTCTCGATCCCGCTTCTCGACTGGGGATACGTCCTGCTCTGGACGGCCCTCGCGATTCTTGTCGTGTTTAGCCTGGTTTTGATCGTTGTTCCGATCAGGATATCCGGCAGCTCGGCACGCGGAAAGACATCCGTTTTTCTTTATTTCGGCGCGCTAGGCCTGGCCTATTTGTTTTTGGAGATGTCTTTTCTGCAGCAGTTTATCAGGTACCTGTACGACCCTGTCTTTTCCGCGGCGGTTGTCATCGGATCATTCCTCGTCTACTCAGGAATCGGGGGCCTGCTATCGGTAAAACTGGACTTGTCCTCACGCCTGCAGGTTCGTGTCGCAGTGATCTGGATCGCCGGGGTCGTCATCCTTTATCTTTCGGCCGACCGGTTTTTCGCGGGTGTGCTTTTCGCGTTCCCGCTGGGCATCAGGATGGCAATCTCAAGCTTGTTGATAGCGCCGCTCGCCGTGCCGATGGGGATACCGTTTCCTGCCGGTTTGAGCCGCGTAGCGAAAGAAGACGAAAATCTTCTCCCGTGGGCGTGGGGGATCAACGGCTTTCTCTCCGTTATCGGCGCCTCCGCGGCCGTTCTGATCGCGATCAGCCACGGATTCGTCTTGGTCGTTCTCGCGGCGCTTGCCTTCTATGTTCTCGCCGCGTTTGTCTACAGCGTAGGGTTCCTGTAATACAGCGATGCAGCTTGGGGTTTATACCGCTGCGGCCGCGTTTTCGTCGCCGGCGTAGTTCATCGTGGTCAAAAAATGAATGGCCCCTCTCGTATCGGTTACACGGTTCCACCCGTAGGTATGAGCAGCGATCCCGCATCCGATATCCTCCCGGCCGAAGGCTATCGTCCATCCATAACGCCGCGCTATCGCGGAGCCCTGGCATAGTGCCATAGGAACCCCCATGTCCTTCACGGGTCTTTTCGCATTTGCGGGTATCAGTTCTTCGCTGTCGAGGATGGTTACCGCCACGGGAAACGTGCCGGGGTTCAGATAGGTTTGCAACTCCCGGGCCAGCTCGATGTAATCATTCATGGAACCCTCCTGTTGGATCGGTTTCGTCTGTTTTCAGGACCGGATGATATCGACCGGATTGACCTGGATTGCCTTGAAGGAAGGGTAGATTCCGGCGATGACGCCGGAAAGCGCCGAAGCGCCGAAGGCCGTTATCAACCCCGGCACCGAAATCGTGGCAGGGTAACTCAGGACCCTTGCGATGACAAGGCTTGCCATCATGCCGATCAAAATGCCGATCAAACCGCCGGTTACCGAGATGAACGAGGATTCGAGCAGAAATTGCAGTATGATATCCTTTTTGCGCGACCCGACGGCGCGGCGTATTCCGATTTCCATCCTCCGTTCGTTGACGATGAGTATCATGATCGACAGGATTCCGAGGGCGCCGATCAGAAACGATGCGGCCGCTGCGGTCCGGCCCAGAATCGTAATCATCCCCATTGCATCGCTTTTGAGCGTGTTGACATCCTTCAGATCAACAACGGTGAAATCGTCTTTCATGCCGTCGCGTATCTTGTGCCGTATCCGCAACAGCGCAACAATCTCTTTCTGTAGCGAAGGAATAACGCTGTCACCCGCTGCCTGGACGTAGATCGAATTGACGTATTCCTTGTTTGTAAAGTTTCTCAGGAAGGTTTTCAGCGGGACGAAGATCTGGTTGTCCTGGTCGGCTCCGGAAATATCGGAACCCTTTGCGACGGTTACGCCGATCACCTGTACGGGAACCCTTCTGATCAGGATTGTCTTGCCGACCGGATTTTCATCGCCGAAGAGCTTCTCGGCCGTTGTAGGCCCGAGCACCGCTACTTTCCGCTGATTTTTTTCATCATCCTCGGTTATCGGGCTTCCGGATGCAATCTCGAAGTTCCGAACTTCCGCGAAATTGGGTGCAACACCATTGACCGCGACGGCTTTTAATACGGTGTTTTGGTATCGGACCGGAAAGGCCTTCATACCCGAAGGCGAAACCTCTTTTGCGTGGGGAAACGCATAAAGAATCGCCGTTGCATCATCCAGGGTCAGATTCGTCGCACGCGTGGCCAGAGGAAACCTCGGTCCGTGCCTGCGGAGCTGACCGCTGAAGACGATCACGAGATTTTTACCGAGGCTGTCAACCTCCTGTTCGGTTTTTAACGAAAGCGAATCGGAAAGGTTGCCGACGATAACCAGAGAAAGCGTTCCGAAAAAGACGCCGAGCACGGCAAGAACGGTACGGAGCCTGTGGTTGCCGAGGGCGCCGAGCGCAATCTTCAGATTGAGGATGATCCTTTCCATTTCAACCCCTGATTGCCTCGATCGGTTTCAGGTTTGCCGCTCGCGACGCGGGCTGGAGGCCGAAGAGGATGCCGATAATCCAGGAGAGGAGGAGTCCGATCATAAACGCCTTCCACGAAAAATGAATCGGGAAATCGGCCAGTTTCTGGAGCAGTTTGGCGCCTCCATATCCGAAGAGGAAGCCGAGGACGCCACCGGCCGTTGTCAGAAGGATGGCTTCAGCAAGAAACTGATGCAGGATGTCGCGTTTTTTCGCCCCGACTGAGCGCCGGATGCCGATCTCGGCGGTGCGCTCGCTGACGGAAAGATGAAACAGATTAGCCAGCACAAATCCTGCGACGATCAGCGATATGATTCCGACGATGCCGACGAAGACAATCAATGAGCCGGTCAGCGCGACAAGGAATTTGATGATGTCCTTGGATGCAAATATCTGGAAGTCGTCCAGCTCTCCTTCGGGGATGCCGTGCCTCATCCGCAAAAATTCCCTAAGCTCCTCTCTGTGAAAATCGAGGTTTTCGATATCTTCGAAACGGACCCGCATCACGGCAATGTATTTTGATTCGTTCTGCAGTTTCTTCATCACGGTCGTAATCGGCATCACGATGCGGTTGTCCAGATTACCGCCCCCCATCGATGCCCCCCTTTCCTGAAGGACGCCAACGACCTGAACCGGGATCGTTCGGACCTGGATGAATTTGCCGACCGGGTTTTCATCGCCGAAGAGCTCGTGCATTGTTTCATTTCCGATCAGCGCCACGTTTGCGGCTCTCTTAAGGTCTTCCTCGGTAAAATCTGAGCCTTCGACGACCGGCCATGTCCACGAGACGCTGTAGTCGTTTGTCGTTCCGACAACCGGCGCCGAATAGCGGTTTCCCTTGTAGGAGACGTTCACGTCGTGGACGCTGCTCATCGGGACGACGAGATAGGCAGTGCCGAACGAGTTGCGGATTGCGTCCGCATCGGCGAGCGTCAGGGTTTTTTCCCGCCGCGCGATCGCCCGTGATTCTTCCGAACCGCTGACGATCAAGACGGCATCCGGACCGAAGACCTCGACAAGATCGAAAGCCTTTTTGTAGGCTCCTTCCGTTGTTGCGACAATAATCGTAACCGCCGAGATGCCGATCGCGATGCTAAAGGTGCAGAAGAAACTCCTCAGTTTCAGCGCGATGACCGCTTCGAGGGCCTGGGAAAGGATGTTGAGGATCCTATTCATCTATGATGATCCCGTCTTTGATATGGATGACCCTTCCGGCGTACGAAGCGATCGTGGCGTCGTGCGTGACGACGATGACGGTTTTTCCTTTTTTGTTCAGATCGGAAAGCAGATTCATGATTTCGGAGGCGGTTTTGCTGTCGAGCTGCCCTGTCGGCTCGTCGGCGAGGATGATTTCCGGATCGTTCATCAATGCGCGGCAGAGAGCCACCCTCTGCTGTTCGCCGCCGGAGAGCCTGTTCGGGCGGAAGTTCATCCTCTTTTCGAGACCGACCAGTTTGAGAATTTCTGCGGCGCGCCTCTCGACATGGCCGGCCGTTTTTTCCCTGTAGAGCGTCGGCAGCAGCACATTTTCGAGGACCGTCGCATAGGGGAGCAGATAGAAGCTCTGGAAGACGAAACCGATATGCGTGTTGCGCAGTTCGGACAGATCGTCGTCCAGAAGCCCGAGCACCTCGCGGCCGGCAAGCAGATAACGCCCGGAGGTCGGGACGTCTAGGCAGCCGATCAGGTTCATCAACGTGGATTTCCCGGAGCCTGATGTTCCCATGATCGCGATGAATTCCCCTTCGTCGACCTTCAGGTCAATGCCCTTCAGGACCTCGACGGAGAGATCCTCTCCGATCCGGAATGTTTTCTTGACGTTTTCCATCAGGCACAGCGGGTTCATGGCCTGCTTCCATGGGGATTTCTGTTTTTGCCGGTGTTCATTTCAGCGGGCAGGATGAGCTTTGTTGCCAGCTCGGTCCCTTCGGAAACGCCGGAGATAACCTCGGTGCGGTCCTCGCCGCGTATGCCGAGCTTGAGCTCGATTTTTCTTACCGAGTGTGACCCTTTCTTCGCGACGTAGGCGATTTGGCGGCCCTTTTCAAATTTGATCGCGGCGTTCGGGATCGTCAGCACGCCTGATTTCTCGGTTAGGATGATCCGGACATGCGTTGTCATCTCCGGCTTGAGTAACATTGCGTCTTCGGGGGACACTTTCGCCGTCGCGAGATAGTAAACGATATTGTCTTTAACGACCGGCTGAGGATCGATCCTTTCGATTGTGCCGCGGAACGTGCGGTCGGGGTAGGTATCAACCGTGTATTCGACCTTCTGTCCCTTTCTTGCCCGGCCGATATCGGTTTCATCGATATAGGTCCACATTTCAAGCCGTGTAGGATCCAGCACCGTGACTAGATTCGCGACCTGAAGGCCGGCCACGATCGTCTCCCCCTCCTGGGCGGTGACGTCGGCGACAATTCCGGATATCGTCGAATAGATACGCGTGTAGGAAAGCCGGATCTGGTGTTGTTCGAGCTGGGCCTCTATTTCTTTGATCGTTTCCCGGGTGATCCTTTCCTGTGTGACGAATTCGTCTTTGAGGCGCTTGAGTACCGCATCCGCCGACCGAAGTTGATTTTCGGCTTTATCCAGAGCATCCTGTGTCGTGTATTCCTTTTTGATCAGTTCTTTTTGGCGTTCGTAGGCGAGGCGGGCATAATTCAGGTTGGACTGTGCCTCGGCGATCTTCTGCGGATACGTCAGCCGTATTTGCTCGAGCGTGACCTGCGCCGCTTTCAACGCCGCTTTCTGCTGTTCAATCGCCTTCAGGGTTTCCCGGTCGTCTATCTGCGCTATAAACTGTCCGGCCTTCACGCGGTCGCCGACTTTGACAAGCATTTTGTCGAGCCTTCCGGTCGCCCGGGCTCCGATTTTTACGACCGCGCCGACCTGGGATTTGATGATCCCCGTTTCGACGAGAACGGCCCGGATGTCGCGCCTTTCAACGCGGCCTGTTTCAAGAACCTGGATCTCGGGCTTCGGGTAAAGCTTCCTGTAACCGACGATCCCTGCAATGAGCAGTATCGCGGCAAACACAATTGCCCATAATAATTTTTTCTTCACGCCAGTCCCTCGTATTTTTAATCCTGCTCCGATGGTTTTTTTTAATCCTCTTTTGTTTTTAGAAGGTTTTTCCTGAAATTTTTTCCAGAAGCGCTCTGGCGAGAGCCACATTGAGCCGCGCCGTGATCATCTGTTCGCGAGCGCCGGCAAGGGTGCTTTCCGCCTGCACGAGCGAAAGGATATCTCCGACGCCGATTTTGTATTCTCCGAATGCCTGCTCATAGTTCTGTTCAGCCTGGCGGAGCTGGTTGTCGGCTACAATCAGGTTTCGCGTTGCCGTCGTCAGATCCTCCCATGCCTTCCGGCAATCCAGAACAAGCTGTCTTTTCATCTCTTTGATGTTTTCCTCCGAAACAGAGACCTCTATTTGCGCGGACTTCCGGCGATAAAATTTGCCGAGCTCGAAGATATTCCAGGACGCGCTCAAGCCGGCGTTTTTGTCTTCGACCATCCGCGTGCCCAGTGTGCCCGCATCGCTTCTCGTGTAGGAAAGATTGGCGGAAAGCGTCGGATAGAAATCGGCCCGGGATAACGCGAGATTGCTTTCGGCCGTTTTTAGCGCGATTTCCGCCTGGCGAACCTCGGGCCTTTTAAGCACCTCTTCGGCAAGAGGTTTGAACTCTGGGACAGCTTCGCCCGATTCCAGCTCTCCTTCCGGCAGGTCGTTGGTCCTTTCGTACGAATCGCCCATCAGCGAATAAAGCTCAAAAAGGGCCTTGTTCAAATTTCCCTCAGCCTGGACAACGTTGAAACGGGCCTGTTCAAGTCGCACCGAGGCCTGGAGCACCTCGGAGAGTCGCGCGGCTCCAAGTTTGCGCCTTCCCTCGGCAACCTCGTAATCCGTCTCGGCGTTTTTTAGCTGTACACGGTTCTGTTCAACGATGTTTTTTTCGGCCAGCGCCGTGTAAAAGGCGACCTTAACCCGGTAGTCGAGTTCGAACAGATTTTTTCTCAGCTCCTCTTTCTGGGTTTCAAGGTTGAATTCCGCGATATCCCGCGTGGGTTTGCGTCTCGGGTCGTAGAGGTTATAGGAAAGCGTAACGCCGTAACCCTTTGAGCTGTAGTTGTTGCCGTTATAGTCTCTATCTGCCTTTCCCGAGGCGTCGAGTGAGGGAAGATACGAACCCAGCGTCGCTTTGTACGATGCGTCGGCCGCCTCGACCTTTTTCTTTACCGCCTGGTAAGAAGGAAGGTTTCCCCTCGCCTTTGACAGAGCATCCTCAAGGGTCAGCGCCGGAGCCTGGCCCGCCAGGAACGAAACTAAACCTATTGTTAGCCCTGTCAGGGCCGCCTTTTTCCACATAACTTGTTTGCTCCTGTTCAAAATCTTTTTCGACCCGAAAGGCCTTTACAATCGCGCGTCACGCGAGATTTTTCCACGGCTGGGCAAATCCCTCCTTTTGTCAAGAAACGTCCGAAGATTTCCCGTCGTCTTAATAATCCCGCAGGAACATAGCGCAAAGAGAACAGATAAGCAAAAGAAATATTGTGTCGGAGTTGCACCCGCCTCAAGGGTATTTTTTTTTGAAACGCCTTTGCGTTTTGTTTGCCACTGTGAACGCAATCGGTGTGCCACAATTATAAGCCTGTTACATATTATTTAGTTTATTCGGTTTTACTTGACAGCTTTGCTGGTAGGTCTTCGATATTAGATAACTGCAAAAAAGTTCTGGATATTAAGTATCCAGACATGTAAGTAATATAGT
>DYLD01000182.1 GCA_020722315.1 Syntrophus aciditrophicus
GGCGTGTGATGGCATTTAGAGAAGAATCAGATGGATAAAAACGATAATGACAAAGGGTTTTTTCCCCTATACCAATGGGCGGCTCGACCATTTGCATCACTGGGCGGCACAGCCATCGGGATTACAAACCATCTTGGCGCCGCAGGCATCTTCCTTTTTTATGCCTTTCTTGGGATATTCCGGCCCAAACAGCTCTTCCATATTTTGAACCATATCTACTATATTGGAACGAGATCGTTCGGCATTATTGCGCTTGTCAGCCTTTTTACCGGAATGGTTCTCGGCCTGCAGTCGTACCATGCGCTCGTTCAATTTGGAGCTGAAGGGGCGCTCGGCACGCTGGTGTCATTGACGCTGGTGAGAGAATTAGGCCCGGTGTTGACTGCAATCATGATCACCGCACGCGCAGGATCGGCCATTACAGCCGAGATCGGCATCCAGCGGATCTCGGAACAGATTGATGCGCTTTATACGATGAGAATAGATCCTCTTCGTTATCTGGTCAGCCCCCGGATTGCAGCTTCCATTATCAGCTTTCCCATTCTGACGGCAGTTTTTGATGTTGTCGGCATCATCGGCGGGTACGTCTCCGGGGTGTTGCTTATGGGTGCAAATTCGGCATCCTATCTTTACCGAATTCAGTCCAACACGGATATTCATGACGTCGTGGACGGTTTTATCAAGGCAGTAGTGTTCGCCGTTATCGTATCAACCGTCAGTTGCTATCAGGGTTACTTCGCCCATATGAGAACGGACGGCCACGGGGCGAAGGCTGTCGGGCTTTCGACGACCTCTGCCGTCGTGTTATCCTGCGTCTTGATTTTGGTCGCGGACTACGTTGTGACCTCACTGTTGATAGGAAGCTAACAATGGCCGTCCCTTTTATTGAATTCCGCGGGGTATCAAAACAATTTGGCGACAACAGGGTTTTGGAGCGCATAGACCTTCAAATTTACGAAGGCGAAGTTACCACGATCATCGGATTGAGCGGCTCCGGGAAGAGTGTCTTGCTGAAACATATCATAGGCCTGCTACAGCCTGATGAAGGCGAGGTCCTTTTACAGGGGAAAAAGCTCGGCAGTATGACCAAAACTGAGCAGGATCGGGCACTTTCCCGCATCAGTTATATGTTTCAACAAAATGCGCTGTTCGATTCACTGACCGTTTATGAAAATATCGCCTTACCCCTTCGCGAAAAAACGAACCTTTCCAGAAAGGAGATAGAAAAAAGGGTAATGGCCAGGATAGAACAAACCGAGCTTACCCAAGCCGCCCAACGTTATCCCTCTGAGCTTTCCGGCGGAATGCAAAAACGCGCCGCGCTGGCCAGGGCATTGGTGACGGACCCTACAGCGGTCCTCTTTGATGAGCCTACAACGGGTCAGGACCCAGTCCGAAAAAACGCGATTTTGAGTATGATAGCCCAGTATCAAAGAAAATTCGGATTTACCGCGATCCTGGTAAGCCACGAGATACCCGATGTCTATTTTATTTCTAATCGGATTCTTGCCCTTTACGAGCGGAAAATCGTGTTTCAGGGTCCTCCTGAAGAGTTCGAGAATTTCAAACATCCTTTCCAGGAGGAGGTGGCGGCAAGCCTCGAGGAACTTCAGCACCAATTGACCGGAATCTATTCGAAAAGGCAGTTTCTAATGAAGAACAGCTTCCTTAGAGACCGCCTGCGCGGAGAGGGGAAGTATACGGCTTTTGTTTATACGATCCCTACTTTGAAATCAGCGACAAAAAACAATGGACTTTCTTCGCTGCACCCATCTCTCATCAACCTGGGATTGTGGATCGTCGATTACCTCGGTAATCTGGGAGGGTTTTCCACACGCGTGGATCTCAATGAATTTATTACGATTCTTCCCTATTCCAGCCTGGATGAAGCCGAACATATACTGGAGGGGTTTCTCGGGGATTTAAACGCCAAAAGATTCGCAGGCATTACGACGAACCAGCACGGTCGGAGTGATTCGGAATCCCCGGGCCGCTTTTGCTTTCGCGTCGGTTTGGCTGAGGGAAACACCGATGTCGCGATCACGGATGTCATAAATGCCGCGAGGTCAAAACAAAAAGAGGTAATTCTTCGATGAAAAAATACAAGATGGAAACGGCTGTCGGTCTTTTTGTCGTCATAGGATTGATCTTCATAGGTTATATGACTGTCAAGCTCGGGCATGTCTCCCTATGGGGGGATGAGACATACGCCCTTTCGGCCCGCTTTACATCCGTTACCGGTCTCAGAAAGGGCAGCCCCGTTTATATGCTGGGAATTGATATAGGCCGTGTGGAACAGATCTCGCTCGACCAGAAGGAAAACAAGGCCGTTGTAGAAATCCGGGTTAAAAAAGGAATACAAATCTATGATGATGCCATAGCGTCCATTAAAACAGAAGGGCTGATCGGCGACAGGTATTTGAGTATTGATCCCGGCGGTGCAGGCGAACCTCTGAACGCCGGCGGGATCATCATCGATACGCGGCCAGCGGTCGAGATAGATGATCTTATTGGGAAATATGCGTTTGGTGATGTGAAGAAAAGTAAGTAGTAGCATACAAATGAGGCGGATATGAAAACTGTGCGGGCAATATGTTCAAGCTTTTTCATCGTTTTATTTCTTTTGTCTTTTGCCTACGCCGGGGCCCCGATGGAAAAGCTTAAATCTGATGTGACCAAGGTGCTTGATGTCTTAAAGGATCCGACCCGGAAGGCAGAGCTGGCCAGAGACATTAAAAACGATAAGATTTCCCCTATTTATGAAGCGATGTTTGATGATGTTGAACTTTCCAAAAGGGCCCTTGCGAGAAACTGGAACAAACTGAATGTTTCCCAACGTCAGGAGTTCGTGAAACTTTTTCGCCAGCTGCTGGAAAAAACTTATGTGGACAGAATTATGTCTTACACCAACGAAAAGGTTGTTTTCGACAGGGAAACGATGCTCTCGGACAGCATAGCCGAGGTGCAAACAAGGGTCATAACCTCTTCAAAAGAGATACCGGTTTATTATCGGATGATTTTTAAGAAAGACGTTTGGAAGGTTTATGACGTCGTTATTGAAAATATAAGCCTTGTCCAGAACTACAGAACGCAGTTCAATGAAATACTCATAAAGAATACCCCTTCTGAGTTGCTTGATATTCTTAGGGAAAAAGTAAAGGCCAGGTAGCTTCCTTTCCTTTGCACGGAAAAAAAGAGATAGGATAGTATGAGAAAATATTTCGTCTTTTTCGCGGTTTTTGCCTTTTTGTCCTTCGGTTGTGCACATCATGCCGTTCAAAATTCGCCGGCGATGCAATCTTTCTCTCAAGCGAATCTCGAACAACCGGATCAATCAAAACCCCCTTTACCGGACGAGAAACCAGAAGAAGTTTCGCGAACGCCCGAAAATGAAATTGATGATGAGTATTTAGAAAGTTATGAGCCCGATGATGTTGGTAATGAAAAACAGGACCTAGCGCAGAGGCGATTCACTATTGCTGATCCGTTTGAGCCGTTCAACCGTGCAATGTTTGTGTTCAACGACAGGCTCTACTTCTGGGTTCTAAAACCGCTGGCACAGGGGTACAGGAAAATACTTCCCGAGTCCGCGCGCGTGTCGGTAAGTAATTTTTTTTCGAACGCTGCGTTCCCGGTACGTTTTTTCAATTGTATTCTTCAGGCAAATTTCCCCGGCGCAGCCAGTGAATTGGGCCGGTTTATGCTCAACACGCTCGTGGGTTTTGGGGGTCTTTTTGATCCGGCATCTGAAAAAGAGATAAACCTTGGAAAATGCGAAGAAGATTTCGGGCAAACGCTGGGTGTGTATGGGATAGGTCACGGTTTTTATATCAATTGGCCGGTATTCGGGCCATCCAGTCCGCGTGATACTATCGGCAAAGTAGCCGATGGTTTCCTTAATCCTTTCATGTATGTTGAACCATGGTACACGTCAGCAGGTGCGAAAACTCTGGACACAATAAATGATACGTCGTTTCGAATCGGCGACTACGAGACGCTTAAAGAATCGGCAATCGACCCGTATGTTGCAATGCGCGACGGTTATGTGCAGTACCGTTATAACAAAGTAAAAAGAAGAGGTCGGAAT
>DYLD01000183.1 GCA_020722315.1 Syntrophus aciditrophicus
TTTGGCAAAGGTCTCAATGACTATCCGAATTGTGCCGCACCGAAGGCCTCCGAGGGTGCCATGGCTCGCCGGCTTGAAGATTGGTAAGGAAAGCCAGATGCCGGCCACCATTTTCGTTGTTTTTTAGCAAGCTATCTGTTATTCAAATACGTCGTTCGGTCGATAAAAAGGAAACAAAAAAAGGGTTCCGACATGCTCAACCGCATCGAGATCGGTTTCAAGGACACAATCAGAGACGCGCTCGGGGAAAAAATCAGGGAAAGGATCATAAAGCACCTCGGCATCAACGTCAGCTCGGTGCGGACGTTTGAGATCTACACGGTTGACGGCATACTCAGCAGTGATGAGCTTGAAGAATCTGCACGGGGCCCGCTGTCCGATCCGGTGATCCAGGATTACAGAATAAACGAAAGCATGGCCTCCGGTTTTGACTGGCTCATCGAGGTCGGGTTGCGTCCCGGCGTAACCGACAACGTCGGAAAGACCGCCGGCGAGGCGATTGCCCTTCTTACCGGTAAAAAGGTCAGCGTCTATACATCGCGCCAGTATGCGATCAACGGGATCAATCAAGGCGATGCAAAGAGGATCGCGCGGGAACTTCTTGCGAACGACTTGATCCAGCGCTACGACATCCATGCAGGCCCGACATGGAAGGCCGGCACAAAGATAAAACCTTACATCCCGAAGGTCACAGGCGGCGACAACCCCCGGACTATGGAAATAGACTTGGATGTCTCCGACGCCGAGCTCATCAAAATCAGCCAGGACAGGCTTTTGGCGCTGAGTCTTGAGGAGATGAAGATCATCAGGGATCATCTGAAAGATGAGTCTTTTCTAAACCGAAGAAAGAAATCCGGACTTTCAAACAGGATAACCGACGCGGAACTCGAATGCCTCGCGCAGACCTGGTCCGAGCACTGCAAGCACAAGATATTCAATGCCCGGATTCATTACGACGACGGGACCGGAAAACTTAGGGAAATCGATTCGCTTTTTAATACCTACATCAAAGGATCAACGAATTTGATCCGCAAACGGATGGGTGCAGATGACTGGTGTCTTTCCGTATTCTCCGACAACGCGGGGATCATCCGTTTCAACGACGACTGGAATGTCGTCTTCAAGGTCGAAACACACAACTCCCCTTCCGCGCTGGATCCGTACGGCGGGGCGCTGACAGGGATCGTCGGCGTGAACCGCGATCCGTTCGGCGCCGGCCGCGGCGCAAAGCTTATCTTCAACACCGACGTATTCTGCTTCGCCCCGCCGCAATACGCAAGACCGCTGCCGCCCCGGATACTCCACCCGCGCCGGATATACGAAGGGGTCAGGGAGGGCGTCGAACACGGCGGCAACAAGAGCGGGATACCGACGATCAACGGTTCTGTCGTCTTCGACGAACGCTATCTCGGAAAACCGCTGGTTTACTGCGGGACCGGCGGAATCATGCCCTCCAGTATAAACGCTGAGCCGACCCATCTGAAAAAGATCCTCCCCGGCGATTTCATCGTAATGACGGGCGGCAGAATAGGGAAGGACGGGATTCACGGGGCGACCTTTTCGTCCGAGGAGCTTCACGAAGGCTCTCCGGCGACGGCGGTTCAGATCGGCGATCCGATAACCCAGAAAAAGATGACGGACTTTCTTTTGGTGGCCAGAGACCGCGGACTGTACCGGACGCTCACCGACAACGGCGCCGGCGGCCTCTCCTCGTCGATCGGAGAGACGGCGGCGATCGCGGGTGGATGCGAATTCGACCTGAAGAAGGCGCCGCTGAAATATGCCGGACTTGACCCCTGGGAGATACTGATCTCCGAATCGCAGGAACGAATGACAGTCGCCGTCCCGCCGGATACGCTGGACGAATTTCTATCCGTCGCAAAAAGGATGGGTGTCGAGGCGACCATCCTCGGAACGTATAACGATTCGGGCTGGTTCCATGTGCGCTACGGAGAAAAAACCGTGGCCCTGCTCGAAATTTCTTTTCTCCACGGCGGACTGCCGCAGATGGAACTCCGCGCGTCTTGGACGGCCCCCTGCCACGAAGAACCGGATTTCCCGGAACCCGGGGATCTTGGAGGGGCGCTTAAAGCCATGCTTTCCCGGCTCAACATCTGCTCGAAGGAATCCATCGTCCGACAGTACGACCACGAGGTTCAGGGGGGTAGCGTCGTCAAGCCGTTGACCGGGGCAAACAATGATGGGCCGAGCGACGCGGCGGTCATCCGGCCCGTTCTGGATTCATTTGAAGGGGTTGTCGTCGCGCACGGGATATGCCCGCGCTACAGCGATATAGACACATACGACATGGCGGCCGCGGCAATTGACGAGGCCGTCCGGAACGCCGTCGCGACCGGCGCGTCGCTCGAGATGCTGGCGGGTCTTGACAATTTCTGCTGGTGCGACCCGATCCGGACGGCCAAAAACCCTGACGGCCAATACAAGCTTGCCCAGCTCGTCCGGGCCAACGAGGCACTCTACGAAATGACGACGACCTACGGCGTGCCGTGCATATCCGGGAAGGACAGCATGAAAAACGATTACGTGAGCGGCGATCTGAGGATAGCGGTGCCGCCGACGCTCCTCTTCTCGACGATCGGAAAGATCGATGATGTCCGCCGCGTCGTGACGATGGACGTGAAAAAACCGGGCGATCTTGTCTATGTTTTAGGGACAACGCTGAGGGAGCTCGGCGGATCGGAATGGTATGCGCTCCACGGTGCGATCGGCAATGGAGTCCCGAAGGTCAAACCAAAAACCGCAAAGAAACTCTACGAAAGGCTGAACCGGGCGATTCGGGACGGGCTTGTCGCCTCATGCCACGACTGTTCAGACGGCGGGCTCGGCGTGGCTGTCGCCGAGACGGCGTTTGCGGGCGGCTTCGGTATTGAGCTTGACCTCAAAAAGGTGCCTGCGGAAGGAATAGAACGCAACGATGAACTCCTCTTTTCCGAATCGCAGAGCCGCTTTGTCGCGACAATCCGTCCGGAGGCGAAAGACGCGTTTGAAAAGGCCCTCGGGGATTCCGTCTTCGCCGTCGTCGGAGAGGTGATTGAAGAGCCGTATCTGAGAATAAGAGGTCTCGCGGGAAAAACGATCATCAACGAAAGACTTTCTTCGCTAAAGGAGGCCTGGCAACAGACTCTCGGCGTCTGATAAAAAGGGCTGATCGGAACATGACCAGACAGATACGAGCGATCGTCATAACCGGAAACGGAACCAACTGCGAGATCGAAACCGCCCATGCCTGCAGGCTCGCCGGGTTCGATCATGTCGAGATCGTCCATATCAGCGAGCTTCTCTATGGTACAAAGAGCCTTGACGAATACGATTTTCTGAATTTGCCCGGCGGGTTTCTCGACGGCGATGACCTCGGTTCCGCGAAGGCCGGCGCAAACCGGATACTCCACGCCGTCGTGTCGGGAAGCGGCGAGAGGCTCTTCGATCAGCTTTTGCGGTTTATTTCGTCGGGAAAGTTGATCCTCGGAGTTTGTAACGGCTTCCAGCTGCTCGTAAAGCTCGGCGTACTGCCGGGACTCGGAGGTGTCTACAACCGTCAGAGCGTCACGCTGACCTATAACGATTCGGGACGTTTCGAGGATCGCTGGGTCTATCTCAAAATCAATCATGCTTCACCCTGCATCTTTACGCGCGGCCTTGGAGGCATCTATCTCCCGGTCCGTCACGGCGAGGGCAAGTTCATAACGGATACCGAAGATACGCTTCAGGATCTGGAGAGGAAAAATCTGATCGCGCTTCAGTACAGCGATGCAGCCTATCAAAACCCGGTCATGAGCTACCCGGCAAATCCGAACGGATCGATCGCTGCGATTGCCGGTATCTGCAACGAAACCGGGCGGATCTTCGGGCTTATGCCCCATCCGGAGGCGTATCTGCACCGGACGAACCACCCGCGCTGGACAAGAGAGGCGCTGCCCGAAGAGGGAATGGGGCTTTCGATCTTCAGAAACGCCGCTGCTTTTTTGAGGAGCGATGAATTCTGAGGAGGTGAAAAGTGAACGATAGGCCAAAAGTTCTGGGCATTTTTGGAAGTCCGCG
>DYLD01000184.1 GCA_020722315.1 Syntrophus aciditrophicus
AGTGGACTTTTTCTGAATTGCTGGCCTACCCGGCACTATGTCAATGAAATGGGGAAATCACCGAAAATCTGTCCACCTATAGGGGGTGATATGACAGACAGCTTTCCGCTGATTACACTGTTAGCCCCCATACTAAGACACGGAAATATTGAATGCCTTGGATTTCGGAACACACTAAATGGCTCGTCGACACCGGCGAAAGACTGACGACCGCCGACGGCAAGGAGGTCGAAGTCTGGGAGTTCCGTCATGAGAACGACGAGTCAGTGCTCTCGGCCTGGGCGAAACACTTCAGGAATCATTACTGCCTGGATGCCGAGATCGATTTCCTCCGGGGCAAACGTCCGCGATCGGATTATCTGACCGATATCAAGTTCCCATGCAAAACATCCGAACTCGGCCCAGGAATCAGAGCGGGAGATTTCGGGGAAATTCTGGTTTCCGATTACCTGCAATGGCTTCTCGGTTACTGGGTGCCCAGGGTACGGTGGTCATCAAAGGTTGTTCGAGATGAATCGCCCAAGGGCAGCGATGTCATTGGATTCCGGTTTCACAAAAACGATGGCGAAGCCTCCACCAAGGACGTGTTGTTTGTCTTTGAATCCAAGACAAAATTCTCCGCCTCTAAAATTAATCGCCTGCAAGATGCCATCAACGATTCTGCCAAGGATCACATTCGAATCGATGAATCGCTGAACTTCATCAAGCAAAAGCTCTTTGAAAAAAAGGAAATCGAACAGGCTCAAAGGATCGAGAGATTTCAAAGCCCCGTAGATATGCCCTACAAGGAAACCTACGGCGCTGCAGCCATCATTTCAGACGAATGTTTCGACGCCGATGAATTGGCTGCGGCTGACTGTAGGAAAATTCCCAAGTCAGCAAAATCAAAGGAGTTCTTCCCTCATCCAAATGGTGACAGTCTGGTTCTCTTGGTTATCAAGGGACCCGGCATGATGGACCTTGTCCACGAGCTCTACAGGAGGGCTGCGGATGAGGCCTGAAAAGAAATCCCAACTCCTGCTCGGTGTTACTAGATCAAAAGCCAAGATGCTCGAGTACGGCATTCCGGAAGAGCATCACATCAAAATCATCCAAGATCCGGCCAAGCTCTTCACCCTCTCGATTGGCCTGCTGGGCGACCTTGCCGCCGCCATCAACCGGGAGGAGCCAGATCCCGATTCCCTCTCGGAGCTGAAAACCAATCTGCTATTTTCCGCCCGCTTTTTCGACTCCTACCTCCAATCAAAGCTGAACGAGACACTTGAAACATACCTCGTGCTTCTGGGCTCCGCCTCCTATTACCTATGCGATCTTCCCGGAAGCGCATCGGTATTGGCGAAGCGCATTGATGGTGACTGCCCGGATTTGAATAGCGATGGTTTGGAAGACCTGTTGCTTTGGTTGTTACAGGCCGATCTGGGAACCTATTTTGATGGAGCTGTGGGACCATTCGGCGGATTCATCGACGGGATTTCAAAGTGGATTCTCCAGTTTTTCGAGGATGGAAATGGCGAAGAAAATCTTCTCAATCTCGCCACGAAGCTGAGGGACGCCGTCTATGAATTCGGCACACCCAGGCAGCTTCTGTTTGGCGATGTGATCGCGGCGGTTCTGAGGAAAAAGCTCGAAAATTCTGTCTGGAAGGCTTTGCCGTCATATTCCGGGCTGCCCCGCGACAAATGGCTCCATGCGCTGCAAAAGGATTCGTTCATCAAGGAACTGTGGCCTGCCCAACACCTTTTGGGCAATGCGGATGTTCTTAAAGGCGAGTCTGCCATCGTTCAAATGCCCACCAGCGCTGGCAAAACTAAAGCAACTGAACTGATTCTTCGAAGCGCGTTTCTGGCCGAGCGCGTGTCACTGGCCGTCATCATCGCCCCGTTCAGGGCGCTGTGCCATGAGATCAAGAACAGCCTTGTCGAGGCATTCCACAACGAACCCACCAAGGTGGATGAATTGTCCGATGCCCTACAGACCGACTTCGAGATTGCCGAACTCCTGGGGCACCAACAAATTCTGGTCGTAACCCCCGAGAAGCTGCTCTACGTCCTTCGGCACGCTCCGGAACTGGCTGCCCACATTGGCCTGCTGGTTTTTGATGAAGGCCACCAGTTCGACAGCGGCACCCGAGGCATCACATACGAGCTGCTCCTGACGTCGCTGCGCTTCATGGTTCCCGAAGGAACTCAGAAGGTGCTGATCTCAGCAGTCATTAGCAACGCCGAGGCTGTTGGAGAATGGCTCAACGGGGCGCCCAATGTCGTCGAAGGCACAACCCTGATTCCGACTTTCAGGTCGGTCGGATTCGCGAGCTGGCTCGATCAGTTGGGAAGAATCGAGTACGTCGACAGCCGTGATGCTGAACAAGGTGAGTTTTTCGTTCCGAGGGTGATTGAAAGATTCAATCTCGGGAGGAAGAAGCGAGAAAGGACGGGCCGTTTTTTTCCTGAAAAGACCGATGGGCAGGCTATCGCACTTTACCTTGGTCTGAAATTGGTCCCGAATGGCAGTATCGCTCTTTTCTGCGGAAGGAAGTCAACAGCGGCCAGCGTCTGCGAAAAGGCCGTTGATATTATCGAGCGAGGCGCACCCGTGGCCTTACCAGCAGATTTTTCTGACGCCCAGGAAGTTGAGCGGCTGACCTATCTGCACGTCAAGAATCTCGGTGCTGACGCTCCGGCGTCCCAGAGCGCGGCACATGGCATTTTCTCTCATCATGGCAATACTCCGCATGGTATCCGGCTGGCGGTGGAGCATGCCATGCGTGACGACCTTGTGCGATTCGTTGTTTGCACCTCTACCTTGGCGCAGGGCGTAAACCTTCCGATTCGATACCTCATCGTGACCAGTGTCTACCAGGGCATGGAGCGCATCAAGGTTCGCGATTTCCACAACCTCATTGGCCGAGCGGGTCGAGCCGGGATGCATACCGAAGGCAGCATCCTGTTTGCCGATCCGGTGATCTATGACAAGCGAAAGGCGCGTAACGATAAATGGCGCTGGGATCAGGTGAAAGAACTTCTGGAGCCGCGCAATTCTGAGCCATGCCTCAGCAATCTTCTATCGATCTTCGACCCCATCAAGAGCGATGACGAGAAATACACCATCACCATGGAGGCTCTGGATTTTGCCAAGGCCTATCTCGACGATCCTGCTGAAGTTGCCAAATTGGCTGCCGGGATAGCCGCACAACATGGAGACAAAAATTTCTCACGAGACGGTGTCGAGCGGCAAGTCGCCTGGAGAATCAGCCTGATCTGTGCCGTCGAGAGCTTCCTGTTATCCCATTGGGATGAATCGGAGGATGGTCTTTCGGAAGCTGATGTGACCCGCCTGGCCGAAGGGACGCTGGCTTTCTTCCTGGCTGATGATCAGAAAAAGGAGCATATCCGCGAGTTGTTTCAGCTTCTCGCTGGGAACATCTCCGCAAACATCACAGATCCGGCTCGCCGCAAAATCTACGGCAGGACGCTTTACGGAATTCAGGATGCCCAAGCCATTGAGGAATGGGTTCAGTCCAACACTGACAGCCTGCTTTCGATTGTTGATGAAACAGAAGCTCTCGATCTTGCCTGGCCATTGCTTACCCGGCATATCAACGGTGGCGTATTCACCAAGTTCGATAAGCCGGAGGTGCTAAAAGAAATCGCGCATGGGTGGATCAGTGGAAAGCCCTTCAGCGATCTCCTGAAAATCATCCGTAAGCGAAAAGCCAAGATGATACGGGGCACCCGCCGCAGGGAGTTCAAGATCGATCATGTCGTCGACGTCTGCGAAGGGACGCTCGCATATGACGGAGCGCTCGTTGTAGGCGCTGTATCTGAATTCATCGAAACCATCGCCCAAGATGGCACCGGAGACTTGATCAATCGTCTGCAGCTTTTTCAAAAGCGACTGAAATATGGTCTGCCCACCGAAACCACCATTGCCCTTTACGAGCTTGGTCTTTCGGACCGCGTCATAGCTCAGGACCTTGCCGCATCCCTAAACCTGGCAGGGGCGTATTTCGTTTTTGTTGGCATACTCAAGCAGCCGAGGCGGTATGGTGAAGGTTATT
>DYLD01000025.1 GCA_020722315.1 Syntrophus aciditrophicus
TATCAGAAATCCAAGGAGAGATTTTTCTCTGAGTAAAAAATGGGCGGAATCAATTCCGCTTATGGGATTCCCCGTCGGCGCATTCAGCGATCTGCTTTTCTGTATGCCAAGAAGCTGGCTTGGATAAATGCTGCGGTAACCTGTCATCAGAAAACTTACCATACAGGCTATTGCTGCAACGGAAGCGACTTTCGGCCCGAACAGCTCCATGGCCATTACAGAGGCGGCGATGGGCGTGTTGGCTGCTCCGGCGAGAAGCGCTGTCAGCCCAATAGCCGAATATGCGGCTACATTGATTTCATTGAATAATTGTGCGAAAAGGTTTCCTGCCGCCGTGCCGATGAAAAAAATAGGGGTAACAACGCCTCCGCTCCCTCCTGAGGAGAGCGTTATAGAGGTGGCGACGCTTTTCCAGAGAAACGCGCCGGCGGGAAGGGCGTTTCCTTCTAATCCGTATTGGATGGTTTCGGTGCCGAGGCCGAGATAGGAAGGAGAAATGAATCTCCCTATTAAAACCAGTAAGAATCCGCCTGCGGCAGCTTTTAACGTCCAGTGCCATTTCAAATAAGCATAAATCCTGCCGCCTGATCTCATTATTTCTATAAGTATACGAGAGATAACTCCGCACCAGATGCCCAAAAGAAGCATTTTGAAAAATACCGATTCGGTTAGAAATGGGACGGCACAACCTGCCGTTGCGATGCCGTAACCTACTCCCAATGCTAATGCTGTCCGGTAGCCGATGATCCCTGCGACGACGGAGGGGAAAAGAACCTCTGAAAAGATTTGTCCAACCACCAGAACCTCGATGCCGAAAATTGCGCCGGCGATGGGGGTGCCGAATACTGTGGCAAAACCTGCGCTTATCCCACATATAACCAGTTTGCGCCTGTCGGCGTCGTCCACCTTCAAAATGTCGGCAAACAGGGATGACAAACCGGCGCCAATCTGGGCGGAAGGGCCTTCTTTACCTGCTGAGCCTCCGAACGCAATAGTTATAACTGTGGCGATCAGTTTTACCGGCACCACGACAAAAGGGATTTTGCCCATTCGTTTGTGGATTGCTTCAATTACCTTTTCAGTTCCATGTCCGGCGGCTTCCGGCGCGAGCCATTTTATCAAAGCGCTGCTGAGAAGAATGACAATAGGAAGACTAAGGTAGTATAGCGTGTATCCATGAGCCTTTTTAGATAGATATGCAAGCAAAAGCAAAAACCCTGCGGTTGCCGCTCCCACCATAAGTCCAATAACTACAGCATAGATTGTCCACTTCACCACGCTCGAAAACAACGTGATTTCTTCGATCAATTCGTGTTTGATTTTCACCGTACGAACCCTCATCCAGTTGATTCAACAAGACATTTGTATGATCATTGTTTGAGAGCTTTGCAAGACCCCCGGAGCTGGTTTCATGAAGCGAGACCTTTGCAGAATGCCGCCTTCGCGCTCATAAACCTTTTTCGACCCCGCAGCGTCTCGCGGCGGCTTCAAAGGCTAAACGCTCTCTTAAGTTTCGCGTTCTTAACGCCTTTAAAAGCCTTGCTGCGACGGCGGGGTACCCCGAAAAATCAATAAATGCGCGCTTCAGGCGCCATTTTTCAAAGGTCTCGAAGCGTGAATTGAAGGTTTTCCGGGACGAAAAAGCTTGTTTAAGGGCCATGAAACCCTTTGGCCCAGCAGTAGAAAGCTCTCTATTTCAGCGCAGGTCTATTACCAATACATGTTCAACAAATCAACGATTAAAATCCTGACCAGCCAGGCCGTTTTGACGATGATCTGGAAGAAGAATATACTCTTGTCCGCGAGATGTTATCAGCACGTTTAAGGTCTGGCCTTACCCAAGAGGCGGTTGCGGAATTAATGGGAACGACACAAAGTGCCGTTTCCCGCCTGGAATCTGCTGGAAAGCATGCACCATCCCTGACAACTCTGAAAAAATATGCCCAAGCTGTTGGCTGTGATCTAAAAATCAACTTCATACCAAAATCGGGTTCACCCAAATATAAAACCGACGGTATAAAGCAGCATACGTAGTCCTCGAATAGCAGATTTGATCACCTTCAGCTCTCTTCGCTTCATTTTTTCATCGACCGTGCTTGCTAAGTTCAAATACAAGTCATCAGTGGCGAGCATCATTTCAGGTTGTTGAATCGCGATTGAAACATGCGCATTATAGCAAGTGATTTTTCTGATGGTCGGGGGTATCTGTAAATTCCCGTAACAAATCATCCGACAATTTTGCCGGGCATACATTCCTTCAAGTGGTAAGAAAGGGGGATTTGGCTTGACGGCGATCCGCTCAATGTGTTAGGAGATAAGCGCATCTGAGCGGTGATGGAGTTCACCGGTAACCGCCGTCTTGGCTGATAACTCCTGCATGGGGAAAATCTTTCCCATCAGGAGTAACGCAACAATAAGACTCCTGAAGGGGGCAGACCTGAAGGGGTTTTTTTATGGGCTCGGCACTACAAAATGCAGACCCCGATCATCAGCTGTTCGAAAAGATTGAATCTTTTCTGAACCGCATGCAGGATATCTGCAACCAGCTTCACACCGTCTCCCTCAACCGCCAGCTCGACATCTGCCGGAATCTGCTCAATCAAAATCAATTGATCGATGTCGCCGTCCTCGGACAGTTCAAGGCAGGGAAAAGTTCTTTTCTCAACAGCCTAATCGGAAAAACCACCCTTCCGGTAGGCGTAATCCCCGTTACGACAGCGATTACCCGTTTGCAATATGGAGAAACCCAAAGGGCAATCGTCCATCATGTTGACGGACGACGGACCGAAGTGGATGTTAATGCTATCGGCGAATTTATCGCGGAGGCTCAAAATCCCGGCAATATTAAGAACGTTGCAGTGGTGGATATTGAACTTCCCTCCCTTAAGAAGTACGCCGGGCTCAGGTTGGTGGATACCCCCGGCCTCGGAAGCGTCTATAGAGATCACATCACGACCTCCGAAAACTGGCTCCCGGAGGCAGGGACGGCGGTGCTGGCCATCAGCGCGGACCGCCCCCTGGCGGAGAATGACGTGCTGCTCCTGCGGGAATTGCGGCCCCATACTCCCCGGATTATAATCCTTCTCACCAAGGCAGATCTGCTCACCCCGGCGCAACAGGAAGAGGTCGTCCTTTTTTTCCGGTCGGCGCTCCAACGAGAATTCCAGAAGCAATTCCCCATTTTTCTCTATTCCACTCACCAAGAGACCCAACGGTGGAAGCAAACGCTGGAAAAGGAAGTCTTCCAACCCCTGGTCGCTAAACGAAAAGAGGAGTTTAGGGAGATCCTGCTGCACAAGGTGCGGGCCCTCGGCATGGGGTGCCTGAGATATCTGGAGATCGCCTTGCAGACTTCTCAGCAGGCGGACCTCGACCGGCAGCGATGCCGGAAACAGATAATGGATGAGAAGGTAAATTACGAGCTATTCCACGAGGAAATAGAATTGCTGGCCAGGGAAAATACCCAGCAAACCATGGGACATATCAACAGTTACCTGGAAAAATTCCATGAATCCAATATCAAAAAAAAGACACTGGAGAGATTGCGTCAGGAATTGCCTTCCTGGAAAGGGAATCTCTGGAGACTTACCCGCAGGTATGAGGAATGGCTGCGTGAAGCCCTGGGCGGGGAACTCGATCATATCTCCCGCACGGAACAGGAACATTTCTTAACTACGCTAAAAAAGGCCCATGCCGTTTTCTCTCACTCCTTGGAGGTTTTCCGGAGTCTCTTAAACCAAAATATAGAAAAGGCGCTTGGACTCAGGCTTGCCGATGTAGAATGGAAGATCGACGTGACCGAACCGCAGCAGCCGGACGTACGGACAGTCCGGACCTTTGATCATCATCTCGATTCGCTATGGTTTCTGATACCCATGTTTGTCTTTCGTCCCCTTGTGGAAAGGCATTTTTTGAACCGGGTACCCAGGGAAGTGATGGTCAGCCTCTCCCGCCTGGCCGCCCAGTGGGAAGAACGGATAAACAGGGCCATCGGAGAGATGAAGGAGCAGGCATTGAAATACGTCCAAGATGAATTAGCCACGCTGGAATCCCTGCTCTCCGGAAACCAGGGTCGGACGGAAGAGATCGAAAAGACGATAAGGGAATTGACAACGCGCCTGGAATCACTGGCTGTAGGTAACTGGCGGGGAAATACCGCCGCCGGGGCTCAGCAAGACAGAGAATTTATCAACAAAGGACGAGAAACCTATGGATAAAAAAACCCTGCGTTGGCGATGATGGTTCTTCTTACCGTCTGCTGATAAAGCGGCGTTAATCGGCCATCCTCGTTTCCTCTTTGCACGCCACAGATCGAATCGCTGCCGTACTTCTTCAAGATTTAATGCCCCTGCAAATTCCTGTTCCATTGGTTATCCTCCTTATCGGGTTGATAACCCATCTTATCCGCTCAACTGAAATTTTTCCCGCACGCTAACCGGAACGACACGAAGCACTTGCCGGATAGGCAGCCTTTGTGAAAGCCCGGTGCGGGAAAAATGCACGCTGGGTTTGAGCGGCGGACGGAGACCATGCCTATAGGGCGCCTCCTTTGACCCGACAGCGAGGAAGTTCTTGTAATGAGAATGGAGGGAAGGGGATGAGTCATTTTCCTTTTCTCATCAATTCACCTTGACAATTTATTTGTAATCCATTAGCGTTCGCAGTCGACCCGAACGGGAGGAATTCAATGATAGGCGTGCTGATTACAACCCATGGAAATCTGGGGGCAGAACTTATCAAGGCCGCGGAAATGATCCGCGGAAGTCTGAAGGGCGTCGCCCATGTCGCCGTCGACCAGGACAAGGGTGTCGAGGACATCAAAAAAGAGATCAGCGTTGCGATTAAAAAACTCGATCAAGGACAGGGAGTGTTGATACTGACCGATCTATTCGGAGGTACCCCCTCCAACATGTCGCTGTCATTTTTGAAAAAGGGAAAGGTAGAGGTCGTAACCGGCGTCAATCTGCCGATGCTTCTTAAATTAACGGAGGTTCAGGGGAAAAAGTCGCTTGAAGAGTTTGCCGATTGCCTAAGGGAATACGGGATAAAAAACATCTCGCTTGCCAGTGAAATCCTGGCCAAAAAGTTTTCCGGATAGATGAAATTGCAGGCCCAGCTCGATATCACTCTAGTCAGGATCGATAACCGTCTGGTTCACGGACAGATATTGGAAGCATGGGTTCCGTTTCTTCATGCTTCGTGCCTGGTAGTGGTTGATGATTATGTGGCATCCGACTTTTTCCGCGAAACGGTTATCCGCATGGCCGTGCCGCGGAATGTAGACGTGATCATAAAAAATGTAGAAGAGTTTGTTAAAACAATTCCGTTTCACCAGGGTGAAGGACGCAAGACGATCGTTTTGTTCGGCGCGGTCGGCCCGGCCCGGAGGGCTTTTCAAGGGGGGTTTCGCTTCAACAAACTGAACATCGGAAATATCTACAACGAATCTTATACAATCTGCTGCACGCCGTCGGTTCTTCTCAGTGAAAAAGATGTAGCTGATATCGCCTATTTAAGGGACTCTGGAGTTAAAATCGAACTCTGGCGCATTCCCAGAGAAAAGCCTCTAGATTTTTTCGACGCCGTCCGCAGTATAAAAACCTGACCGGCGTGTTAAGGTCTCATCAGAGGGGCAAATGGTTACGAACGTTATCATCGCATCGCTGGTCGGGGGCTTTCTCTGTCTGGATCGTTCGTTTCTTTTGTTGATGCTGTCGCGCCCGATTGTTGCGGCGCCCGTTATCGGCTGGATTCTCGGCGATTTCTATACGGGCTTGATTGCCGGCGCCTTTACCGAGCTTCTGTGGATAGACCGAATCCCGCTGGGAATGCACGTGCCGCCTAATGATACGATCGTCTCGATTCTGGTTGCCGCCTCTTCGATAGAGACAGGTGTTCTTCTCGGAGAGCTCCCGCAGGGCCTTATATCCCTCTCGGTTGTCTTTTTCGTGCCATTCGGACGGATCGCCCAAAAAATGGATATCTGGATTGTAAAAGGAAATGAAAAAACCGTGGATTCAATCATGCAAAGGGTAAAAAATGGAGAGCCCGTCGATATTTCATCGCATCATCTTTTACCGGCCCTGAAAATATGGCTGCTGTCATCAGGTTTGATCATCGTTTCTCTTTCGGCGGGTATTGTGCTGTTTGCTTCACTATTTCCCGTTTTACCGTCGTGGACTCTGCGGGGCCTTGACCTTTTTTATCTGGTTCTTCCGCTTATCGGAACAGCGGTTGCGTTGAATGCGATCCATGTCAGAGGGGCGTTCCCGGTTTTTTGCGGCCTTTTTCTTTTCGGAACGATACTGCTTCATTATAGTAGCTGTACCTGAACAACATGCACGATAACATCGAAATAGGAAACTGCCGCGAAGAAGATCTCGGGGAAATCATGACTATTGAACAGGCCTCTTTTGCCGGTCCGTGGTCCTATGAACTGTTTGTGAAAGAAATCCTGAATCCTGCTTCGCTCTTTCTTGTCGTCAGGCATTCTTCCACTCAAAAAAGCATCGTCGGCTATATCGTCTGCTGGCTGGTTGCCGACGAGCTGCAGATTCAGCGCATAGCGGTGCGCGGCGATATGCGCAAAAGGGGAATCGCCTCCATGTTGTTACGTGAGGCAATCAAATACTCTCTCAACGCGAATATTGCAAAGGCGACACTGGAGGTCAGGAGCTCCAATCGGGCCGCTATCGGGCTTTACGAGAAATTCGGGTTTTCGACAAGCGGCATAAGAAAGGGATATTATTCGAATCCGTCGGAGGACGCGTTGATCATGTGGGCGGAAATGGGAAATATTTGATTAACCGCTTACGATGGTTCGTGTTTTTGACACGTTTGCAGCGTCATAGCGACGGGGGGTAGCACGAATAAGTCTTAAAATCGAATTTGGGGCGGCATTTTTTAGCAGATCTGCAAAGGTCTCGAATATGACTGAACGGACAGACAACCTCTTTTCGGATGCAGGGTTCATCCGGCACAACAGACAAATTGCGCCCGGTCATTTCCTTCTGTCAATCTCCATACCGTTAGCATTCCCCGTACCGAAACCCGGACAGTTCTGTATGCTGCATCTGCCGGGAAATGAGGCAATGATTCTTTCGAGACCGTTCAGCGTTCACGGTTTCCAAAAAAAGAAAAAGGAGGCGGTTCTTGAGATCCTCTACCGTGTGTCTGGCCGGGGAACACAATTTTTGTCAAATCTAACCCCGGGCGCCGAAATCAGGGTTCTGGGCCCGCTCGGCCGCGGCTTTTGGCGTCTGGCCGGGAAAAGAATCCTGCTTGTTGCGGGCGGTATCGGTCTGGCTCCGCTTGCATTTTTTCTTGAGCGGGAAATCGAATACGGAAATCATTCCACGGCCTTTAGTATCTATCTGGGTGCAAAAAACGCGGAGATATTGGAGGGTCTTGCGTCGCGGATTCCAGCCGGAAATCAGAAACTCCTGCCGGCGACCGATGACGGGAGCATTGGATATCGCGGACCGATCACCGATATCCTGAAAAAAGACCTCGAGCATCTAGCAACAAAAGAGACAATGATTCTGGCCTGTGGACCTACGGCGATGTTGAAATCCCTTGCGGAGCTAGTTACACAAAAGGCTGTATTTTGCGAGGTTTCACTTGAAGAGAGGATGGCATGCGGCATCGGAGCCTGCCTCGGCTGTGTCGTCGAAACGAGGAATCAAAACGGCTCCTCAACATATAAAAGGGTCTGCAAAGAAGGGCCGGTATTTGACATCAGGGAGATCGTATGGAGCCGTTGAAACTGGACGTTAACGTCGGGGGCCTTTTTCTAAAGAACCCTGTTATTGCAGCCTCGGGAACCTTCGGCTACGGAGAAGAATATGCCCCTTTTTTTGACCTCGGCATGCTTGGAGGAATTGCGACCAAGGGGCTTTCATTGAAGCCGCGACAAGGGAACCCTCCTCCGAGGATTATTGAAACCCCATCGGGAATGCTCAATGCGATCGGCCTCGAGAATGTAGGCGTCGAGAGATTCATCGCGGAAAAGCTCCCCTTTTTAAGGCAATTCGATACCAAAATCATCGCCAATATCTTCGGTGAAACACCAGAGGAGTACGAGAAACTGGCGGCGGTTCTTTCTTGTGCCGACGGCATCGATGCGATAGAAATCAATATCTCGTGCCCGAACGTGAAGAAGGGCGGGGCGATGTTCGGCGCCGATCCCGATCTGGCGGCGGAAGTGACTGCTAAAGTCCGTGCGGAAACCAACCTTCCCGTTATCGTCAAATTGACCCCCAACGTGACCGATATAACCCGTATTGCCCTCGCTGTTGAAAGCGCAGGGGCTGATGCGGTTTCGCTAATCAATACGCTGACAGGGATGTCGATCGATATCGAAAACAGAAGGCCGCACCTGGCAAACATCACCGGGGGTCTCTCAGGCCCGGCCGTCAAACCTGTTGCGCTCAGGATGGTCTGGGAGGTTTTTCACGCCGTCAAGATCCCGGTGATCGGCATCGGCGGCATAACAACGGCTGAGGATGCACTTGAATTCATGATCGCAGGGGCCGTCGCTATACAGGTCGGGACAGCCAACTTTATCGACCCGGCCTCGACGCTTGCGATCCTTGCCGGAATAGAAAATTTCCTGGACAGGCATCAGATAGGGGATATAAGGGAACTCATAGGTTCATTGAGGCTTTAACTACAATTCCTCTTTCGCCGCCAGAAGACGATGAAATGCCGTCAGATTCGTCAGAATCCCCAGAATGCACAGTGACGCAATCAGGGGAATGTCCGCGATATTGCCTATACCCCAGGAAGGCGGCACACTGAGGATGGATCCCGCAAGGAGCAGGATCAGCCTCTCCGGACGCTGCATCAGTCCCACCACGCGCGTTGCGCCGAGCGATTCGGCCCGCGCCTTGATATAACTCACCATCAACGAACCAATAATGGAAAGAAGAATAAAGAAAAAGACCCAGTGGTCTTTATAAAAAAGCAGAAGCCCGGCAAGAGGGAAAAAGTCCGAATAGCGGTCCAGAGTCGAATCAAGCAGCGCGCCGAATCGCGTGGATTGCCCCCGGAGACGCGCAACGGTTCCGTCGAGGGTGTCTAAAAATCCGGACAGCAGCAGAACCAATCCGCCCCAGAAGAAGACTCCAAAGGCATAAAGCATGCCGGCCGCAAACGAAACCACGACAGAGAAAAATGAGATGGCATTCGGTGAAACATCAGGCCGTATCATCGGACGGATCAGTTTCTCTATCAGGCGATAATATCCCGTGACAAGTGTGTTTCGCACCGCTTTTTGACACCCCTCAGACTGCAATCTTTATCCGACGAAAAGATTGCTTTTTGTTTTCATACCTACAACAGCGACAAAAATCAACAAGTTCTCTTTTAGCAAGGCCATTCGCCCCCAAAAAATCGATACGAATACAATGCGATCCGTGCCTCGTAACTGACCGGATTTATGTCCACACATTTTAGTTTCCAATTTTGCGTTATTTGGTGTATGGGATATTGCTTACACCGGATATTTCTCTATATGGAGGCATCTGTTATGGGTAAGATCAAAATAGCGATAGCAGGAGTAGGAAACTGCGCAAGCTCGTTGATACAGGGGATTCATTATTACAGAGACAGAGGGCCGAAGGATGCTATCGGTTTAATGCATTGGAAGATCGGGGATTATCAGCCAGGCGACATTGAAGTGGTTGCGGCCTTTGACATAGATAAACGAAAGGTCGGTAAAGATCTCCACACTGCGATATTCGCAGCGCCAAACTGCACAAAGACCTTTTATCCCAATCTCCCATCATCCGGCGTCATCGTGCGTATGGGAAGAATACTGGATGGAATTTCCGACCATATGAAAGAATACGATGAAAAGTACATCTTTTCTCCTTCTTCGGACCCTGAACCGGATATGCAGACCGTTGTCAGGATAATCAAGGAAAGCCACGCAGAGATTCTGTTGAACTACATGCCGGTCGGCTCCGAAGAGGCAACACGTTTCTATGCTGAATGCGCCCTAGAGGCCGGGGTTGCGTTTATCAATAACATGCCTGTTTTTATTGCCAGCGATCCACTGTGGGCCAAGCGATTCGAGGAAAAGGGGTTGCCTCTGATAGGCGACGACATCAAGTCCCAGCTCGGGGCGACGATCACGCACAGGGTCCTCACAGATCTATTCAAAAAGAGGGGCGTCAAGCTCGATCGCACGTATCAGCTAAATACAGGCGGTAATACGGATTTCCTTAACATGCTGAACCCCAAGCGTTTGAAATCAAAAAGGGTTTCAAAGACAGAGGCCGTGCAGTCGGTGGCTGCAAAAAGGCTGGCAGATGAAGATATACACATCGGTCCCAGCGACTATGTTCCGTGGCAAAAAGATAACAAAGTCTGTTTCATCCGTATGGAAGGCAGAATCTTCGGCGACATACCGATGAACATCGAGCTTCGCCTTTCCGTAGAGGATTCACCCAATTCCGGCGGAGTCGCGATCGATGCGATCCGCTGTACAAAACTCGCCCTCGACCGCAAGCAGAAAGGGGTGCTTGTAGGCCCTGCCGCCTATTTTTACAAACATCCGCCGAAACAATACACCGATGATGAGGCCTACCAGCTGACTGATAGATTCGTCAAAGGGGTGAATGAAATTTCTTGATCTCATCGATTTTGGCGTCGAGACGCTTTCGGGAAACGGGATACGGCGTTTTCAATTCCTGGGCGAAAACAGAAACTTTATATTCTTCAATCATCCAGCGGAATTCTTCTACAGAGTCCCGCCTTTCTCTGTCATCCGGCGGGATTGATTTTTCGAACCCCTGTAAAATGCGTTCCAGTTCGATAATTTCAATCCCCCGGGTTAAGGCCTTTTCCAAATGAACGGTACCCCGTTCGGCACGGATTGCAACGGCCTTCAAATAACGAACCAGCGCATCCATCCTCTCTTTTTTGTAACGAATAAGAAAATCAGGCGGAACAAGACGGGCAAGCTCGTCATAAAGCGCGGATAAAAAATCATGAACCGGACGGTTCCCCCTGTTGGAACGCTCAAGGACACGCAGACGTTCGGAGGCCTCGTAGAGGGCGTGGATGACCGGTGTTGCGATCCTTACGTTCTTTTGGCCTTCCGGCATGATCAAGGGACGAATTCTTTCAGCATGAGAAAAAAAATCCTTTTCCGTCCTGATATCGACTTCCAGCAGATCATGTACGACCTTTTCGTAAAGGGCATTCTGCAGCACCCGGGCCCCTCCGAAGGCAGCCGCCCAGACCTTCAAATCCGCCGTCGGCGCCAAGCTCTTGTAAAGCTCCCGTAGCTCCTTGCTGAATTTCAATTCGAAAAGGGCCTTTACACCCGATCTATGAGCTACTTTGGCTTCCTGGGCTGTTTTGAAAAGCCGGTACGATACGCCATTTTCTTCTGCCTGCAGCGCCGGATAGAAAACATACCCTTTCTCTTCGCCCTCGATACTTTCAGGGATATCTCCCAGGCTCCAGCCGGTGATCCCGTTTCGCTCCAGTTTTTTGCGACTCTTTTCGAAAACCGCCTCCGCGTCATCATCAAAAAAAACCGTTTTGAGGACGGATTCGCCCCGTCCCGCCGCGAGTTCTTTTCCGTTTCGATCGACGATCAAAAAACGAAGCCTCAACCACTCCTCGACATTTTTCTCCGATAGAATGCCCGGAGGAATATCCATGTTGAACCGCTGACAGAGAAAGTGTTGGAGGGCCGATGTCAATTCCCCCTCGCGGGGCATTTCGCGCAGAATGATTTCGGTGGTTTTTGCAAGGGGCATCAGCCTTTTCCTCCATTGCTTTGGAAGCGAACGCAGCATCGCGGCGATTTTTTCGCGCAGGAGCCCCGGTATAAACCAATCAAGGGAATCGGCCCGCAAGGACGGGAGCGCGAGCGCGGGAACCTTCAGTGTTATCCCATCATCGGGGGTTCCCGGGGCAAAGCGATAGATACAGTCAAGAGACCGTCCGGATACCTGAATCGAATCCGGATACAGCACCATTTCGGCGTTGTCCGGCTCCCCGGCCAGGATATCTTCCTCTTTCATCCTGAGGAAATCATCACCGCGATCCCGGATGATCTTCTGTAGCGTCCGCGTGTCGAAAACGCCCGGCAGGCGCTTTTCATAAAAAAGGATCATTTGCTCTTCATCCGCCAGAAGCCCGCGGCGCCTTGTTTTTTCCTCCATCAACAAAATTCTTTCAACCAGCGCCCGGTTGTGAAGAAGAAATCCAAAAGCGACGTCGATGTCTCCTTCGACGAGCGCGCTTTGTATAAAGATCCGCGAGGACAGGACCGGATCGATTTTGCCGTACGAAACCCTGCGGTCCGAAACAATGGTTAATCCAAACAGCGTGACGCGCTCCAGGGCGACGACCTCTCCGCGTTTCTTTTCCCAGTGAGGTTCCGAATAGCTGCGCCGGCAGAGATCTCCCCCGAGTTCCTCCAGCCAGGCGCTGTCTATGTTCGCAACGATGCGGGCGAAAAGACGCGAGGTTTCGATGAATTCCGCGGCAACAATCCACTCTCCTCCATGCTTGAAAAGACCCGACCCGGGGAAGATCATGGCCTGGCGTCCCTTGGTTGCCGTATAAAGATTTTTTTCCTTCCGTAATGCAATATGGGATAAAAATCCGCTGAGAATACAGCGATGAATCGACGCATAGAGCTCGGCACCGGACTTTGAAGACGGGGCGAGATCGTTCTTTTGCAGGACGGGTCGGTCCCTTTTTGCTTTTACGGCGTTACCAGGAATGAATCGAGACTCCTGGAGCATCACCAAGAGCTGATCTTGAATGTCGTGCCATTCCCGGATTCGACGGTAGGAAAGGAAATGCTCCCGGCAGAAACGACGTATGCCGCCCTGGCTTTTCTGTTCACGATCGGGCGGGTAGATGCTGTTGTAAATCGTCAGCAGGGAGATGAAATCGGAAGCTGGATCCTTGAAGAGGGCATGCGCATTGTCTGCCTGTATTTCCTTCTCGGACGGTCTTTCACGAGGGTCCTGGATGCTCAGCGCCGCGGCAATGATAAGAATTTCTCTAAGGCAGCCTTCCTTTTTCGCCTCCAGGATCATCCTGGCAATACGCGGATCGATCGGGAGTCTGGCCATCAAACTCCCTGTTTTTGTTAGACGCCAGCTTTTTTTTGCTGCGCGTTCAATCGCGCCCAGTTCCTGCAGTGTCTCCAGCCCTTCCCGGACGCTTTTCGGCGCCGGTTTATCTATAAATGGGAACGAATCTATCTCTCCGAGACCGAGCGAAAACATCCTGAGGATAACGCCGGCAAGATTCGAACGTAGGATCTCGGGCGGGGTGTAAAGAGGTCTCGTCAAATAATCCTCTTCGGAATAGAGACGGATGCATATCCCGTTCTCGACACGACCGCAACGGCCTTTGCGCTGATCTGCGCTGCTTCTCGAAATGGGTCTGACGGGAAGTCCCGCGGTACTTGAACTTGCATTGTAAAACGGTATCCTTGCAAGGCCGGTGTCGACAACATAACGGATGCCGGGAATCGTAAGGGATGTTTCGGCGATATTCGTCGCGACGACGATCTTGCGCCGCATTGTCGGTCTGAAGACGAGTTGCTGTTCCGCCTGACTGAGGCGGGAAAACAGCGGCAACACAACCACGTCTTCGGTAAAACGGCTTCGCAGGGCTTCAACGGTATCCCTGATATCCTGTTCGGTAGGCATAAAGATCATAATGTCTCCCCGATCTTTCCTGTCCATCAAACCTTCGACGGCTTGAACGGCTGCCTCGACGTAGGATATGTCCCCATCTTCTTCATCGGATTTTTCATGGATCGGCTCATAGTGGACAGAAACGGGATACACTCTTCCTGAAACCTCTATGACCGGGGCATTCGCAAACGAAGCGGAAAACTTTTCCGCATCGATCGTTGCAGAGGTTATTACAACCCTCAAATCACGTCGGATCGAAAGAATGTTTTTGAGAATTCCCAGGACGAAGTCTATGTTAAGACTTCTTTCATGGGCTTCATCAACGATAATCGTGTCATAGAGGTCAAGAAACCGGTCTTTCTGCGCTTCCATCAATAGAATCCCGTCTGTCATAATCTTGATGAACGCGCTTGACGGCGTGCGGTCATCGAAACGTATCTTGTACCCGACCGAGCGGCCGAGTTCTTCTTGCATCTCTTCGGCAATTCTTCTGGCGACACTGACGGCGGCAATCCGTCTCGGTTGGGTGCAACCGATCATCCCGGACAGACCACGCCCCGCCTCAATGCACATTTTGGGTATTTGCGTCGTCTTGCCGGAACCGGTCTCCCCGGTTATAATAACCACGGGGTGACTGGAAATCGCATCAATGATCTCTTCCTTCTTGGACAGGATCGGCAGTCCGGAAGAGTAGATCAGTTTGGGAAGGGGACCCACCCGTTTGGTCTTCAATCGTCGCAGATGCATTTTTTTCATTTCACCCGTTTGTTTTCGAATGATTCCAAAGGCAACCATTCATGATTCTCGATGGTCAAACCTTTGTTTTTCCTATACCAAAAATCGCCTTCGGCATGGATTTTTTCTTGCAAACAATATCTGAAATGTCTATTATGCCGGCACGTGAAAAGATCCCCCGTGGCAAACCCGACTTGATATCAATGATGCAACCATGACTGAGATAAAAAAGGATCTAGAACGGCAAAAGGAGCGCGAGGAAGAAAAATCCCCTCGAGCCTGGATAGCCCTGGTCGATACCAAAGAAAACAGAGCGGCCGAGATCAAGCAAAAGGGTGACCGTAAAACCGCCACAACAGGAGGGACTCTCCAGCCATGGATGTTCAGACACAACGATCTTATCAAGGCCCTTTCGTCTGCAAAAAAGATCGGCAGGAAAAATCTGACAAATATACTAAACTACTTACATTTCAAAGACAACAGCCTTTATGTACTCCTCAGACACCCCCGCTATTCTGAGGATCTTCTTTTTGTAGCGTATCATGAACCATGCCTTGGGACTAAGCTGGTTTGCCGCTGGGATGAGGAATACAAAGATTACAAACTGAAAAATTACCGTTTCCAGTACCTGATCGTATTTTATAAACAGAGTGTTATTCTTATCCCGCCGGACAGTGTCGACCTTGAAGACGGGAAGTTCACGCTTCAACTCCCGGAAGAAAGTTTCGTCATCAATAGGCGCCATTTCTCCCGCTTTAACTGTGAGGGGATCAGGGCCGAACTCTGGCAGAATGGTTTCCAGGCTTCAGGGAGATTGGTTGATTTCAGTTTTAATACCTTCAAAATCCAGGTACAGGTCGCTCCGCCATACTCATTTCACTGGTTCAACGATCATGCGCAGTCCACCGTACGTCTCTTCGATGACAATGACGTTTATTATTTTGGTAACTGCAGATGTGAATATCAAACAATAGACAGGAACGTAAGAGCCATTGTATTGACTCCTATCCAGGATCAGATAGAGGGGTTCAAACTGAAGGGCGAACACCCTTTGCGGTGGGAAAATTCTCCCCGGCTTTATGCGGTCTTCAAACATCCATTTATAAAAAAGGAGATCAAAAAGGAAATTTTTGACATCTCGGCGTCGGGCTTTTCGCTGTTTGACGAACCTACAGAGGCCGTTCTTATGCCCGGGATGATAATTCCCAATCTGGTGATTAATTTCGGGGATGTGCTGAAGGTATTTTGCCTGGCGCAGGTTGTTTACAAAAAAGAAGAAGGCGACCAAATCCGTTTCGGGGTTGCGATACTTGACATGAATTTAAAGAATCTTAATGCCTTTAACCAGTTGCTAAACAATGTGCTCGGCACCCCGCAAGGAATGACCAACGAGGTGGATCTGGACGAGCTCTGGGAAATGCTTTTCGAATCGGGTTTCATCTATCCGGAAAAGTACGACCATATCCAGGCATTCAAAAAATCCTTTCAGGAAACGTATAAAAAACTCTACACAGGGTCGTCCGAGATTGCCAAGTATTTCGTTTATCAGAAAAACGAAAAGATATATAGCCACGCTTCGCTGATCAGGGCTTATGAAAAGGCATGGATGGGACACCACCTCGCAGCGAGGCCGGAAGAGGGAAGACATACCGGGTTGATCGTCCTTAAGAAAATGCTCGGCTATCTGTACGAGATGCGTCGTTTTCCCTCGGCCTATTTGGATTACTATATTACTTTTTACCGGCCCGAAAACAGATTTACCGGGAGAATATATTCGGGCTTTGCCGAAAAGACGGCCAATCCGGGTGTCTGTTCGATGGATAGATTTGCGTACACCATCTACACAAAGGAAAACAAAACCCCGCAACTGCCCGAGGGTTGGTCGCTCGGCGAATGCGGGGTCTCGGATCTGTTCGAATTCGAGCGTTTCTACCGGCATCGCTCCGGGGGGTTGCTCTGGAACGTTCTTGCTCTGGACATCCCGGAGTCGGAGAGAAATCTCGAGCAGGCTTATGCAGCCGAGGGGTTGACCCGCCGGTATAAGGCCTTTTCGTTGAGCTGCTACGGAGACCTCAGAGCTATTTTGATACGGGAGGAATCAGACTCCGCATTGAATCTCTCCGACCTGCTGAACGGCTTCAAGATTTTTGTCCTGGACGATGAACTTCCGGCGAATGTGATTTTTTCGGCAGTTGATCTCGTTCTGAGGGATCACGAAGCAGAGTCCCTCCCGCTGATGATTTATCCCGCCGAATACGCCTCCCGCAAGGAAATCCATGTCGAAAAGGAATACATCCTGTGGATTATCGACGCTGGAATTGGAAGTAAGTTTGCAGAGTACATTGAAAAAAGGTATAGAATAAAGGTTACGGAGGCCGGGGATGAACGATAAGCCGCTGTACAATAGTCGGATTACAGCAAGTTATATAGACTATCTCAGAAAAAAAAGGCCTGCTGTCGATATTTCCAAGCTTCTCCAAGACGCCGGCATTTCCCCCTATGAGGTGGAAGATGAGGGACACTGGCTCACACAGAAGCAGGTGGACGATTTTAACCGTGCGCTGATGGCCCAGACCAACGATCCCACGATCCCACGCGAGGCGGGGCGCTATATGGAATTTTCTCCAGCGCTTACGATCATTAAGCAGTTCATTGCCGGTTTTATCACTCCGGCCAATGTCTATTTGAAGATCAAAGAACTTGCCGAATACATCAACCGCAGCTCTACCTTCAGCGTGAGGAAAATGGGACGCAACAAGGTGGAAATCATCGTGCACTTGCGCGACGGGATGGTTGAAAGGCCGTACCAGTGTGAAAATCGTATAGGAACGTTTGAGGCCGTTGCGAAGTTCTTTTCCGGCAGCTATCCGGTGATCGAACATCCTGAATGTCTCCATAGAGGGGCTTCCCAATGCCGTTATATTATCACGTGGAAGGAACCCTCATATATAAAATGGACTTCGCTAAGAAACTGGCTCACGATCATTTTTGTCCTGACCCTTGCCGGCTCTGCTTTCTTTATCACATCATGGCAGCTTGCCGCGCTGGGTGCATCTATGACGGCCGTCGTTCTGGGATTTTCCTTCGTTATTCTGAAACTGCACAACAACGATCTGTCTCAAAAAATAGACAAGAACGGCAATACGGCCAACATCCTCTTAAAGCAAATCGGGGATAATTATAACAACGCCCTTTTGGTACAACAGGTGACCCAAGCTGTTTCGAATGTGCTTGACATTGATAAGCTTCTCCCGCTGATTGCCGAAATGCTGCAGAAGGGTTTGCCCTTCGACCGAGGGATGATCATGCTGGCCAATTCAGAAAGGACAAGGCTGGTCTACTCGTGCGGATATGGATATGAGGAAAATGTTGAAGGCACGTTGAAAAACGCTTATTTCCACCTTGACAATCCGTCGTCGAAGGGTCCGTTCGTCCGGGCCTTCAGAACGCAAACCCCTATTCTGGTCAACAATATAGAAGACATCGTGGAAGAGATGTCGCCGAGAAGCAGAGATTTTGTAGCTTCTTGGGGTGTAAATTCTTTTATTTGCGTCCCGATCGTCTTTAATGGGAGGTCGGAAGGCGTCCTTTCCGTCGATAATTTTCATTCAAAAAAGGAGCTTCAGCAAAGCCAGGTAAACATTTTGATGTCGATTGCAAATCAGATTGCAATCAGCTTGAACAACGCAAGGATTTATCATCGCTTAAAAGAAAGCGAGGAACGTTTCCGGGCACTCAGCGAGAATTCGCCCGACATTATCTTCACGACCGATAGGAATCGAAGTATAACATACGTCAATCAGACGTTCAGAGAAATACTCGGCTATTCGCAGGAAGACATTCTTGGAAAGGATCTGCTGGGTATTGCCGCTGAAGACACTGCCGTTCTTCTCTCCGGGTTGTTTGAAGAACTTATCAGTATACCTAATACTGCAAGACATTACGAGGGTAAGCTCAAAACGAAAGACGGGAAGGAAAGGCTGTTTAATATAAATATGGCTTCGAACGTCGAATTAAACAGCCCTGGCCAAATACTGGGCGTTATCGGAACATTAAAAGACATCACCGAGCAACGCCGACTCGAAAGGCAACTGAATCAGGCTTCAAAAATGCAGGCACTCGGCGGTCTGGCGGGCGGCATTTCCCATGATTTCAACAATATCCTGCAGGCGATAACCTCTTATGCGGAGATCTTGAGAAGAAGGGACGAGCTGTCAGGAACCGATCAAAAATTGATCGGCAATATTCAGGAGTTGGCAAAAAGGGGGAAGGACCTCGTCAATCAACTGATGATTTTCAGCAGGGAAGCGGAAAGCAACCCAACCCCTCTGAATTTAAATGACGAGATAAAAAGATATCACGAACTGCTTCTCGGCACTTTCCCCAAAAATATCATCATTAAGCTGGATCTTGCTGCCGGTCTAAAAAAAATTAACGCAGATCCCGCACAGATAGGGCAAGTGATTATGAATCTCGCAGTGAATGCCCGTGATGCGATGCCCTCCGGCGGAGAATTAACGATTGAGACGGTCAATATCACCTCAGATGAACCGATCCGGAGCTATCTCGGAGATATTGATGCAGGAACTTATGTGATGATGAGGATTTCTGATACAGGCATCGGCATAGAAGAGAAAGCCCTCGAACATATCTTCGAGCCTTTTTATACGACGAAGGGTGTCGGCAAAGGGACCGGTATCGGACTCGCGGTTGTTCACGGAATCGTCAAGAATCACGGCGGAGGCATTGCCTGCCACAGCAAACCCGGAAAAGGGACAACGTTTGAGATTTATCTGCCTATATTTAACGGCGTTGGGGAAGATCGGAACATAGAAGAAACGATCCAGACCTACCCGACGAAAGGCCATGAGACGATTCTTCTCGTCGATGACGAGCCGTCTCTTCTTGAAACCGGAGAGAGCCTACTTTCCTTTTTAGGATACAATGTTCTGACCGCTTCCTCTGGGGAAGAGGCTCTCGAGATTGTAAAGAAAGAGGGAAAAGAGATTGACATTGTCGTCATGGACCTGATGATGCCGGGGATTGGAGGACTGAAAGCTCTGAAGGGTATGCGGGAACTCTTTCCGGAGTTGAAGGCCATCATTGCCAGCGGATTGATGGACGCAGCCAGCAGCAGGGAGATCATCAAATCAGGCGCAGCCGGTTTTATAAAAAAACCGTACCTCGTTGAAGAACTTAATGTAAAAATCAGGGAGATACTGGGCGCACCCGTTCAGGGATGACAGGGTTTCCTTCCCTTACACATGATTAAGGGGGTGTACGTAAAACGCCGGGGGTCAAGGAAAAACCTTCTGAAATCCCCTTTGAATCCTTCGATGCCTCCCGGGTAGTTTGTGAAAAGCGGCCGTAGAAGATCCGCGGCGACGTCGATTTTTCTTGTCCAGTTGAAAACATCCGCTTCGCGGGCTTTCCCGTAGATCAGATGATGCGCCGTCAATTCCACCTGTATATTTTCATATTTCTCATCATAGAGATACGAATAGAGCTTTCTTCCGGCAAAGGAGTCGAAATTGTATTTCTCGTCCACATGCTTCATCAATTCGGGTAATATCCTTTCCATCGGAGCAGGGAGTTCATAATGACTCAGACAGTTGTAATCGAGATCGAGAAGACATAGCCAACCGCCGGGATTGAGCAAGTTTTTTAAATTCCTTACTATTTCCTGACTCTCAGCGCGGTTGTACTCAAGGACAAATCGCACCCATATCAGATCAAATGTCCCGATATCCGTTATCGCTGTTCTTAAGTCTTTAACCACAAAACGAATGTTTGGTTTCGCTCCATAATGTTGTCGGGCATAGTCTATCCGCTCTTCGGAAAAATCAACACCCACCACAGTTCCACCTGGTTGAACCATCTCATGAAAAATGGCGGTGGTTTTTCCCGGACCGCACCCGGCATCGAGGACTGTCAAATTGTTTGTTATACCGCACCAGGAGGCCTGTTTACGGACGGCATCAGGATCTGTTTTCAAACTAAGGCGTAAAATTTCCTGATCGCCTTCCATCAAATACTCGTATTTTTTCGTCATTTAGCTCCTTGTCTCGATAAAAAAAACAGAGCGAACAAATTTTATTCAAGAAAACCGATCGGCGCACAATCCTTTCGGCCTGGCCGCGGTTAGCTACCACAACTGCGCCGATCTTTGCAACCAAAAAGGACTTATAATAAATTTCTTAAAGGCCTGCGCGCGCCTTATTGATTTTTCCGGTGATCTCATCTATAGTTACACTGAACAAAGCAATAAGAAAACCTTGCATCGAGGCTTATTATGCCGCTTGTTGCTTTCTACTTTCAGTTTCATCAACCTTTTCGTCTCCATCCGGACGGCGAGAAATTCCTGTGGGAGGAACAAAACAGGGATATCTTCCTGGAAGCTGCCGACAAGTCCTACCTGCCCGCTGTTCGTATGTTTACCGGGCTCATCAACAGAAACCCGACCTTTAAAATAACACTGGGCCTGTCGGGTACCTTTCTCGAACAGGCCGAACAGTACCGTCCGGAAGTTATTGGTGTGCTTCAGGAACTGATGGACGCCGGTTCAAAAAACGGCCAGGTTGAGATACTTGACGAAACCTACTATCATTCCTTGACAAGCCTGTTTGACGATCCCAAGAAACAGGAATTCCGGGCGCAGATATTGCTGCACCGGGAGATGATCAAACGTATTTTCGGCATTTTCCCGACTGCTTTCCACAACACCGAGCTGATCTACCAAAAAGAAACGGCGACAATTGTCGAAGACATGGGCTACAAAGCCATGCTGGCTGAAAAATCCAGCGACCTCTACGGGGATAAGGGAAATCAACATGCCGTTTCCAGATCCCATAACGGCAACATGATCGTGATGGCGATAGATTGGAAGCTAAGTGGCGCTATTGCGTACAGATTTCCACGGAATCAACTAAGCCCTGATGAGTATGCAAAGAGGATCTCCCTGCTGAAAGGCGATGTCATTTTACTTGGATACGATATTGAACATATCGGAGGAAGGATTCCCGAAGAACAAGGCATTTTTGATTTTTGGAGTCGTTTTCCCGACGCGCTGAAGGCCCATGATAACCTGGTGATAGTAACGCCGACTGAGGCGGCCAAACGCCTTGGCGATGTCAGTATTCCGCTCGACGATGTTTTGGAACTGTCGATTTCTTCACTGACGGATGCAGAACGCTCAACCTCCGGCTGGCTCAACATCCCCGCGCAGTATGAATTGTTTAAGGACATCGAGAGATTGGAAAAGGATGCAAAAAGGGTCGGCGGAGACCTGCTTAAACGCTGGAGACAGCTGACAACGTCGGATCATCTTTATTACTTGCATGAAGGAAGAACCAAAGGACATACGATCAAAACCTACCGCAACCCTTACAGCACTTCTATCGCGGAGCCGTCGCACATCCTTACCCGAAAGATCGATAAGCTTGAGATCACATTAAAGAGATTCGACGTCATTAAAAAGAGGGAGAAAACAGCCATTCTTATTATATCCCCCGAGACAGGGCGCTTGCCTGAGGATATGGGGGGGCTGGCAAGATTCATCTCCGGCAAGAGTGGCGGTCAAGGGGAAGTGGTTTCTGCGTTATGTGAAGGGCTTATCGAACGCGGCCTGGATGTCCACCTGGCTCTGCTTAATCTTAAAAGAAGGTTTCAGCGTGAAATGCAGATGAACGAAATGCAGTGGCGGGAGGCGCGCTATAGCATCGATCCGGAAAATATTCACCTGATCAGCTCGCCTTTATTCGCCGATAATCTCAGCGCCTATTCAGGCGATCCCATTGCCACTGCCGCGGAATTTCAAAACGAGATAGTAAAAAACGTCATCAAAACGGTACGGGCACAGAGCAAGAACAGATTGATTATCCATACCCACGACTGGATGGCAGGAGGGGCAATTGTCGCATACGCGAAAGCTACCGGCTTGCCCGTTCTGCACACGGTGCATAACGTCTTTTCTGCTTCGATTCCGCTGGAAATGCTGACCGGCATAGACGTGGATCGGATCTACGATCTGCTCTACCTGGTTGAAAAAGACGGGAAGTTCTTTCTCGACGCGCAGGCCACGGCGATAAAAAATGCGACGATGATCAATTTCGTGGGCGAGAAATTTCTGCAGGAGGTGGTCGAGGATTATTTCCTGGACAGGGACCTGGTTCCGCCGGGCGTCCGCAGCGAGGTGAAAGAGAAGTACCGATATGGCTGCGCGCGGGCCATCATCAACGCCCCGGCATCGTATATGTATCCGGAAAGATGCGAGGCGCTGGTCCGTAAATATGGCCCGGACGACAATGTGCTCGAGGCCAAGCGTGAGAACCTTCTGGCGTTTCAAAAAAGGGTCGGGCTAAACGAAGACCCCGACGCCATTCTGTTTTACTGGCCCTCGCGGCTGGACCCATTCCAGAAGGGCGTGGAACTGATTGAACAGATCGTGCAGCCCTTTATGCTGAAACATCCCGATGTTCAGTTTGCATTTGTCGCCGACGGGATAGGAAACGACCGGACCCATATGGACATACTGGGGGGGATCGCGTGGTCTTCTGGCGGGAGGATGAGTTACACCCCGTTCAGCGAAGAACTGTCGCTGCTGGGCTATGCGGCCGCTTCGGATGTCTTCGGGGCTTCTCTGTACGAACCCTGCGGGCAGATAGATCAGGTGGGAAACATCTTTGGGGCAACTGCAACCAATCGCGATACAGGGGGTTATCACGACAAGATCCAGGAACTGAGAATGAAAGAAGACGGCAGCTTTGCCGATATCGGCAACGGATTCCTTTTTCGGGACTACGACTCCGGCGGCCTCTGGTATGGCCTGGAAAAAAGCCTTAACTTCCACAGGCGTCCGGCAGAGATAAGAGAGAAACAAATCCGGAGGATCATGAGGGAAGCCCGCGAACGGTACAGCCTGGGGCATATGATAGCCGAATATGTGTCGCTTTACGAAAAGCTCAACAACGGAAGACCTCTTGCCTAGAGGGATTTTTTAACCCTTCCGGCTATCGCGTTGACATGGTCGATAACACCGTCTTCGTCTATCGTGAGCAGCTTTCGCTCCTTCATAACCACTCTGCCGTTGATTAAAACCGTATCGACATCGGCGCCGGTGGCTGCGTAGACAAGCTGGGAATATTCGTTGTACAGCGGTGTCAGGTGAGGTTTATTAAGGCCGATAACGATGATATCGGCCTTTTTGCCGGGTTGCAGGGAGCCTATTTCGGCGTCCATGCCAAGGGCCCTGGCGCCTTCACAGGTAGCCATGCGGACCACATCAACGGCCGGTAGCGCCGTCGGGTCCAGCGCCGCCACCTTTGCCAGCTTTGCCGCAGTATCCATTTCCCTGAGCATATCCAGATCGTTGTTGCTCGCGCAACCGTCGGTGCCGAGTCCAACGGGAATGCCTCTTTTTCGCATGGCAGATACCGGAGCAACGCCGGAGGCCAGCTTCATGTTGCTCTCCGGCGTATGAACCGCCCGACAGCCATGTGCGGCGAAGATGTCCATATCCTCGTCATTCATAACCACGCAGTGGAAGGCGATAAACCGCTCTGAAAGCAGGCCGGCTTCCTCAAGAAATGCCATGGCCGGCTTGCCAAACTTTTCGTTCAGCTGTCTTGCCTCGCTTCGGTTCTCAAGCAGATGGGTCGCGTAAGGGGCATCGAATTCATCGGCAAGCGCCTTGGCATCTTTCAGAAGGGTAGGGGAGCACGTATAAAGAGAGTGGGGTTCGACAACGATCTTGACAAGGGGATCCCCGCTCCATTTCTTAAGTAGCCGCCTTGTATAGGCAAGGCCTTCCGACGGCGTCTTGAAATTCGGGGACGGAAAATCATAAAGCACCTCGCCGGCAAGACAGCGCATCCCGGCTTCTTTTGCCCCGCGCGCCGTTTCATCTTCATAAATATACATATCACAGAACGTCGTCGTTCCGGAGCGGATCATCTCCGCGCAGGCGAGAAGCGTTCCCCAGTAGACAAGCTCGGGGTTTACATTTCTTGCTTCGGCGGGAAAGATGTAGCTGTGAAGCCATTCCATTAAATCCAGATCATCGGCGATTCCCCGAAAGCAGGTCATCGCCGCGTGCGTGTGCCCGTTTATCATCCCCGGCATAACGATAGAATTCTCGGCATGAAGTACTGTACGTCCCTTAAAGCGCCTTTCGATATCGCCGGTATCGGAAACCGCAATGATTTTATCCCGGTCAATCGCGATCGCGCCGTTGTGGATAACCGTGTTTTTGTCATCCATAACGAGTATTGTGCCCCCGAGAATCAGTGTGTCAAGAAGTTCCATAGCGAATGCCCCTGTAGAATCATTGAGACCTTTGCCAAACGCCGCCTTCGCGCTCATAAATCTTTTTCGACCCCGCGACGTCTCGCGGCGG
>DYLD01000185.1:0-2505 GCA_020722315.1 Syntrophus aciditrophicus
GCGGTCCATCCCCACGTGCGTGGGGAAAATAGCAATATATTGTGTTTGTTATTTTGGGGTATACCACACGTAGCTGTTTTTGAGCAGTGGATTTTCTGGCATTTCCTTATCATTTTGGTTTTCCTGCCATTTTTCGGCGACGAGGAAGTGGCCGGATTTTTTTACTGGGATTCTATCGGTCTGGCCAAAATTTTTGACGATGAAACCCTGTGAATTTTTTTCTGTTGCTATAATCAGCAACCCGAGGTCTTTAGCATTTCTCAATACATATTCAATTGTCTTGTCCCTTGTTTTTTTGTTTACAGTTCCGACGAAGACATTTGGTTTTGGCTCGATGAACCAACGTTTTAGCATGCCTCGGATAGCATCCGGAGTGTTGTTTGCGATCAGGACAGTCATTGCATAAGCTCCTCTATATCTTTTGGTATTTTTTTGACGAGTTCCTTTTCTTCTATTTTTTTCTTGAGCAGCGAAATCACGTCCTCTTCATTGGCTTTCTTGTTGATTGACAATGCCTCGAACGCAGCCTCGAGCGTGGATATTGGCTTGTAAACGTCCGCGACATCATATACAAAGGGCAATGTTCCTCCGACGTGGATGAATCCGAGCTGAGGCAAATACCCCATGGAGCATATTATCGCGGAGCATAGGGCGTAGAAGCAGGCGTTTGCCGCGGAAACGGCCTTGTTTATGCCATCGGCAGTCTCCCAATGGTTTGCATCATAATTTCTTCCCTTCCAGGTTACTCCGAAGCGATATCCCATTTGCTCATACAATGCCTTGATTCTTTTTCCCTCCATGCCACGAAGCTCCTTTATGTCCTTGCCTTCAACTTCCTCGTGCGGGAATCTTTTAAGGAACATTTTTCTTGCGATTTCCGCGCGTTTTATTCTGGAGGCGTAGTATTCGGCGTGCTTTCTGGCATTGTCGTTCGCATGAGTCGGAGCCACGCCGAAGGAATAAAACCGCATTCCCTGTTCACCGACCCAACAGACTGGGGTGTTGCAGTCGGAACAGGCTTTTATCGCGGCGTGGGTGATTGTTGTTCCTGGTCCGAGAAGAATTGCGCTGAGGGTGGCAACCGGCAGCCTGATCACAGTCTTGTCGGCTCCGATCCATTTTACGCTCGAATCGTCAACCTCGAGTCTTCCGTGTTCAAGGTAGATGGGAGTCCATCTTTCCTTTGCCGGGGACAAGGTTTCCTTTGGTGGTTTTTCAAAGATTGGCATTTTTTATCCTGCGCTTACTCTCCTGACGGAGAACTTTCTTTCAGCGAAGTCTGTCGGGAAATCCATATAGCTGTCGCTGCCTTCCACGAAATTCGCAACATCCGTGATGGTTCTGCGGATTTCGCATTTCTCGCCGTGAGTCTTCTCGAAAGCCTCCTTGATTGCAGACACTGATTCCTCCTCCGATTTGTGGATGCCTTGCGATATGGGGGCGGTCGGCACACATGATTTTCTCCCGAGCCACACGCCCCATCGGGGATTCCGCAAGGCGCTGTCAATAGCTTTGAGCAAATCCTCATCACCCGACAAAATCACCCCGAATTTTGCGTCGAGAAGATATTCGCGATAGGTTTGAACAGTGTCACCAACCCCCCCGCTTGCTTTTCTGACAATGCTTTGCTTTTCATAAGGTGATTTTTTTTCATCAAATCCGCCGCCGACCGTGTGATAATCTGTTGTTCTGCGAATTTCGCATTTTCCACCCGCCAGGGCGTAGACTTTCATATCGAGGTTTGCGATGTTCGCAAGTTGTTCGAGATTGTCCTTTCCTATTCCCATGGCGGCGCAAATCATTCCTGCGACGCCGCTTTTTGTCGGAAATCCGAGCGTTGTCCGCCGATCGAACTTGCTCATATATCCCCAGGACTGCATGGGGCCGTCGAGATAGAGAGCGATAGAACTACTCATTTCCAATTCCTCCAACAAGTGCTTTCACAAAATCCTCTATCCCGACAGTTGGAATTTCTCTTTCGACATCCGCCCTTATTCCCCAAATGCCTTTTATTTTTGAAAAATATTCTTTGAGGGCCTGGACAGACTTCTCGACATATCCGTCGTTGCTTTTTACAGGTTTTTCGAAGGCATTGGCGAGAGAAAGAGGCTGCCCTGTCCGGCGTAGGCCCAGGACATAGTTCGGTATCTCATATCCGGCCATTGAATTTTTCCTCGCCGTTGGGATTGCCTGGAGGCAGGCCCTGATGAAGACATCGAGCACTTTGTCAAGCTCTTCCTTGCTGAAATGGGCAAGATGATCTTTGTCGCTCAGCAAATCTATATTTATCCCGATGTAGCGATAATAGCATGCGGAGTTGAATTCGAGTGTTCCAATATGTCCTGCGCCCTCAGAATCCTCCGGCTTCAAATCGTCAACGGCGGAAAAGAAATCTATTTCATTGCTGACCTTGTGTGTAGAAATCGCGTGGCTGAAATTGGCAGCTCCCTCGAGCGTAAGGGTAGGATCATCAGCGACCATTCGACCGAACAGGGATATGTCTGC
>DYLD01000185.1:2605-4055 GCA_020722315.1 Syntrophus aciditrophicus
TCTTTTTCCTTCAAACACTCCTTTCTCATTCTCCCTTGCCAGCATTCTTATTGCGCGTTTCCAGCATTGGCTGGAGACGCGGGCGCGCTCGACACCGCCGAAGGTCGCCGATTTGGGTGAGTTCAGATCATCCCGATTGAGACAGGTTACCGGGAAAGACTGGACGATGTGCAGTTCGATCATTTTCATTTTTCTTCTCCTTCTTTTCTGTTTGTTTATTTTATTGCTTTAAGCATCAACATTCCGAAACCAAGTGACTTGGCGGAGCCAATGCCTTCATTGAAGGCCTTTTTGAACTTTTCTTTGTCTACCACATCGAGGTTTCCCTCGAAGTCAACTCGATTCAACTTGTTACTCATTGCTCCTTTTTTGTTAAAAAACTCGCTTACTGGTTTTGAGACTGCGAAATTAGCAGTCTTGAACCCGGATTGTTCGGCTTTTCTTGCCAGCCATTTCCTCAATTCTTCCTCTTTGTAGAGACCAACCCTTTTCCCTTTGTTGTCACCGTTGTTGCTTCGTTTCGTCGGGTTTGCCCTCAACTTGAAGCGATAGGTCGAATGCGAAAGAAAAGAGTCCGCTATCTTCTTTGTCTCCCATTCACCCCAGTCCGACTTTGAAACTGGCAGTTCGGACAGGAGATATACGAGGAAGAGATTTTCGTTTTCATCCACCCTGAAAAGGAAGGAACGTTCCTCGCCGTCATGTCCGGGGAATGCCTTCCATAGAGTCTGATGCCAATCGTAGGCATCGCTTATCCCCAATGACAGGGCATACTTTTTGTCAGCCGTTATCCTTGTCAGATATTTCATTGTCATCCTCACCCCCTTTGACTTTATTAGTAACCCAATAGGATGCGGCCCATTGGATTTTCACCTTGTCGCACCAGAATTGAAGATCATTGAAGAGCTGATAAAAATTCACAGCCACGCCTTTTGTCTTTGCCGTGCGGACAGTTCCCGGAAGGAAGCCGCAGACCTCTTCCGCACTTGATGCTGAAAGCAATCGTCTGAAACGACTCTCGAAAGTTTTCAGCCCGTCATTCCCTTTGCCATCTTCGGTTGCGATTTTGTGCATGGTCTCGCCCATGTTGCCACAATTCGCGCTTTCCCCGACGGTTGCGAAGCCGGCGGCAATTGTCTGCACGATTTCCCGATCCCGTGGGCTGCGAAGATCGCAGAATGGCGCAATATGTGGCCATGCCCTGGATTCAGTGGCTTTGCTGAATCCACGCCGCAAATCCGCCATCACGCCCCTGTCCACTTTGTTTTCCTGGAGGAACTTCATAAGTCCCTCGATGTCAGTTTTTTTTTGCTTCTCCATAAGAACTCCTTTTACATTATGGTTTTTCTAAAAGCATATATTTCGACAGTTTTTCTTTCAGGATTTCATCAAGTCTCGGCTTGTCTGCGGCATAGAGAGAGATTAGTCTTTTCCCTGTCATCTGATAGAC
>DYLD01000186.1 GCA_020722315.1 Syntrophus aciditrophicus
GCCGCCGCGAGACGTTGCGGGGTCGAAAAAGATTTATGAGCGCGAAGGCGGCGTTGTGCAAAGGTCTCCCAGAGGTGGTTTAATGAAGCGCGGTTTGAAGGTTTATGGGGAGAAAAAACTTCGCGAAGCGAAGCGTAGTCTTGACCACAAGCTTTCTGAACGCGACTGAAATTGTGTGAGAGAGCTCCGCGAAACCCTGAAATACGATCGTCCAAGGAGAAATTCATGCAGCTATTGATGCAGTACATCATTTCCGGATTGTCCACGGGGAGCGTCTATGCGCTCGTTGCGCTTGGTATTGTGATCATCTACCGGGCGACCCGCATCTTAAATTTCGCCCACGGCGATATGGCCACGGCGGGAACATTTGTTGCTTTCACAATGCTCGGCATGAGTCTGGCTCCTGTTTTTTCCTTTCCGATTGCGATACTGGCAGGCGCGCTGCTTGCCATGCTGTTTTACTTTGTAATCCTGATCCCGGCGCAGAGGAGAAACGTTACATCGCTCGGACAGATCATCATCACCGTCGGCCTCAGTCTGATCCTTCAGGGGGCGATATCGTACATCTGGGGAACCGACACGAAATCACTGGATTTCCCGCTCTCCGATTCGAAGCTCTGGAAATTCGGCGGGATCGTAATCAGCGAGCTCAATTTAGGCACGCTTGCGATAAGCTTCATTGCGAGCATTCTTCTTTACCTGCTCGTACAGAAAACGCGCCTCGGCCTCGCGATGAGGGCCACGTCGGAAAACCTCCCTGCGGCCCAAACCCTAGGAATACCGACCCGTATGGTACTTTCAGTTTCCTGGGGACTCGCCGCGGCTTTCAGCGTGCTCGCCGGCCTGTTTCTGGCGCCAGCGTTGCTGCTTGACCCCTTTTTCATGCTGGAGCCGTTCCTGAAGGGTTTCGCGGCCGCCGTTCTCGGAGGTTTGCAGAGCCTGCCCGGCGCGATTGTCGGCGCCTTGATCCTCGGACTGGCGGAAAGTCTGGCGGGGGGCTACATCACGATCGCCTTCAAGAATACGCTTGCCTTTTTAATCATCATCATTGTTCTTCTGTTCCGGCCCGAGGGACTCCTCGGAAAGGAATTCAAAGAACGGGTGTAGAAAAGAAAATTGATTTATTATACGGAGCGACCTTTCTGCACCCTGTTTTCTCAGGCGGCGCGAAACTGATCCATTGTATCCTTCTTGCGCTTGGCAACCCCCTGCATCGAGTTCATGTCCAATTCCAGAAGGGTTTTTTGACCGGTTTTTTTGGCGCGGTGCTGACTCCGGTGGCAGCGGAGGCACACCCAACGACATGGATGTTGAGAAATTTCAGGAGTTCCCGGGGGGCGTTCAAAAACGACGGCGAATCGTGGTTCCCGCCGTGACCACGACATGGCGGTTTGGAGCGGCCGCCAAGCGGTATAGGAAACGGTAATACAGTTCCTTGGCATGGTTGCTCGGGGTGCTGTTGTCAAACACGTCCCCCGCCACGAGCAGCACATCGATATTTTCACTCTCGATGAGCGCCGCAAGCCAGTTCAGGAAGGCTTCGAATTCTTCGTATCGCTTGCGGCCATACAGGGTGCGGCCGAGGTGCCAGTCTGATGTGTGCAGAATCTTCATGTTTTTCCTTTGGTGTCGGCGGTGCTGATAGAATTTGAAAGAATGAGCAGTTTCCCCCTGTGTCACTTCAAAAGGGCTCTGAATGCGGATAAGAAAATCTTTTCATCTGCGGCGGCATAAAATTCCATCAGCCATATCTCAATGGACCGGGTATCGATGTCCCGGTTTTTCAGCAGTATGATTCTTACATCTTCCATATCTCTGGGACGGCCGGAAAAAATTTTGTGGATAATCAGGTCTTATACTCTCGCGAAAGAAACATCCTGTCCAAGGATCCTTATATGGTTTGCCCTGTTGATGGCCTGCGATTCGTAGGGTGTAGATGAAAAGATGAAGTCCACCCTGATTCCCGTCGCTTCGTCTATAGCGGGAAGAACCATGGTTTGTTGCACAAATGCTGCGACGTTTTCGGGAAGAGCTCTGAGGGGGATCTTTTTCATCGTTTGGAGAAGCGCATCGAGATGGTCAATGCCGACGCCGAGGGTAATGTCGATATCCCTGGTCAGGCGCGGTTCCCCGTAAAGAAGAACGGCCTGTCCGCCGATGATCATGTAAGGCAGGTTGCTTTCGTTCAGCGTTGCGCCTAATCGGGCAAGGATTTTGTCAAACATGAATTCAGTATCCTCGCAATCCGGACATCCACGTCGATGCCTTCCCATGGGTCTGAGGGAGGCAGACCGCCAAGGACAACCCCTTCCTCCCACATCGCTGTAAAAAGCTCAAAAGACTGCTCTGCCGATCTCTTTGTTTCGCTTCTGATGAGGTCATCTTCGAATTTTCCCAATATGTATGCGTTCTTTATCATTATTCTATCTATACTACAGATCTACAGGCTTTACCACCGCTGGGGCCTTTTTTTAGTGACTCATTTTGAATCTTTAATCCCCACTATCCGGGGAGCTGTCACAGGTAAGCTCCCTTTCGATCTGATCAAGCGGTGGGAGAATGGCAGAAATAGAAGCCTTCAGACCTGAGAGGTCCCGTTCCACGATTTGCCAGACCTCTGCAATGCTCACCCCTTCGTACTGATGGATCAGAATATCGCGGAAACCCACAAGCGCCCTCCACGGAATAGACGGGTATTTTTCACGGTACTCTTCCGGAATGTGTTTGGCCGCTTCACCGATCACTTCAAAATTTCTGATGACGGCATCCTGGGTGAGCAGGTCGGAAAAAAAAGTGTTCTTTCCACTGGCAGTATACTGGATGGATTCTATCGATCCGCTCAAGTATCTGGACTAGGTAAACACGGGGATCTTTCATCATAACGGCTTAGCCTCCTTGAGAATCTTCCGTCGCAGCAGCCAGTAAAGACCGTCTTCAGAAACGACGTCCACCTTCCGCCCAAGAATATCCTGAAGATCCGCGACAAGAGCGCTAAGATCGAGGAGGCTGCGTCCATCTTCCATTTTTACCAAAAAGTCCACGTCGCTTTCCTGCCCTGCTTCCCCTCTGGCGGCAGAACCGAAAATCCTGACATTTTTTGCCCCATGCTGTGAAGCCAGAAGCAGGATATCGTTGCGTTTCAGTCTTAGACTTTTCTCTAATTTCACGCGCCATACCTCCTTTTACTATCGGGGCAAGCTGTCTTTATATCAATAAAACAATCATCTTGGAAACGCGAAATGTTCAATTTGGACCTGATTGATAATCCGAATGATAATCGGTGGCTGTCCAAATTATCACTATTCAACGGCCGTCCTATCGAACTCGCGCTTCTCTGAAGTGCTTTTTGATAATAGCATTGAAAGCCTTCCCTAATGAGCAAGCCGCACGAACGTTGTTGTATGGGGATTCCGGCACATCGTATTACAGCCACACCTGCCCGCTCGACCGAAACTCCACGTCCACAGTGCCCGAGGATTGATCATACCCGATACTTGCGATCATAGATGAAGCGACGTGATCCCTATCCATTGCTACCTCCCTAGTTTTTCCTCACGTTGTGAGGTCACTACTCGCTTGTAATCATCTGCGCCCACGGCTGTCCGGTTAAAGTTGACGGACCGCCACATAACATATTGATATCTGATAACAAATGAACGTTTTTCGTTTTTTTGATTTCAATTTACATTGCTTTTTACGGCATGTACCTTTCTCCCAATAATCTGGAGGAGGGTCGCCAGTGAATTCCGGGAAGACAGTTTTTGCACAGATACTGGAGCATCTGCCACGTTATGAGTTTAACAAATGCGTCAAAAAATACAAGGGCCATCACCGGGTCAGAAAATTCCCCTGTTATGATCAGTTCCTCTGCCTTGCATTTGCCCAGCTTACATACAGGGAAAGCTGGAAAAGGATGCCGTTATCACTACGGATCGCGGATATATAGATTTTTCAAGGC